>JAQSWN010000150.1 GCA_029266615.1 Polyangiaceae bacterium
GAGGCGTTTCGTGGACGGGCCTCGTCGAGATCTCCCGGCTCCCTACCCTCTTTGTAAAGTCCTCGCCCGCACAGTGACGTTCACAGAAGCGCGCCGACGCTGACATTCAGGGAGAGCCAGTAGCGATCCAGCGCGATCGGGTCGTCCCCCTCGACGCGACCTTCGAGCGGAATCGAGACGAGCCCAGCCTCCATGCCGAGCTCCGCGATGAGACTGCGCGAGCCGAGCCCGACCGCGCCGGAGATGAGCGGGCCTCCCCAAGCGCCGGCGACCGTGCCGCCCTGGGCGAGCACGCCCGGCGATGGCGTGCCCGAGATGCGCGCCGCACCGAGCCGGTAGCCGACGAACGCGCGCGCCGACCAATCGCGATGCTGCGCCAAGTAGCCGGCCTGCGCGTTGAACGTCGTGAGCTGCACGTGAGCGCGCCCCAAATCGTAAGCGCGATCCGAGACCGCGACGTCGAAGCCGAGTCGAAAGGCGAGGCGCGAGAGGCGTAAGTAGTCGACCGCGATGCCGCCGCCGAAGAGCGGCGGCTCGAGGCCGAAGGTCTGCGTCGTCCCGACCGCGAGTAGGCGCACGTGGCGCGGCGGGGGCACGGCCGGCGGGGGTACGGGGAGCGACGGCGCCACTGATGCAACGGACTTGGGTGGCGCCGCAGGCGGCTCCGCCGGCTCCGGCTTCAACAGCTCTATTGCGGCGAGCGCCAGCACGCGAGCGCCGATCTCCCCGCGGACGTCCGCGACGGCGAAGCTGCGTTCGCGAGACGGCGACGGAGCCACGCGGCTCGCAACGCCGAGCGTCGCGAGCTCGCCGTTGCAGGCGACTCGCACCCGTGCGTCGCGAAGCTCGGTATCGACGGCGCGACGTTGCTCGACGTCCAGTAGCCGGGCCAGCTGCGCCCGGTCGACCAGCGCGCACGCCTCCTCGACGTCGATCTGCACCCCGTCCGCCCCGAGTGCCGGGCGGACGAGCGTCAGGCTCCAGCAGAGCGCAAAGGTCCGAGAACCGGGACGCACCCCTATAGCTTACGCAATCGCTGAGCTTGGGGGCCGCTCGGATAGAGCTCGAGGTACCGTGCCGCGAGCAGGCGGGCTCGATCGGGCTGGCCGGCTCGGTGGGCGGCGTCCACTTCTCGCGCCAAAGCGTCGGAGGCGAGCGGCCCGCGCGGCGCCAGTTGCTGCGCGCGCTTGAAGGCGTCCGCGGCTCTCGCGGGCTGTCCGAGATCCTCCAGCAGCACGCGTCCGAGAGTGAAGGCCGCGAGAGCCGCACGCTTGTCTCCGGGGAAGCCATCCGCGACGCGCGAAAGGTAGCGGATCGCCTCCGCGGGGTGACGGCTGTTGCGCGCCACGTCCGCCGCCAACATCAAGTCGCTCGGCTCGTCACGCACCGCCTTGCCCGTCGTTCCCCCGAGCAGCTTGAAGGCTTCACCGTACGCGCCGCGCCCAGCGAGCTTGCGCCAGCCACTCGCCTCTTCCGCGACTCCGGCGCCCTGTTCCCTTAGCGGCTCCGCTGAAGCGCGCGGGAGTGCCGCGGGCGGGTAAGACCCCGCTTGGCCCGCCGAAAGGAAAGCTTCTCCGCCCGTCCATTGCACGCGCACTGCGCCCCGCTCCACGCTCACGAGCGTGAGCTCGCCTTGACGAACCAGGCTGAACGCGGTGCCGAGTACGCGCACTTTCACGTCGCCGCTCTCCACCTCGAACACGCGCGAATCGTCGTGACGCACGTCGAACCGAGCCGAGCCGGCGCTCAGCTGGGTGCGCACCAGCACCGGAGTTTGCTCTCGCACCTCCACGCGGCTGCTGGCCTCGAGCAAGCTCACGCGCGAGCCGTCCGTCAGCGAAAACTCTTGCTTCTTTTGCGGCAATTGCGGAGAGACCGAAGCGCTCGCGAGCGGCCCGGTGCCGCGCGACTCCGACTCGCTCGGACTCCACAGCCACACGCCCGCTGCGAGCGCGGCCGTCGCAGACACCGCGGCCGCGCCGCGGATGAGGGCATGGCGCCTCCGACGCGCCAAGATCTGCTGCGGTAGCTTTTCGGTTCGTTCCGGGCTCCACAGCGAGGTCACCCGAAGCGGGCCCTCTCGGAGCCGACGGTCAAGGTCCATAGGCTCCTCCATCCAAGCGCCGCTTCACGACGGCATGCGCGGCCGCGATGCGCCGTTTGGCCGTCGCCAGTGAGCATCCACAGAGCGTCGCCGTCTCCTCCAAGCTCTCGCCTTGCACGTAGCGCAATACCCACGCCACCCGTTCTTTCGGCGACACGCCGTCCAGGGCGCGGTAAACCTCCGCAATCATGCGTCGCTCTTCCGGCCCGGCTGCTGCATCCGAGAGCCGCTCGTACTGCGGCGGCTCCGCCAGGTCGAAGACGTTCCACAGCGAGCGCACGCGCAGCTTGCGCATCGAGCTGCGCACGGTCACGGTCGCGAACCAGCTCTTGGCTTGTAACAGCTGGTCGCGCTTCTTGAGACCGCCCAGCGCCGCGATGAAGACGTCCTGCACCACGTCCTCCACCTCGCTCTCGCGGCCCAGTATGCGGCTGGCGATGGCGGCGACGTACGGCGCGAAGCGCTTGTACAGGTCCTCGAGCGGAATGTCGGCGGCGCTCTCGAGCGGCAAGTCGCTCTTCGGAAAGTCCAGCACCTGCCCCGACCCGGGCGCTGGGACGACCCGCAGCGCGGCGGAGGAGGGCAAACGATGCGACATCCGATCCCTATAATGTCCGGGTCCGGCCAAACGGCTCAGCGCAATCGCACGCCACCCAAGCCAGCCGCTCCATGCCCCGCTGGGCGCATCACTTTGATATTGCGATTGTTTTTGGCAGGGCTCATCGCGCTCGCGCCCGCGTGCGCGGACGGTGAGAGCGGGCTCGTGCTCGGCCGCGCCCCAACGCAGGCGGGCGGCGCCAGCTCCGGCGCGGCGTCGGGCGTCACCGCCGGGCAAGCCGGGGAGCTCAGCCCCGCCGGGGGCACTCTCGCGGTCGAGCCGGTCGCCGGCGCCGGCGCCGGCGCCGAAGCGGGAGGCCCACCGAACGACGGCTGGGTGGAGGAGCTCTGCACCCCCGCCGTTGCGTTCGACAATCAGACCCCGATGGGTGACGGAAAAGCGTTTGACGACGCAGTGCCTCGACCCGCGCAGCTGCTCTGGACCGCGACCCGCGCCGTCTGCCGCACGCTGTTTCGCGCCCCGACCGAAGTGACTGCGTTGACAGAAGTGTCGCTCACCGTAGGGCCGTTCGAAGGAGGCGTCGCCGGCACTGGTGATCGCGCCATCATCCTGAGCGACGCTTACCTGAAGTCTCGAGCGGACGCGGGTGAGGACGTGTTGCAGGAAATCAGCGGCATTGTCCACTTCCAGAGCTCGTTTCTGTATCAAAACAGCGGGCGACCGGAGGACAGCGGCGCTACGCGCTGGGTCCGCTTTGGCATCGCCGATTTCGTGCGGCTGCGAGCTGGCTACTTGAGCCGAGGCGCGACGGCACCTGCCGCCAATAGCTGGAGCACCAGCAGCTCGCAGACCGTCGCCTTCTTCTTGGACTACCTGAGCCAGCAGCATCCGGACGTGGTGCACGGCTTGAATCAGCGTCTCGCTCCCACCGAAGCCACGTGGAGCGACGAAGCGTTCGTCGCGCTCACCGGCAAGGAGCTACCTACGCTCTGGGACGAGTACCGGGCGACGTTCTAGGCGCTTGCCGCCGCGGACCGGCTCTGTATACTGAACACATGAGCAGCAATGATGGCGTAAACTACGAAAGCAGCCCCGTGGCCGAGACCGCAATCGACGGTACGGAGTACCGCATCGACGCCGGGAAGGCAGGCACCGCCATCTGCGTCTCCACCCGTCCAGCCGGTTCCTGGGATTGGTCCTTCGTCTGTGAGGCCCGCTGGGACGGGAGCGAGCTGCGCAGCAAGGAGCTGGAGCGCAGCGTGCGCCTGCAGCTGTCGCGCGCGCTCACCAGCGCCGTGCAAGAAGCGTAAAGTCCGTTCGGAGGTCGGGCGAGCGCGAGAGCGCATACGCCGCTACGCGGAGGCGAAGTAAAGGCGCTACGCTCGGCGCGTGAGCGTCGACGTTTTGGTGTTTGGAGCAGGCTTCACTGGCACCGCGGTGTGCGAAGCCGCGCGTCGGCTCGGGCGGAGCACGCTCGGCGTGGTGCGCAGCGAAGAGAGCGCGGAAGCGCTGAGATCCAAAGGCTTGCCGGCGACGACGGAGTCTTGCGAGCAGGTGGCGCGAGAGCGCGTTGGTCCCGAGACCCACGCTGTCGTCACGTTTCCGGCCAGCGCTTCGGGCGAGCTCGCGTTTGCGCCGCTGCTCGGCAAGGCGCGTGCGGTCTCTTACCTTTCGACGACCGGCGTTTACGGTGACTTGGAAGGCGTGATCGACGACGACACACCGCTCCCCGAAGCGCCCTCGCCCAAGTACGCCGCCGTGCTCGCGGCGGAAGCGGCTTTTCGAGGCGTGGGCGGCGCGGTCCTACGTTCTCCCGGTATCTACGGCCCAGAGCGCGGCATTCATGTTCGGCTTGCGCGGGGCGATTTTCGGCTCTCCGGGGACGGCAGTCGCTTCGGCTCGCGCATCCACGTGGAAGACCTAGCCGAGCTCCTGCTCGCCAGCGCCCGCACGCCCGGTCAGACGTTCGTCGTGGGTGATTTGGAGCCGTGCCGCCAGGCGGACATGGTGCGCTGGCTTTGCGAGCACCTGAAGCTGCCGTTTCCCGCGTCCGCCCCGCTCGAATCCGTGCACGAAACCCTACGTCGTAACCGTCGCGTGGATGCTTCGCACGCGCTAGCGCGCCTAGGTGTCACCCTACGGTACCCATCTTACCGCTCGATGTTCTCTCCGTGAGCCATGACCTTAAGCACCATCTTGCTGCTCGTCGTCTCCAACGTCTTCATGACCTTCGCTTGGTACGGTCATTTGAAGCACCACCAAGCGTCGCCGGCGTGGCAGGTCGTGCTGGTGAGCTGGGGCATCGCGTTCTTCGAGTACTGCTTCCAGGTACCGGCGAATCGCCTCGGCGCACGCGCCGGGCTCGTCACCGCCCAGCTCAAGACCCTGCAAGAGGTCATCACGTTGGTCGTGTTCGTCGCGTTCGCCACGCTCTACTTGGGTGAGAGCTTGCGTTGGAACCATTTCGTAGGCTTCGGCTTCGTCGCCATCGGCGCCCTGTTCGTGTTCAAGCCATGGTGACGCAGCGCCACTGAACTGACGTTTTTGCGCCATGGTGCGATAAGAAGCGGCCAGTCGTAAAACGGGTCCTCATGCTACTTTCTTGCCGAAACACATGAGTACCGAGCTCGAACGGCAAGCCGCCAGCCTGTTTACCGTGGGCTTTTACGGCAAATCCGTCAACGACGACCTCCGCGGGCTGCTCGCGCGCGGTGTCGGCGGCGTCATCCTCTTCGCACGTAACGTGGGGACGCCCGCGGAAGTCTTGGAGCTGAACCGGGAGATCAAGGCCACCGCGGCTCGCCCGCTGCTCCTCGCCATCGATCAAGAGGGCGGCCAAGTCGCTCGTCTGCGCGCAGGGTTCACGGAGATTCCGCCCATGCGCGCGGTCGGCGCAACTGGCAGCGCCGAGCTTTCGCGCGAGCTCGGCAAGTTGATAGGCCGGGAGGTGCGGGCCGTCGGCTTCGACATGAACTACGCGCCGGTGCTGGACATCGACACCAACCCACGAAATCCAATCATCGCTGCGCGCTCGTTCGGTCGCACCCCGGAGCTGGTGACGGCGCTCGGGCTAGCGCTCGCCGCCGGTCTGCAAGAGGTAGGCGTCGCCGCCTGCGGCAAGCACTTCCCCGGACACGGCGACACGAGTCAGGATTCGCACCTAGAGCTGCCCACCCTTCCGCACTCCATGGAGCGGCTCGAGCAAGTGGAGCTGGCCCCGTTCCGAGCGGGGGCCGCCGCCGGCATCGCGTCCTTCATGACCGCGCATGTCATTTTCAAGGCCGTGGACAGCGGGCACCCCGCGACCATGAGCCGGGCCGTATTGACCGGCATCTTGCGCGAAAAACTGGGTTACGACGGCCTCGTCGTGACGGACGACGTGGAGATGAAGGCGATCGCCGACAACTACGGGGTGGAGGAAGCGGTGCTGCTGGGTTTGAACGCCGGCGTGGATCACTTCTTGTGCTGCCACACCGCCCAGCTCGCGCACCGCGCCGTCGACGCCATCGTGGGCGCCGTGCAGTCCGGCAAGCTCGACCAAGAAACGTTGCGCGGCGCGACGCGTCGCTTCCAAGCCGTGCGCGATCGTTACGAAAAACCAGTTGGCAGCGCAGAGGGCCTGTCCGTGCTGCGCTCGCGGGAGCACCAAGAGCTCGTAGCGCGCATCCTGAGTGGAGTGGACTCGTCCGTAGCTCAGGTCGGCTCGGATCCGACCGAGGTCATGGAGCGTATTCGTGTGGAGCGTGAGCGCGCCACGCGCAGCGCCGACTGAGCGCTCACAGAGGCTGCAGCTTGCCGGCTCGACACGAAAAAGCGCGCGTCTCCAGCCGCCCGCTCGTCGCCGCCGCGACGACCAGGCTACGACCAGTCCAGCCAACGCGCCCCCCGGAGGGCGCGAAGCTCGCCGGGAGCACGGACTCCAAGCGCGCGCGCGGCTCACGCAGCGCAAGAACGAAGCGACCCTGCCGAATCTCTGCGCGCTCCGGCGTGCAGGTTATTTGCGGCGCGTCGAGCCACTCCGCCTCCGCTCGCTCGTCCAGACCGGGGACCGGCACCGCGCGCCGTTTCCCGCGACAATCCGCGATGAGCCAGGGCCTCTCCGCGGCCTCCACGGTATCCAAAGGCAGGCAGCCGCGGAGCAGCGGCTCGGCGCGCGCGTACTCCGGATCGTATTGAATGCTGAACATGGTCGTGACCGGGTCCGCGCCTTCACGTGTGCAGACACCGTACTGAAAGCGGCCGCGCGAAGCCGAGAGCTGCACCGAGTGCGAGGCGCACGCCGCGGGCACCGACAGCGGCAGACCGGTGACTTCCGCGCTCCCAGGACGGAGCCTTCGGAACGTGAAGCCGGTGCAAGGCCCCGGCTCGCTCGAGACGCATGGCGCCTCGAGCCCGCGCCACATCACGAGCGCTCGGCTTTGCTGCGGCTCGGGCGCGAGCGCGAGGTTGCCGCGCGCCGACTCCGCCACGAGCGCCGCCGGGCCCAGATCAACGAGCCCCGCGGGCGTGTTACCGGCCGTGAAAGTGGCGACCGCGCGCGCCTCATTCTTCCCCTGCTCGAGCCACGCGAGCGCGAGATCTTCACCCACTTGGGCCGCGACCAGATCCGTCACCTTGCGCAACGTGCGGGCCGGCACCGGAACGCTGCGGGGAGCTTCACGGGGCGTGCCGTCTTGCGTGAGCTCGGCGACCTGCAGCCACCCCGCTGCGCTGCTCTCCAGCGCCCACAGCAGCCGCAGACCGCCGGGGGCCGCCACCAGCTCGAAGCCGGTCGCGGAGCTCAGGGCGGCCGCGACGCGGTGGGGCGCGGCCGCGACCGGAGCCGTCGGTGCGGGCGGCGCTTCACGCTCGCAGGCGGCCCCGCCGCTCAATGCCAGCAAGCAGCCGAAGGCGCGATGGAGACGAAGCACGCAAAGCTCCTAGCGCGCGCGACCGCCGGCCGGAATCCCCCCGCTGAAGCCGTGACCCATCGGCCGAGCTCAGATGCCCGGATCGTCGATCAGCCTCAGGAGCTCGTCCGTCCCGAGCTGTTCGGCCTTCGTCCCGCCGTCGAGCAGCGTGCGCGCGAGATTGCGCTTCTTTTCGTGCAGCTCGACGATCTTCTCTTCAATCGTGTTCTTGGTCACCAATCGGTACACGGTGACGCGGCGCTGCTGACCGATGCGGTGGGCGCGATCGGTCGCTTGCGATTCGACGGCAGGGTTCCACCACGGGTCGAGGTGAATCACGTAGTCGGCCGCGGTGAGGTTGAGCCCGAAGCCGCCCGCCTTGAGGCTGATTAGAAACAGGCTCGCGCTGCCGTTCTGGAACGCGTCCACGCGCTTCTGGCGCTCGGCCTGAGGGGTCGAGCCGTCCAAGTACTCGTACGCGATGCGACGGTCCTCTAGCTGTTCGCGCACGAGGCTGAGAAAGTCCACGAATTGGCTGAACACGAGCGCGCGGTGGCCGTTCTCCCGCAGCTCTTCCACGAGGTCCAAGAAGACTTGGACCTTGGAGGACTCCAGGTCCGCCTCCGGGAACACGAGCCGCGGATGGCAGCAAAAGCGGCGGAGGCGCGTGATCTCGGCCAGCACTTCGAGCTTGTTTTCACGCTTGCCCCAAGGCGTGAAAAGCTTGTCGTGGATCTGCTTGCGCAGCACGGCGTAGCGCGCGGTCTCGTCCTTGGAAAGCTCCACCTCGTGCGCCACCTCCGTGAGCGGAGGCAGCTCGCGCAGCACGTCCCGCTTCAAGCGGCGCATGACGTAGGGGCGGATGACCCGCTGGAGCAGCACCTCGGGCGCTTCGCCCCCCTCGCGGTCGATCGGCTTCACGAAGCGGCGATTGAAGTCCGCGAAATCCCCGAGCAGGCCTGGGTTCACGAAGTTGAAGATGCTCCACAAATCTGCGGCGTGGTTCTCGACCGGCGTGCCGGTGGCCGCGATGCGCTGCCCGGCGTCGATACGGAACGCGGCTTGCGCCCGCAAAGACTGCGAGTTTTTGATGAACTGCGCTTCGTCCAGCACCGCAGTCCCGTAACGGATCTCGGTGAGCTTGGCTTGGTCCTGCTGCAGGAGCGCGTAGGAAACGACGAGCAGCTTGCCGCGGCCATCGCGCTTGACTGCGTCCAAGAGCTCGTCACGGCGGTCTCCGGTGTACTCCAGCACCTCGAGGCTCGGGGCGAAGCGGCGCGCCTCGCGGGCCCAGTTGCCGCACACGGACGTGGGCGCGACCACCAATGCTGCGCCTTCTTGGTGCCGCGCCAGTAGGAGCGCCAAGAGCTGGACCGTTTTGCCGAGACCCATGTCGTCGGCCAGGCAAGCGCCGAGCTCCAGCTCGCTCAGCTGCCGAAGCCAACGGTAGCCGTCCCGCTGATACGGACGTAAGTCGGCCACGAGCGACGCGGGCAGCTCGAAATCCTGCTCGGAGACCTGACGCACGCGCTCCACCCAGCGCTCGGCGCTCTCGTCCAATTGCAGGCCGTCGCCCGAGAGCTCGTCGAGGGACGCCAGCGCGCCAGGGTGAATACGAAGCGGGCCACGCCCCTTGCCACGCGAGCTGGCCGAAAGCGCGGCGATGACGCGACGAATGCGCTCTTCCAGCTCGACATAGTCGCCGTTCTCGAGACGAACGAAGCGACCACCGGCCAGCGCCGGTGCGTGAACGAGCTCCGCAAGCGTGACCTCGTTCACGTCGTCCAGCCGCAAGCCCCCGGTCGCCAGGTACCAACCTTTGTCGACGCGCAACCGACCCGTCAGCGACGACCGCCCGTCGCCGCGCAAGCGCATTCGGTTGCTCTCCGGCCACTCCAGCTCGTGGGTGATGCCCGAAGCACGCAGCTCCGAGAGCAGCACCAAAACCGCTTCTTCGCCCAGCACCCAGTTGTCGACCTCGTGCGCAGCTCGCCCCTCTTGCTCCTCGAGCGAGTGCTGCAAGCTCGGACAAGCTGCCACGAGCGCATCCACGCTGGCGCGCTCGCGCTCGAAGTCCCGCTCGCAGCGGAGCCGCCCTTCGGCGCCGACGAAGCTCACGCTCGACCGGCCCACGCCGGCCACGAAGAAGCGACCCTGACTGCCGAAGGGCCGCACCCCGGCTTGTACCATCCACGCTCCTGCGTGGACGGCAAAGCGCAAGCACGGCGTCGCGTTGGCTTCCACGGTGCGCTCCGCACCCAGCTCGGAGCTTTGCACGTCCACGCTTTGCGAAAGGACGCCCAAGACCTTGAGGAGCTCGCCTTTTTGCGCGAGCGGCACGCGGACGCCGTGCGGCAGCACGTCAATCACTCGCTGCATGGCCTCCGTCACGCGGTAGACGAGCAAGCGCTCTTCGCCCTCCGGCACCACGTTGACGCCAAGCTTCGCGCCCGCTGGCTCGACGACGACGCGGATGTAACCCGCTTCTTCTTCCGCTTCGACGCGACACGTACCGCGCACTACCTCCACGCGCGCGCCCCGAGCGCCGTTGAACACGCGGGAGTGCCCGATCAGCCGCTCGTAGGCTTCCGGCGCGAGCTCGCGCCGGCCCTCACCCATGTCGCGCGTCGCGTCGAGCACGCGCTGGTCTTCGTCCGGTAGCTGATCGCGGTACTGAAACAGCTCTCCCGGCGTGAGCCGCCGGCCCTGGCTCCACCCGCCGCCTTCGAGGCGGTGCTCGGATAGCGCGGGACGGCTCAAGCTGCCGTCCGCCATGTCCACGTACCAGATGGCGCGCACGCTGGCCTCCGCCGCCTCGCCCGCGGTCCCCGCAACGACCGACAGCGCTTGCAGCGTCTTTTGCCACTCCGGCTTGGGCGCCACCAAGTCCCACAGCGACAATCGCGAAGCGGCCGGGCCAATATCCCCGCCCAGCCGCTCCAGCTCTTGATTCGCGTAGTCCGGGCTCAGCGAACGCGAGAGCGCGACGGCTTGCTCTGCGACCCATCGGTAGCCAGCGGCGTGCCAGGAGACAGCGCTGCGCACCACGTGCTGCGCCCAGCGCGCCCGCACCTCCGGCTGCTTCTGATGCAGCTCCACGTTCAGCGCCGACAGCAAGGTCTCCCACAGCGCGTCCGCGCTCAAGTCGTGGACGTCGATGCGCTCGTGCTCGCTCTCCGGCTCTTCCAGGTAGCGCAGCAGCAGCCGGAAGGCGCGCCCAGCCGCGCGCTGCGGCTCACTGCTCCCGACCGACATCAGCCGCTTCGCAAGCGCGAGGGCGGCCTCGTTGTCCCGCGCACAGAGCAGCAAGGCGAGCAGGGGCAGAGCCGCGCCGGCCTGCGGCAGCGGCCCGCGCCGTGCGCCACCACCCGGGCGCAACGCAGCCCCAAAAAGCTCTTCCAGCCGCGCTTGAGCGAGCGGCAGATCGCCGGTCAGGAACGCCCACACCGCCGCGTGGCCGAGCGCCGTGCTGCGCGGCAAGCGCGCGGCGACGGTCGGAATGACATCCGGTCGCCCCCGCAGCGCCGCGTGCTCACAGAGTAGCTCGGCGAGCTCGGCGTGGAGCTCCCCTTCCGGCAGCTCCTCGAGCCGTCCCTCCAGCCATTCGTAGAGCCCCGTACAATCGCTGCCCGTCTCGGCGCTGCTTTGAAGCACCCGCATCGCCGTCGCGTGCGCGTCCTCGCCCCACGTCGCTACGAGCCAGGCCGCGTCGAACGGCTCGCACAGGCTGACGCGCAGCCACTCGGCCGCGGTGCGCAGCGGAATTTGACGAGGCAGGCGCTCCACGGAAAAGCGCTTCGCGAAGCTCCGATAGTCGCCCAGCTGGAGCGCCAGCCCCAAGTCACTCACGGAACGGCCGCCGAGCAGGCCGTGCGTCGCCAAAGCCACCTCCTGAAGCGCTCCGCGTCGAGCCAGCGCCCGCAGCACGAGCTGAGCCATGTCGGGGGCCAGCGCATAGCCAGGCTCACGGGTCGGCGCGCTGCTCAGGCTCAGCGCGCGGGTCGGCCCGACGGCACGGAGCAGGCCGGAGGTCACGCTGTGCTTCAGCCAGGCGTCCAAAGCCTTCGTGTCCGCGCCTTCCCCGGCCAGCGCCACCAGGACCCCGCGCGAAAGGCCATGTTCCAAGCCAATCGCACCGAGCCAGCGCCATTCGAGCTCGCTCGCTCTGCCCGTGAGCAGGCTGAACCTGTCGGAGTGGGGCACGGCAATCACGTCACCGCCCCGGTAGCTCTCACGCGACGCCCGCACAAGGCTTTTCGCGCCTGGAGGCTCCATCCCGAAACCTCCCGTGGCTAGTCTGGCGCCGCGCCGCATGTCTCAACCTGCCCCATGCCCCACCACGAGACCCGTCTACCCGGTGCTCGTCCTCCTGGGTTCGTCCTTCCTGTGGGGCCTAACCTGGCTGCCATTGAAGTACTTCGGCGGGTTCGGGCTCCAGGGCGTGAACGTCACCCTCGTGGGATACGGCTCCGTCGGGGCGCTTGCCCTCCCCTGGCTCCTTCGCCGCGCGCGGGGCTTTCGCCGGGACGCGGGGGCGATGCTCCTGCTCTCGCTTTTGGGCGGGCTCGCGAACCTCGCGTTCGCCACCGCAATCGTGAAAGGCGACGTGGTGCGGGTGATGGTGCTCTTCTACTTGCTCCCCGCCTGGGGCGTGCTGGGGGGGTGGCTGCTCCTCGGGGAGCGGGTGGATCGGCTGCGCAAGGTCACGGTGGCCGGCGCGCTGGGGGGCGCGTTTCTCATTCTCGGCGGTCCGAGCGTCTTCGTGCAGCGCCCGAGCTTGGGGGACGCGCTGGCGGTCGTCTCCGGTTTAGCCTTGGCGCTCAACAACGTGCTGTTCCGGAAGCTCTCGCGAGTAGCGGTCCCGGACAAGGTCGCGGCGATGTTCATCGGCTGCCTGCTGTGGGCTCTGCCGCTCACGCTGCTCGGCGTGCAGCCGCTGCCGCGCGGCGTCCCGACGGAGGTGTGGCTCGAGCTCGTCGCGTTCGGCTTGATCTGGCTGTTCGCGGCTACCGTCGGCACGCAATGGGGCGTTTCGCACATGGAGACGGGCCGCTCGTCCGTCCTCATCATCATGGAGTTGGTGACGGCGGTCATCTCCGCCGCGCTCATCAACGGCAGCCAGCTGCGGCCCATCGAATGGCTCGGAGGGTTGCTGATCGTCGCCGCCGCGGTCGTGGAAGCACGCCGGCCGGAAGGCTAGAAGCGCTGCGCGCGAGGCGTGCCATTGCACCTCGCGCGCAGCCCTCGAGCAAGCTCAGTGCGTGGACAGCGCGGATCTACCGCTGATGGTCACCGCGCCGTACTCTTGCCGAATTTCCGCGTCTTCTTCGCGAAGCTGCTCGACCGGAAGGTCCGCGCTCGCCAGCTCGATTTCGATCACGGGCGCAGGCTCGGGTTTGCCGGGCGGGACCATGCTCGTTCCGCCCATAGACGGCGCTCCCGCCGTGCCGATAGAACCGCCCGTACCGAAGGTGCCTCCGAAGCCGCCGGAGGTGCCCCCCGTGCCGCCTCCTCCGCCGCCGGTGCAGGGGTTCGGCACGACGTTACCGAACGCCGCGGCCAACACGTTCATGCGCCCTGGCAAGAACACGTCCGTCAGCGCGTTGGACGGCAAAAAGCAGTCCTGTGTCGCGTCGTCTCCGCACCGGGTCGGAAACTCCAGCACCATCGGGAAGTCCTGGGCTCCGGGGGCAATCACGCCATCCCCCAAGGACTGACCGCGCCCCTCCATGTGGCAGCCGATGCAGGAGCCCGCAAAGCGCGCCCGGTTGGCGATGTCGTCCGGCGATAGCTTGCTACCGACGGAGAGCAGCTTCTGCTCCAGCTGCGAGCGGAAGTTGGGGGAGCTTTGCAGGTGAGCCTGGTAGTCCTCAGTGAAGAAGTCGTTGCGGCTCTCGGAGTTCTTGCACGCCCCGTCGACCACGAAGGCCATGATTGACATGTCGTTCGTGAGTAGACCGTCCATCGCGCTGAGGAAGTTCTCCCGGCATGCTTCGCCCTGCGGTAGCCCGCTATTTTCGTCCCACAGCCGGCCGTTCGGAGACTCGGCGACCGGGAATGGGATCACGCTCAGGGTGTCCCCGTCCCGCGCCACTTTGAGCTCCCGCAGCGTCCAGGGGCTGGAGTTGAAGGTGTTCAATCGGATCTGCCCGCTGCCGACGGTGAGGTTCTCGGCTCTGAAGAACGGACCGAAGTCCTCGAGCCCTGGGACATCGCCAACCAGGAAGGCCTGGCGAAGACGCTGGCCGCGCTCGAGCGGATCGTCGATTTCGTTCTGCGCGATCCAGAACTCTGCCAAGGGTCGGCAGCCTTCCAGGCCGAGCTCGGGATGCGGGTTCGGGACCTGAGCCTCCACGATCATGAGGGAGCGCGCGAAGCTCTGCGAGGCGAAGACGATGCGCTGCTGGCCACAGTGAGCGCCGTTCGCCGCCGCGAGATCCAACCTGTTCACGAACGCGGTCGGACGAAACCCATCGATTTGCCCTACTTGCGCGATCTCGGCGCGATCGCAGTCGATGGGGAAGCCGTTGAGGCTCGGCTGACCGTCGGTGATCTCGTCACCGCAGTGCTTGGCGGTAGCGACTTGGCCCGGAGCCGAGGAGAAGCTGTCGTAAATTTCGTCGAACAACCGCTCTGCATTCGCGACGAGACCACCGTTCGTGGCCAGCGCGTCCAACGCGTCCCGCAAGGTCAGCACGCTCGTGGTCGTCACGTTGGAGTCCAGCAGCACTCGCTCCGGCCTCGTCGCGCCTTCCGGCGGTATGCACGCCGGGGTGTCATCCACGGAGATGGAGATATGTAAGTTGCCCTTGTTGAACTCGATGACCTCGTCTCCCACCCGGAAGTGGAAGTTGATGAAGTTTTCGCTTTGAGGGCTGATGAAGACGAACTGCGTCTGCGGCGTTATCTCGGTGACCAAGCGCACTCGCTCCGAGGGAACGATCTCGCCGGAGCCGATCGGGCCTCCGCCGCCGGTTCCGGTCCCACCAATGGGTCCTGCGCCCGCCACCGGCCCGGCTCCGCCAACGAAGGTGCCACCGCTGGAGGAGGCTCCGCCTTTACCGGCCATGGGCGGCTCCACGGGCCCCTCGCCGGCCGTGAACGTACCGCCGCTCGCCGGGCCCCCGCCGCCCTCCGCCGGGTCCTCCTCGATGAAAGTGCCCCCGACCGGAATCGACCCCTTGCCGGCAGTGCCGGGAGAGCCCCCCATGCTGGTGGACCCGCCGGTGCCGCCACCATCGTTGTCGAAGCGTTCGAGGAACCAGCCGTCGAGCAACGTGATGAAGTACTGAGAGTTGGCGACTAACCGCGTCGTCAGCAGCGAAGAATCCGAAAGGCCCTCTTCGGTCGAGATGAACTTCACCTCACCGGTGTTCAAGTTACGAATCTCGAAGAACGCGTTGCGTAGGAAGTAGACCTTGCCCGTGCTCGAGACCGTGCGCAGCGGCAACGAAAGCGTGCCCAAGCGCTGTTCGTCCTCCACCTTTTCTGGGCGATCCGAAGAGCAAGCGATCAGCGTCGTCAGCCCCATACCCGCCATGAGGGCAAACCTCGACCACCATCGAATGGATGTTTTCAATTGTTCCTCCTAAAACCCGTCCCCAACCTGGTACGGCGACGCTGCAATCAGCAACGGCCGTACCAAGATCGCTACACGAGATCTGTCGAAGGAAACACGATATCTCTTGTGCCAATGTGCCAACTGGACGCACGGCTGATCATGGCCAAAAGTTCACAACCGCCCGCATTTACAGCGATTTACAGCTCCCCCACCGTCAGCCAACAGTCAGATATGCAGTCAATCGACTGACCTTCACTCCACAGCGTCACGAATCGCTTGAAAGAGAGACGCGGCGCCCGTGGCATCTTGCGACGCTTCCCAGACCATGATGCCACCGTACGTTTGGGCCAGTCGCGCCTTCTCTTGGATCGTCTGACGGCTGTTCAAATAGGTGATGGTATCGGTCGCCTCCAGCCGATCGCTCGTAGCCGCGGCCGCATCGGCGCGCAGCAGGTCACCGTAGCCGATGATCTCTGGGGCTTTGCCGCCGCCGTGAGGCCAGCGCATGCCGTAAAATGGAACGCCGTAGACGACTTTGTCGCGCGGCACGCGCGCCGCCCATTTCTCGACCTCCGCCGTCGCGGCCGCAATGGACGAGTATTGATCCGGAACGCGATTCGACTGGTAAAGGTCGTACGCCATCACGTTGATGAAATCGAAGCTTGCCAGAGCTCGATCGCTGATGCGGTCTCCGAACCACCCCGCGACCGCCGCCGTGAGCTCCACGCCTTGCGGCTTCAAGCGGGCCGCAAGCTCCGTGACGAACGCCTCGTAGTATTCGTTGACGCCGTTGCCCTCGAGATCGACGTCGAGGCAGTCGAGCTTGTTGTCCAACGTGTAGGTGACCAGCTTGTCGACGAACGCAGGGCGCTGCGCGTCCGTCAGCAAGGTCGCGAAGACGCCGCCAGTATCGATGGTCGTGGCGCCGCCGAGGGCGACGCACACCTTGGCTCCCGCGGCCTGCGCGCTCGCGACGAAGCCGGGCAGGCCTGCGTCGGGGAACCGCACGTTGCCGGCCTCGTCTACCTCGACGAAGCTGAGGTTGACGTACGTCATGTTGGCGAACTCGAGCTGCCGGGACCAGTTGGCCAGTTGCCCACGGTAACTGGGCACATAGGCGACCGTCCGCATTGACGTGGGTGTCTTGGGCGGCTCGGCGCCGCTGCCGATGCCGCCGCTCGCCCCGCCGCGCGGCCCGCTCTCTCCGCCGCCGCACGCGGTCATTGTTCCGACCAGACCAATGAGCAGGGCAAGGTTTCGGACCGCGCGCGTCATACCGAGGAGATAACACCGGGGGTGGGGGCACGGGCGTTCAAATCTTATCTTCACGCTGGCGCTTTCCTTCCGCGCGCTGCGCTCGTTGCCGGCGCAATGTGCCTCCCGAAACGTTGCTCTCGCTCGGCACGTGCGCGAGCTCCTGCCGTGAAAAGCGAAAGCACGCGCGTTAGCGCTGGCTCGATGGCGGTCGGCGCAGCAATCCTGGCGCGAGATGGTCGCTGAGAGCACACGAGGCCCCGACTGGGAGCTGTATGCCCCCCACCGAGAAGCGTTCACGCGAGTCGTCCTTTCCGCGCCGCGCCCGGAGCTCGCACGGCTCTGCGTCTTGGGCGCCGGCAAGTGCAACGACTTGGACCTCGCGCAGCTGACCGAGGCATTCCGTGAGGTGCACCTCGTAGACTTGGAGCCCGCGCTCCTCGCCAGCGCCGTGTCGCGCGAGCCGAGCGTCGTCAAGCAGCGGCTGGTCCCGCATGCGCCGGTGGATCTCTCGTTTCTCAACGAAAAGCGCGCCAGCAAGTGGAAGAAGCGCCCCCCGAGCGCGGCCGAGCTCCGAGGCGCGCTGGACGCGGCGTTGCACACGCTACTCGCGCGTTTACCCGGGCCGTTCGACGTCGTTGTCTCGGCCTGCGTGCTGACCCAGCTCGGCTTCGCGTTGACGCGTAGCCTCGCCGAGCCGCACCCGCTTCTCGGGCCCCTGCGCTTGGCCGTCGCGCGCCTCCACTTACGAACGCTGCTCGGCCTCACCAGCGGCGGCGGTACGTCTCTTCTCGTGACGGACGTCGCGTCGTCCAGTCACTACCCGCTCGTAGGTTTGCCCGTCGACGCGGACTTGACAAGCGTGCTCATGGACGTCGTCGCAAAGCGGGCGTTCTACCACCTGGCGCAACCCGAGCTGCTGCATGACTTACTGATCGATCTGGCGCCGGAGCGCACCGCGGCTCGACTCACGCCATGGCTGTGGAGCGGTCCTCAAGGTCGCACGTACCTCGTCTACGGCTACGCGGCGGGGGCCGAGTCGAGCGCCGGCTGAGCGCGCCGAACTTGGCCCGTCCGCCCGGGTTTGGCACGCTGCCGACACCATGCAACAGCGCTGCGAAGTCTGCGAAAATTTCCGGCCTGAAGGCGACCTCAAGCCGGGGCGCACCCTCGAGGCCGTCAAGTATGGCGAGCGTCTCGTCCTCTTGTGCCGCGCGCACTCCGGCATCGCCAAGAACTCCGGGGTCACGAGCTTCGAGGAGCTGCGCGAGCTCTATACCGAGTCAAACGGCCTCCGCTCTTACGTACCGCGCCGAGCGCGCATCGCACCGGCGTCGTTGACGACGAAGCGAAAGAGCAAGAGCCCGCCGCGCAGCCGTGGCCGGCGC
>JAQSWN010000365.1 GCA_029266615.1 Polyangiaceae bacterium
TCTAAAAAGAATGAACGGATGGTCGCCACGAACGTGGGGTCGGCAAAATATTCGCTCCCGTCGTAGTCGCGCTTGAACGTGCCGCCCGGCACGAGAAGTGAGATGCAACAACTGCCGTTCGCGCATCGGGCATCCTCTTCGGAGTCCTTGCAGCTCGGTGGATTGACGCATTCCGCGGCATCGCAATAGTGCTTGCACGCTGCATCCGCATTCTCCCACGCGCCATTCACGCAGCTCTGCGGCTGATTCGGATTGCACGCCGCATCACCATCCTCGCAGACGGCGCAGCGCTTTTCATCGGGTAGGCACTCCACGCAGCGACCTTCATCACACTGTACGGCGCACTCGTCGGCCGCTTCAGCCTCATTTTGCACCCAGCGACCGAATTCGTCGCACGTTTCCGGCTTGTTACCGGTGCAGCGACGAGACTCGGTTTCACAATCCCGAGGGGTGACGATCGATTCTCCACCCTCGCCGCCGCTACCCGCGCCGGCAATGACCGTTACCGTCCCGCCACTTCCGCCGGTTCCGCCTTCGCCAGCGCCGCCACCCTCGGGCGGTGTCGTTGCGGAGCCCGCCGTCACGCTCGCGGTGCCGCCGGAGGTGGGCTCGCCGCCTTCGCCTTCCGGCGGGCGAATCACGGGATCTTCGATGTCGAGGACGGAGTCGCAGGCGACGGCGGAGGCGCACACGAGCGCGACGACGCAGCTCAACGCTGCGCGCCCCCGAAGGCGGGATTTAGACATGTTCAGAAGCTCCGGCTAAGCGTGACGCGCGGCGAGCCGCCGCTGATGCTCGTGGCGAGCTGAGTCGATGCGGCGCTGTCGGCCTTGAAGTACAGAATAATGGCGGTCGCGCCGAGCGCACCGGCGGCAACGAAGGACCACGTGGCGACCTGCGCGGCGTCGAGCGCGGATTGGCGGCGTTCTGCGCCGTAAGCGTCGCACCCGGCGCTGTCACAGTGCCCGTCGCGATTCGAAGCATCGTTGCGAGACTTTGCTGCGAGGCCAAACGTCACACCTATCCCAACTCCCACGACGCTGGCAAGTCCTAGCCCGACGCTCGCCTGGCGCATGCGACGCGTGGACGCGGATTCGAACGGAGGCGCGGGCGGCGCGGAGGGCCTACGCGGCGGCGTGAGGAGCCGCACGTCTGCGTTCGTCCCTCCGTTTGGTCCTTCGGGCTCGAGCTCGGGCAATTGTAACGTTTTCTGGTCCGCTTCAGCCTGCAGGGTGACAACGCCGGCCCAGCGCTCGCGACCGGGCGCGGTCACTTCGATAGCGTGGGTGCCGCCGTCGAGCGGGACGCCTACGTTGTAGGACGTGCGATCGAGCTCCATGCCGTCGCGCTTGATTTTGAGGCCTGCCTGCTTGGACAGCTCCGCCGGTACCAAGATGGTCAACGTGGAGACGCGCTTTTGCAGGAGTGCGGCGCGCTCCGCGGCGGCCTTTTGGCGCTCGGCCTGGCCTTCTTTGGCGGCCAAGTCCGCGGCGGCGAGGTAGCTCGAAAGCGAGCTGGCGAGTAGACCCACGCGCTCCTGGCAGTATGCGAGCGCGAGCAATGTTCCGGCGGCCGGCTCGGCGCGCTGGCTCTCTTCGAACTTCGGGCAAGCCTCCGCCAGCTTGCCGTCCTTCATGAGCTCGTGCCCGGCTTGGAACGTGGCGTCCGCCTTGGCCGCGTCTTGCGCGCCGGCGAGCCGCGGTAGTGACAAGCTCGTGGCAATTACCCAGATGGCCGCCCGGTTTCGTAGAGCCATTCCTCTCCCTTGGTAGTTCAAGTCGCGGGGCTAAGCGAGGGGCTTTGCGGCCGGCTGCTGCGCGGTGAGCGGGCTCGCGAACGGCGGGGCGCCGACCGCTTGGCGCCGGACGGCACGACCGAGGGAGGGCGTTTCGCAGGGGGAACCGGTGCCTCTAAGGCCCAGCGTGCCAACAAGCAGAGCAGCTCCGCCCGGCCGGAAACGTCCAAGCGCCGGAAGCCGGACGCGACCTGGTTGGCGACCGTGCGCACCGACGTTCGGCGAACCTGCGCGATCTCCGCGTATGCCATGCCCTCGATGAGCAGGTGAATCACCGCGTGCTCAGCCGGCGCGAGCCAAGCCGCCAAGAGCTTATCGGGCCGACTGAAGGTGAGGGTGCGCTCGGAAGCCGAAAAATCCCGTCGAACTAGCGTGGTGTGCGCGATGCCGCCGCCCGCGTGGTGGCGAGCATGTGCGGCCGCGACCACCAAGCCGGGGATGCGTGAAGGTAGGCAGGACAGCCCCATGAACTGGAAGCAGCTCTGCATGATAACGGCGATGCTCGAGCAAGAAAGCCCGGCCTCTACGGCGACGTGCTTGCGGACGCCGCTGAGGAGCGCATCTTCCAAAATGGCCACGTCCCGTCGGCGGAGGGCGTGAGCAGGCCGCTCTTTGTCCGGTCGTCGCGATACCACCAGCGACCAGGTGGTTTCGGTGTGGGACCAGCCGTCGACCTTGGTCGTACCAGCGACGAGCTCCTCCCAAAGTGCCGCCAGCTGCATTCTTTCTTCGCTCGCAAGCATCCTTCGACTGGTACCGGGACGCCTCAACCTCGTCGATCGCAGTCGATTGCAAATACTCACACGACCCAATTTTGGTCGGTCTTTTCGCAGGTTTTGAGGCGTGGTCTAATCAGCCGACTTTGGCCGAGCTGCGGCGCACAGATGGCACACGCTCCTGCCTGCTCATGACCGAGCACTTGGTGGGCCGTGGCCCGCAGTGCGCGCTCAAGCTCACGGCCCCGTACGTGTCGACGCAGCACGCGCTCATTCGCTGGGATGGTTACGCCTGGGAGCTGCTCGATCGGGGCAGCCGCAACGGCACGCACCTGAACGGCGCCGCGGCGGAGCCCGGGCGCGCGTACCGCCTGACGAAGGACGCTGTGATCACCTTCGGTCATTCCGATGAGCGATGGACGCTGACGGACGCGGGCGAGCCGGAGACGATGGCGGTCGCGCTCGACACCGGGCAAGCGCTGCGCGGCACGGACGGCTGGATCGCTTTGCCTTCGAGTAAGAGCCCGGAGGCGACGCTGTTCTTGTCGCCTGACGGCGCGTGGAAACTGGAGCGCCCGGACGGCGAGGTCGAACCCGTAGTCGACGGGCAGATCATCGACTGTGCGGGACGACAGTTTCGGTTCTGCGGCCCCGCTTCCACCTCCGCAACAGAGACGCTTTCACTGTCTTCGGGCGGAACCGAGCCGGGGCTCTCGTTCGTCGTTTCCTCCGACGAAGACTTCGTCGAGCTGAGCATCGAGCACGGCGAAAGGCGCGTGGCGCTGGGCTCGCGCAGTCATAATTACCTGCTGCTGACGCTCGCTCGGCAAATGCTGAACGATCGCGCGGCGAGCTTGCCTGAGGGGTCCTGCGGCTGGATGGATAAAGAAGAGCTGGCGGACGGCTTGCAGATGACGCCACAACAAGTCGACGGCGAGGTGTTCCGCATCCGCAAGCACTTCACGCAATACGGCCTTTCGGAGTCTACGACCGTCATCGAGCGGCGTCCGCGCACGAAGCAGATCCGCCTCGGCATCGCCAAGCTACGCATCGACCGTCGCTGAGCGCCTCAGCGCTGCGGCGACATGGACTCGTTCTTGTGCCACTCGGGGTTGCTGGCGAACGCGGCCGCACACGTCAACGAGCAGAACCAAAACTCACGGTTCGCGTAGCGCAGCCTGCCCGCCGCGGTCCGCCGGTCGATATGGTTTTGGCACACAGGGTCGATGGGGGTATCGCCGGAGCCGAGCATCAACGCCATGCTGTACAAAAACGTTGTTTTGCGCACGTTTTTGAGGGCGACCTCGCCTATGTCCACGACCGGCATCCCGAGCTCGCGCGCCGCCGCCGCGATGGGCGCGGTGCCCAGCACCTCCGCGGGGTGCGCCTCCGCCGCGACGCGTGCCGCCAGGTTCACGGCCGCGCCGAACACGTCGCCGTCACGCTCCACCGCTTCGCCATGGTGCAGCCCGGCCCGCAGCGTCGGCAAGCGCGGCTCAGCGGCGGCCTCCGTGAGCAACCGCTCTATTAGCGTGAGGCCCGCGGCCGGGTCCGGCGACGTCACGAGCACTGCGTCGCCGATCGTCTTAATCAAACGGTCGCCGGGCGCGAGCGCGGCGCGCGTGATCTCGGCGAAGGTCATCGCCAAGTCTGCCGCATCCTCGTCGCCTTGCGCTTCCGTGATCGCGGTGAAGCCCGCCATGTCCACGAACGCGAAAGTGGCTTCTATACGCATCAGTCCAAGGAAGTGCGCAGCTGGCGCTCACGACGCGCCGACGGCTCGAGCGGCGCGCAAGCGTTGCTTTCGTCGAGCGAAATGCGGATCAGCCGCACGACAGGCTCTTCCAGCGGGAACTCACGGTGACTCGGATCGTCCAGACTGCTCCGGATGATGCGCGCGCTCTTCGGCGGCGCGAGCTCCGCCCGCTCGTCGTCCAAGCTGAGGCGCACGAGGCGCCCCGTTCCGGCGGAGCCGGGAGAAGCCGCACCAAGCACGGAGACCGCAAGGGCCAGTGACGCGAGAAGCACGATCCGAAGAGATTACTGGCAAGCCCACGCCGGCGCAAACCGACATGGGCTTCCCTAAGCTCACCCTTCCTTAGGCGAACTCCGGCTCAGGCGAGCCCTTG
>JAQSWN010000151.1 GCA_029266615.1 Polyangiaceae bacterium
CGGCCTTTCCGGTGACGACACCCGGGAAGGCGTCATTTGCGTCATTCACGTGAAGCACCCGGACGCGAGCTTCGACTCACAGACCAAGAGCAAGCTCGTCTCGAGCGACGTGAAGGGCATCGTCGAAAACGCAGTCGGCGAGCACCTCGGCCGCTATTTCGAGGAGCACCCCCAAACCGCGCGAAAGATTCTGGAGAAGGCCGTGCTCGCGGCCAAAGCGCGGGAAGCGGCGCGAAAGGCACGCGAGGTCGTACGCAAGGGCGTGCTGGACTACTCGACGCTCTCCGGCAAGCTCGCGGATTGTCAGAGCAAGGACCCGACGATCAGCGAAATCTACATCGTGGAGGGTGAGAGCGCGGGCGGTAGCGCGAAGATGGGTCGCGACCGTCACTTTCAAGCCATCTTGCCGCTCAAGGGCAAGATCCTCAACGTGGAGCGCGCGCGGCTGGACCGCATGCTCGCGTCGCAAGAAGTGGCCACGCTCATCTCCGCGCTCGGCTGCGGCATCGGCGACAACGGCGGGTTCGACCTGACCAAGCTCCGCTACCACCGCGTCATCCTCATGACCGACGCCGACGTCGACGGCAGTCACATTCGCACCCTCCTGCTCACCTTCTTCTACCGGCAGATGCGGGAGCTCATAGACAACGGCTATTTGTACATCGCCCAACCGCCGCTCTTCGGGATCAAGAAGGGCAAAAAGATCCTCTATGTGAAGGATCAGCCGGCGCTGGATCGCTTTCTGACCGAGTCGGGCATCGAAGACCTCTCGGTGCAGGCAACCAGGGGCCCGGCGTTGAGCGGTATGCCGCTCTTCAACTTGGCGACGCGCCTCAAGTCGTTCCGCGCCGTGCTGACGAAAATCGACCGGCGCTGCGACGCGCGCGTGGTGGCGGCGCTGCTTCGCGTCGGCGCGCTCAGCCTCGCGGACTTCCGTGACGAAGCGAAGGTCAACAGCACCGCCCAGCGCCTGCGGGAGGAGCTCGAGCGTCGCTACCCGGACCTAACTCCTCTGACCGTTGCCGTGGAGTGGGAGAAGGAACACGGAGCCGGCCGTATCGATGTGAAATTTCGCCCCGGGGCTTCAGGTCGCCCCGCCTCGCTGGATTGGGAGCTGGCGGAGTCGGCCGAGTACCAAGAGCTGCTCTCCATCGACGAGGACATCCGCTCGATTGGCCCCGCTCCGTACGTCGCCAAGGTCGGAAATGGGGAGCCAATCAGCATCTCTGGCCCCGAAGAGCTGGAAGCGCTCATCGCCGAGCGCGGCAAGAAGGGCCTCCACATCACCCGCTACAAGGGCCTGGGTGAAATGAACGCCGACCAGCTCTGGGAAACGACGATGAACCCGGATGCGCGCTCACTCCTCAAGGTGAAGGTCAGTGACCCCGTGCGGGCGGACGAGCTGTTCAGCGTGCTCATGGGCGATCAGGTCGAGCCACGGCGCCAATTCATCGAGGAAAACGCGCTCAACGTGCGCAACTTGGATATCTAGACACGTACCGCCGGTCAGGTGGGGGGTCGCCAGCGCGTAAGTCAGAGGGTTGAAAGCGTCTCGAGTTGAAACGCCGCACGCGATCGTGGGGCGTGAAAGGACTCGCGGCGAACGTCGTCTCACCCCGCGCGCCGCGAACGTGTCATTGCAGAAATGAAAATGTCTAGCCTTCAGGGTTGCAATGCCTGGGCTGGGCAGACTATCCTCTTGAGTTGTACGAGGGCTCGAGTCAGCGCCACGTCCCCATCGAGCTTTGGCGAGGGGCCTCGTTACAATAAACCAAGTTGTATTTACCTACCTCAGCGTCAGAGAGGAGGAGCTGTGGGCGGGTGCTGGCAGGTATTGCCTTGTTGCACTGACGGTCCACGGCGACGGGATTTGATGACCGCAAACGCAAAAGGGTCCACGAAGAAGGTTGGTCGGCTTATCCGCTCGGCTCGTATGGAGCGCGGGCTCACCCAGAAAGACCTGGCGCGAAAGTTAGGCGTACGCTCGGGCAGCTACGTCGGCATGCTCGAGTCGGGTCTGTGCAAGGGAGTGGGCGTTGGCAGGCTCGAAGAAATTGCGAGCTTCCTGGACGTTCATGGGGTCGACCGTTATCGCTGGCTGGCAGCTGCCGGTCACCTACCGCCGGGGTTACTCGGCGCTTTGATGAAGAGCCCCGATCAGTGGGATGACGTGCTGGGTTTGCTGGCGCCCGGTCACTCGCGCTCGGCGCGGCCTCGCAAGCGTGGGCGCGCCTAAGGCTCGAGGCGCCTCCTAGCGGTTCTCTCGTGGGGCGCGCAGGAGGGGGCAAACGCGCGAGCGCGTGCGTAGAGGTGGCGCCGGAGCGCTATCGAATCGCACGCTCAACACGTTCCGCGTTCGACGCTCGACGAGGAGGACGGCCCCGACGGTTTTGCCGTCGAGGCCGTCATTGCGGCTTTTGTTCAGGCTGGTGCGAGGTCGCCGCTAAACTTTCCGGCTCCGGCAGTTCGTGTATCCTTCGAGGTCTAATGAAGTCATTTTCCTTTGCTAAGATTCTCACCCTCGGGTGCTTCGCTCTTCTGTTGCCTGTTGCCTGCGGCGACGATGACGAGGGTGATGGCGGTCCCGTTGGCGGTAGCGGCGGTAGCGCAGCTGGTCAGTCTCCGGGCGTCGGTGGCGCGGAAGCCGGCAGCGACGCGGGCGGCATGCCGAGCGTCGAGATCCCCGGCACGAGCGACTCGTCGACTACGACCCAGTGCGGCGGTGACGAATGCACCTCCACGGAGACGGTGCTGCCGACCCTGTTCATCGACCCGTGCTGTACCGCGGCCACGACCTGCGGCGTCGATAGCGGCTTCCTGACCCTGCTCGGCACGGACCTGAAGGGTGCCTGCCTTCCTCAGAATCAACCGGGTGAGCTCGACTCGGCGTGCCCAGACAGCCCCGCCAACTCGGTTCCGTTCAACGGGCAGAGCGTCGGCGTCAAGGCGTTCAAAGGCTGCTGCCGCGCCGCGACGAACACCTGCGGCTTCCTGGTGAACGACATCGTGACCGACATCTTCGGCCCGTTCACTTCGCCCGAGCTCGGCTGCGTGGACTCCGCGGCGTTCACCGGCGAGGCCGGCGAGGCCTGCGGTGAGGGAGCGGGCGGCGCGGGCGGCGGAAGCAGCGGCGGCGCGCCCGGTACGGGTGGCGGCGGCGCTCCCACCGAAGGCGGCGCTCCGGTGGTCGGCGGCGCGGGCGGCGCGGGCGGCACTCCGTAAAAAGTCGTTCAGTCGGGCGAGAAGGCCTGGTCTCACTGCTCGTCAGTGGGGCCGGGCCTTCTTCGTTTCGGGGCCTGCCACCCTTCGGGCCGACCCCTTGCCACGACACCCGGGGGACTTAGCTTGCCTTCGCTGCCGCAAGTGAGCGCGGCGCACGAACGGAGCTTCCCGATGCGGATGGATCGCCTCACCAACAAGAGCCAAGAGAGCCTGCGCGCGGCCGTGGATGCAGCCACGAGGCGCGGCAACCCCGAGATCATTCCCGAGCACCTGCTGGTCGCGGTCTTGGAGCAAGAGGGCGGCGTCGGCGCCGCTTTGGCCCACCGCGCCGGCGCAGATCCGAAGGCCCTCGCCAAGGCGCTGAACGAGCGGGTGGAAAAGCTGCCGCGCGTCTCCGGCGGGCAGGAGCCTGGCTTCGGGCGTCGCACGGTTCCGTTCCTGAACGCGGCCGAAGACGAGGCGAAGAAGCTGAAGGACGACTTCGTCTCTGTCGAGCACTTCTTGCTCGCGGGGCGCAGTGACAAAGACGTGCAAGCGGTGTTCGACCGGCACGGCCTCGCCTACGACAAGATGCTGCACGCGCTCGCGGAGATTCGCGGAAGCCAACGCGTGACGGATCAGGATCCGGAAGGGAAGTTCCAAGCTCTCGAGAAGTACACGCGGGACCTCACCGCGCTCGCGCGTCGCGGCAAGATCGACCCTGTCATTGGCCGCGACGAAGAGATTCGCCGCGTGATGCAGGTGCTCTGCCGCCGCACGAAGAACAACCCGGTGCTCATTGGCGAGCCCGGCGTCGGCAAGACGGCCATCGCCGAAGGCATCGCGCGCCGCATCGCGAACGGGGACGTACCGGAGTCACTGAAGGATAAGCGGATTCTGTCGCTGGACCTCTCCGCCATGGTCGCGGGCGCGAAATTTCGCGGCGAATTCGAGGACCGACTCAAGGCCGTGCTCAAGGAGATCGAGACCTCGGCCGGCGCCGTCATTCTCTTCATCGACGAGCTTCACACGCTCGTCGGCGCCGGCGCGGCGGAAGGTGCGATGGACGCGGCCAACATGCTCAAGCCCGCGCTGGCACGCGGCGAGCTCCGCGCCATTGGCGCCACCACGCTCGACGAGTACCGCAAGCACATCGAGAAGGACGCCGCCCTGGAGCGCCGCTTCCAGCCCGTCGTGGTCGACCAACCCAGCGTCACCGACACGATCGCGATCTTGCGCGGCCTGAAGGAGCGCTACGAAGTCCACCACGGCATCCACATCAAGGACTCCGCGCTGGTCGCGGCGGCGGTGCTCAGCAACCGCTACATTACCGAGCGCTTCTTGCCGGACAAGGCCATCGACCTGGTGGACGAGGCCGCGAGCAAGATCAAAATGGAAATCGACAGCTTGCCGCTGCCGATCGACCAAGTGGAGCGCAAGCTCTTGCAGCTTCAAATCGAGCAGCAAGCGCTCTCCAAGGAGCGCGACAAAGCCAGCACCAAGCGCTTGGACGAGCTCTCCAAGGAGGTGGGCGAGCTGTCGAGCGAGCGCGATCGCATGCGGGCGCAGTGGCTTCGCGAGAAGGACTTCATCGGGAAGCTCCGCGACGAGCAGCGAGAAATCGAGGAGCTTCGCACCGCGGAGGAGCAAGCGCGCCGCTCCGGGGACCTCGGCCGTGCCGCAGAGATTCAGTACGGCCGCATCCCGGAGCTCGAGCGTCGGCTGGAGCAGCACCGCGCGGAGCTGAACCAGCTCCAGGAGAAGGGCTCGTACCTCAAGGAGGAGGTCGGTGACGAAGAGATCGCGGCGATCGTCTCCAAGTGGACGGGCGTGCCCGTCTCCAAGATGCTGGAAGGCGAGATGCAGAAGCTCATCGCCATGGAAGCGAACCTGGAGCGTCGCGTGGTGGGTCAGAGCGCGGCGCTCACAGCGGTAGCGAACGCCGTGCGCCGCTCGCGCGCAGGGCTTGGCGACGAAAAGCGCCCGATCGGCTCGTTCTTGTTCTTGGGTCCGACCGGTGTCGGCAAGACCGAGACCGCCCGTGCGCTAGCCGAGTTCTTGTTCGACGAAGAGAAGGCCATGATTCGCATCGACATGAGCGAATACATGGAAAAGCATGCAGTTTCGCGGCTGATCGGCGCGCCCCCCGGGTACGTTGGTTACGACGAAGGCGGGCAGCTCACGGAGCCGGTGCGGAGGCGCCCTTACAGCGTGATCTTGTTCGACGAGATCGAGAAGGCGCACCCGGACGTGTTCAACGTGCTCCTGCAGGTGTTGGACGACGGTCGCCTCACGGACGGCCAGGGCCGCACCGTGGACTTCAAGAACACGGTCGTGATCCTCACCAGCAACGTCGGCAGCGCGGAGCTCGCCGCGCTGGAAGAGCGGCGGGAGTTGGACGTGGCGTCGCGCGAGGAGCTGACGCGCAACACCGCGCTCGACGCCCTGCGGCGCGTGTTTCGCCCGGAGTTCATCAACCGCTTGGACGAAATCGTCGTCTATCATCGGCTCGCTCGCGAGCAGATCCGCCGCATCGTCGACATCCAGTTGGAGCGGCTGCGCTCTCGCCTCGCCGCGCGCGAGCTGTCCCTGGCAATCAGCGAAGAGGCCAAGGACTACTTGGGCGAGCTCGGCTGGGACCCACAGTTTGGCGCTCGCCCGCTCGGTCGCGCCATCCGCAAGCATTTGGAAGACGAGCTGGCCAAGCGCGTCTTGAGCGGCGAGCTCGTCCCGGGGGACACGATTTTCGTGGATCGCTCGCTGGCAGGCTTGAGCTTCAAACGCGTGGCGCCTGGGGAAGTGGTCCCGGAGACGATCGCGAAAGCGCGCCTATCCGCGCTCAACTGAGGTAATCTCCTGGGGTGGTGGGCCGCTCGTGCGCTGCCCACCGCCTCACGAGCATGGCGGATTCACGCGCACCTTCAGAGCGCTCTCCGGAATTTGCCCCGGACTGGCTGCATCGCGCCCTCTCGGCGGCGCGGCTCGGCACCTGGCAGTGGGACGTCGCGAGCGGCGTCGTAACTTGGTCTCCGCAGGTGCTCTCCATCTTCGGGATTACCGAGTTCGAGGGCACGTACGAAGCGTGGGCGAAGGTCGTTCACCCGGCGGACCTGGAGTTCACCAAGGCCGCTCTGGAGCGCGCGATCTCGGACCGAGATAAGGCCGAATTCCAAGTGGAGCACCGCGCCCTCTCGCCCTCCGGCAAGGTGGTGTGGGTGGAGGCGCGCGCGGCCGTGCAACGGAAGCCGGACGGCACCGCGGAGCGCTTCCTCGGCATCGTGCAGGACGTCACATCGCGCAAGGAGCTCGAGCACCAGCTCGCTCAGTCGCAACGGCTGGAGACGGTGGGGCGACTCGCGGGCGGCGTCGCCCACGACTTCAACAATCTCCTGACGGCCATCTTCGGCGCCATCAGCTTGGCGAAGTCGCAGTCACCGCCCGCGGCCCAGGCCGACCTGCAGACCGCGCTGGACGCCGCGGAGCGCGCGACGGCCCTCACCCAGCGGCTCCTCGTGTTTTCGCGCCAACGGGCGAGCGACGTGCGCCTCCTCGATCTGAACGACGTCGTAGAAGCCTCGCAGAAGATGCTGTCTCGCGTGCTTCGAGACGACATCCGGCTGCGCGTCGTCCTGGCGCCGCAGAAGCTAGCCGTGCGCGCAGATCTGGCTCAGCTCGAGCAGGTGCTCGTGAACCTCGTCATCAACGCCGCCGAGGCGATGGCGGGTGGGGGCACGGTCGAGGTGTCGACACGCTCGGTGCCGGTGGCTCCCGGGCACGAGAAGCTCGCACCCGGCCGCTACTTCGTGCTCGCGGTGCGGGATACGGGCGTGGGCATGACGGTCGAGCAGCGTCAGCACCTCTTCGAGCCGTTCTTCACGACCAAGCCGCACGGCGTCGGCTTGGGTCTCGCCACGTCCCTGGGCATCGTGGAGCGGCTCAACGGCACCTGCACCATCGAGAGCGAGCTGGGGGCAGGGACCACTCTCAGCGTCTTTCTGCCGGAGGCGAAGCCGGAGCGAAAGCTCACTCCCGCCCCGAGCCCATCCTTCATTCCGGCTGGGAAAATTCTCATCATCGAGGACGACCGGGCGGTGAGGGAAACGACCGTGCGGCTCTTGGTGCGCGCCGGCTTCAAGGTGGCGGCGGCAGAGGACGAAGCCGGCGCCCTCGCCGCGCTGTCCGGGCCGGACCGCATCGACTTGGTGGTGACGGACGTGATCATGCCCGAGCAGAGTGGCCCCGAGCTCATTCGTCGACTGCGCGCAGGTCGCCCGGACCTGTCAGCGCTCTACGTGTCTGGCTACGCCGGCGAGGCGCTACAAGACCACGGCTTGTCGCAGGAAGACGCATTCCTGCAGAAGCCGTACATGCCCAACGTGCTCATCGGTCGCATTCGTGAGCTCCTCGCGCGGCGCTAGACCAGCGCGCGGCGTACCGTATCGAAACCCGAGAAGACCGCACGCCTCCGCACCACCAGACGGTCGCCGGAGAAGACGCGCTCTTTGCCGACGGTGCCGGCCGCGCTGGCTACCGCCCAGTGCACGAGGCCGACCGGCTTCTCCGCGGTGCCGCCGTCCGGCCCGGCAATGCCGGTAAACGCGAGCCCGTAATCTGCGCCCAGGCGCTGGCGCACGCCTTCGGCCATCGCCCGGGCCACCTCCGCGCTCACCGCGCCGTGGGCGGTAATGAGCTCTGCCGGTACCCCGAGCAGCTCGCTCTTCGCCTCGTTGGCGTACACGACCGCGCCGCCCAAGAAGTAGCGGCTCGAGCCCGGGGTCCGAGTCATCAGCTCCGCAGCGAGGCCGCCGGTGCACGACTCGGCGATCGCCAATGTTCGTCCGCGCTCGGCCAGCAGCGCGCCGAGATGCTCCGGAAGGCTACCGAAGCCTTCTCCGTAAACGGCGTCCCCCAAACGAAGACGCGCGTCGTCTGCGGCGCGGCGCGCCAAGGCTTGCGCGGCCTCCGGCGTTGCGCCGCGGGCCAGCAACTTCACTTCGATCTCGGGCATCGACGCGCGGTATCCGACGTACACGCCGTGAAGCGCCTCCAGCCCGGCCATGCGCTCGTTGCACTCCGACTCCGGCATGCCGAAGCAACGCAGCACGATTTGGTGTCGAGACTCGCTCACTAAGCCCGCGAGACCCGGCGCGACGTAGGAGTCGAACATGGCCTTCATCTCGGACGGGACGCCGGGCATGAAATAGCTAGCCGCCTCGCCGAGCTTCACGCAAAAGCCAGGCGCGGTGCCGTTCGGGTTCGGCAGAATGCGCGAACCGACCGGAAAATCCGCCTGTTTGGCGTTGGCGGCGGCCATCTCCGGGCGGCCGAAGCGACGGAGGCGCTCCTTGATTTGCTCGAACGACGGCTCGTCGCGATAAAGCTCGACGCCCGCCACCCGCGCCGCGCACTCGGTGGTGATGTCGTCCGTGGTGGGGCCGAGCCCGCCCGTGCACACGATGGCTCGATGCTCGGCGGAAAGGCGCCGCAAGCACGCTTCTATGCGGGCGCGATCGTCGTCCACGCAGTCGACGGACGTGACCTCCAGACCAATGCGCGTGAGCGACTCGGCGAGCCACGTCGCGTTCGAGTTGAGGAGCTCTCCGCGGGTGAGCTCCGTGCCGATGCACAAGACCGCCGCTGTCATGATCCAAGGGGATACGCGCAACGGAAGCCGATGTAGAGCGCTTTTTCTCGATCCGGCAACGCCGCCCAGGACTTCAGCTCTGCGGCCGAGCGGGAGCGGTACGAGCCGCCTCGCGCCGAATACGTGCCGTCCGCCTCGCGCGTCCACTCCGCCACGTTGCCAGCCAAATCCAGGACTTGGTCCGGCGATGCGCCGTCCGGTCGAGAGCCGCTGAGCTCCGGTCCTCCTGACTCGCCGCACGGCCCCTGCTCCAGCCCGAACGCGGCGCGCCGGCATACCAGACCGCTGTTTCCCCACGGGTAGCGGCGCGCCGCAGCTCCCGCGCAAGCGAACACGAACTCGCTCGCGCTCGGCAAGCGACCGCCCTGACGGCGACAAAAACGCTCCGCCTCGGCGGGCGTGACGTTCGTCATCGGTAGGCCTGGCTCCCCACTTTTGGCCCCGAAGCGCTGCCTGGTCACCTCGGAAATGTCCAGTCGGAACGCCGCCACCCGCGTGCGCGGGAACCGCTCCCCCTCGCTAGCTCCGTCCCAGTCCGCCGCGCCGATGAACAGCTCGCCCCCTTCGAGGCCCACCGCGCCCACCCGCGCCACGCACTGTCCGTGGTCGCTCAGCTGCTGGCCGGGCGAGCAGCTCCGCGCGGGGCCGTGACACGCGCCGTCTTCCAGAGATTGCCCGACGCCGCAGCAGCGCCCGGAGACGAGCTCCATTCCCGGCGGACAGCGCTCGGGCGCTTGCCGTTGCCGCAGCGCGAGATGCGTGATGAGCGCGGCGCCGAGCACCAGCGCCACCAGCGCCATGGCGACGCGCGAGAGCATCTCAGGCCGACACCGGGGGCGGAGCTTCTCCTCGTAGGAGCGCGGCGAGCCCCGCTTCGTCCACCACAACGGCGCCGAATTTGCGCGCGCCGTCCAGCTTCGCCTTACCGACCTTCTCCCCGGCGACGAGGTAGGTCGTGCCTTTCTTGACCTTGTCGTGCACCTCCCCGCCCGCGTCGCGGATCTCCTGGTGCACGTCCTCGCGCTTTTTGGTCAGCACGCCGGTGACGCAGAAGCTCTTACCGAGCAACGGCCCCTCGGTCTTGGCCGCGAGCACCGGCTGCTCGCGCGAGACGCCGCGAGCCTTGAGCTTCTCCAACAGCTCGCGCGAGGTCGGATCTTGGAGATACTTCACGACGCTCTCGACCATCTTCGGGCCAAAGCCGGAGATGCCGGAGACGTGCGAGGTCGTCGCCTCCTCGTCCCACGCCAGCAGGGTCGGCAGATCTCGCGCGACCTCCGCCAGCTGCCGCGCCGCGACTTGGCCGATATGATCGATGCCCAAGCCGGTGAGCAACCGATCCAGCGTCCGCTCCCGCGAGGCCTGGACGGATTTCACCACGTTCTCCGCGCTCTTTTTGCCCATGCGCTCAAGCTTCACGAGCTCGGTAGCGGTCAGATCGTAGAGGTCGGCGACGTCCTTCACTTGGCCGCTGCTCACGAGCTGCGCGATCAAGCTCTCGCCGAGGTTGTCCACATCCATCGCGAAGCGTCGCGAGTAGTGGAGGAGCGCCGCCTTCATGCGATCCGGGCAGCGCGCGTTCGGGCAGAACACCGCGACTTGGCCCTCCTCCTTTTGAACGGGCGTGCCGCAGCACGGACACTCCTTCGGCATCTCGAACGGCGGCTCGCCGGGGGTGCGCGCCTCCGCGTCGACGGAGACGACCTGGGGGATGATTTCGCCGGCCTTTTCGATGACGACGCGGTCACCGCGGCGGATCCCGAGCGCCTGCACGATGTCGGCATTGTGCAGGGACGCTCGGCCCACGGTCGTACCGGCCAGCTGCACCGGCTCCAGATTGGCGACCGGAGTCAGCGTGCCGGTGCGCCCAACCTGCACGGAAATGCCGATGACGGTCGTTACGGCGCGCTCGGCCCCGAATTTGTAGGCGATGGCCCAGCGCGGGAACTTCGCGGTCGCGCCCAAGATCGCCTGATGCGAAAACGCGTCCACTTTGACGACCGCGCCGTCCGTCTCGTACGGGTACTCCTTGCGAGCCGCGTCGATGGCGGTGATGGCGGCCCACACCTCTTCGAAGGAGTGACACACCCGGTGCTTGCGGTGCGTGGGCAGGCCAAGCTTGGCGAGCGCCTCCAGCGCGCCCGAGTGGGTGTCCGAAAGCTCCGGCCCTTCCACGACTTGCCAAGCCACCACGCGCAACGGTCGCTCCGCGACGACGCGTGGATCCAACATTCGCAGGCTTCCGGACGCGGCGTTGCGCGGATTGGCGAACGGAGCCTCGCCCGCCGCCACCCGCGCTTGATTGATCCGCGCGAGGTCCTTGCGATAAATGACGACCTCGCCCCGCAGCGTGAGATTGCCGGTGTACTCGATGGTGAGCGGTAGCGAGCGCACCGTGCGCAGGTTCTGGGTGATCTCTTCGCCGCTCTGGCCGTCACCGCGGGTGGAGCCTTGAACCAGCTTGCCGCCGCGATAGAGCACCTCGATGCTGCCGCCATCCAACTTCGGCTCGACGCAGAAGGAGGGCGTGACCGCCGCCGGGAGCCCCTGACGAACGCGCCTGATGAACTCGGTCAAGTCCGCTTCGCCGTAGGTGTTGTCGAGCGACATCATCGGGACGACGTGCGGCACTGTCTTCAGCTCACCACGGGGCGCCCCACCGACGCGCTGGGTGGGGGAATCCGCGCTCGTCAGCTCTGGATGAGCGAGCTCCAGCTCGCGTAGCGACGCGTACAGCGCGTCGTACTCGCGGTCGCTGATCTGTGGGTCGTCCAGCACGTAGTACCGGTGGTCGTGAGCACGGATCTCTTCAACCAATTTACGGTGTCGCTCGAACTCGGCCTGCGCCATCGCGGCGCAGGATAGCCGATGCGCCTGGGGTCGGCTGCGCGAGCGACAGGAAGTTGTCTCGACGGCGAGTCACGCTATTGTCCGCGCCCCCCAATGCCCGAGCCCCACCTGGCCCCCCTTTCCGAGGACGCACCGGCGTCGACGTCGGAGCCGCCTGCGTCCTCCGCGCCGAGGTCGAGTCCCCCGGCCGAGCTCAAGGGGCACGGCCTGCTCTGGCGCATCGGCGGGGTCATCCGCACCGTGCGGCCCCACCAGTGGGTCAAGAACGTTTTCGTCCTCGCGCCGGTGGTGTTCGCGAAGGAGATCTTCGACGGCAAGCTGCTCGAGAACGCGGCCTCGGCGTTCTTGGTGTTCTGCATGTTGGCCGGCGCCGTGTACGCGATGAACGACCTCGCGGATATCGAGGCGGATCGCAAGCACCCGGTAAAAAAATACCGCCCGATTCCTTCCGGCCGTGTGCCGCCGCAGGCGGCGCGCGCGCTGGCGGCGGTGCTCGTCGTCGGCGCGCTCATCTGGGCGTACTTCATTCACCCGGCGTTCGCGCTCGTCTCCGGCGTCTACTTCGCGCAGAACGTGGCCTACAGCTTCAAGCTCAAGCACGTCGCATATTTGGACGTAGGCTTCATCGCCGCGGGCTTCGTGCTGCGCGTCATGGGCGGCGGCTATGCAACGCGCACGCCTGTATCCAATTACCTCTTGGTGTGCACCGCGCTGCTCGCGCTGTTCCTGGGGTTCGGTAAGCGCCGTCACGAGCTATCGGCGGCGGCCGGTAAGGCGTCGCTGCAGCGCGCGGCCCTCGAGCAGTACAGCAAGCGGGGGCTCGACCTGGCGCTGGGAATCACGGGTATCGCCACCGTCGGCACTTACCTGGTTTACACGCTGGACCCGCGGACGGTGGCCTTCTTCGGCACGAACAACCTGTGGTGGAGCTCCGCGTTCGTGATGCTCGGCGTCGGCCGTTTCCTGCAGCTCGTCAAAAGCCGGCCCAAGTCCGAAAGCCCCACCCAAGAGATGCTACGTGACGGCCCCTTCGTGGCCATCGTCCTGCTCTGGGTGGTCCTCGTGATGTTCGTGGTCTACCGACTCAAGCCCGGCTAAACGCGCTCAATCCTCACCGCTGGATTGCGCCGCCAGGATTAGCCCGCTGGAGAGCGGCGCGTCATCCGCCGCGTCCCACACCAGGATATCGCCGAAGAGATCGCGCGTGGTGAGGGTCGCGACCGGACGGGTGCGCTCGGTAAGCTCTGCGAGAAGCCGCTGGCCGCGCTCTCTCGCGCCGCTCGGAAGCACCCACACCGGCCAGGTAGGCCGACGATCGCGAAATAGTGCCTCGACCACTTCGTCGAACGAAAAGTCTTCGACCCGGGTCACCTCGTAGACGCGAATGTCCGTCTCGCGATCCCAATCCACGAGCTGGAACAAGCAGGCGTGAGGCCAGTCGTTGTGCGCGACGAAGCCCTCCATGGGCCCGTCGTAGTAGCGAGTAGCTATCACCTTGCTGAAAGGTGATTTCAGGTGGCGAATGCTCGACGGATTTCCTGACTGCTGGCCCATGGCGAACGCGCGCGCAAGGCGACTCCGACGCGGCGAGTCGGAGTCCGTTACCAAACCTTGAATCTGCGCTACGGGAGACTCCCCCGCAAGCGCCCAGTGCGACGACGTACCAAGAAAGGCGCCGCTTTGTTGACGGGACGGGGGACGCGGCGCAGAAGGAGCGAGAGTGAGCGCCGCTTCTCAAGAAGAGACTGAGAGATACCTCCGCGAAGGTAGCGGACCGATCGCGGACCTCGCGCTCACGCTGCCCGTCTTCGTCATCTATCACCTGGGCGTGGTGTGGATGGATGTGCAGAACGCGGCCGACATCGTCACCCGAGAGCTGAAGGCGCTCGCCAACTCGAGCCTCGTTACGTACTCGGGCCTGACAGTGGCGATAGGTGTAATTTTTACGGGGGTTTTGCTGGTCTTGGGACGCGGCCACACGCTCCGCTGGCAGCGCTTCGCGCTCGTCGCAGTGGAGGGGATCCTCTATGCCGTGGCGATGCGCCTCGTCGCCAGCTACCTCGTCGGCAAGGTGCACTTGGACGCCGGGCTCCCGTTGACGACTGAGGGGCCCGGGTTCTTCACTGCGATCGTGCTGTCCCTCGGTGCGGGGCTCTACGAAGAAATCGCGTTTCGGGTCGGGCTGTACGGCGTGGGGCGACGCCTAGTCTTGGCAATGATGCCGGAGGCGCTACCGGGCCCGAAGCTGTTCGCCTCGCTGGGCTGGGCCCTGGTGTGCGCGGCCGTGTTCAGTGGTTGGCATTACTTCGGCCAATTCGGTGAGCCCTTCGAGCTTCGTTCGTTCCTGTTCCGTTGGGTGTGCGGCCTCGTTTTCACGCTCATTTACGTGTTCCGCGGCTTCGCCCCCGTCGTCTGGACCCACGCCCTCTACGACATCTGGGTCCTCGCTTTCTGACTCCGACCGAACCCGAACCCGAACCCGACAGGAGGCGGGAGGGGCGGGAGCCGTGAATTTTTGGGGTTCGCGCTGCCGCCTGCGTGGGGCTGCGTCCGAGTCTGTGTTGCTGCGTCGCGGGTGTAGGGGCGGGTCGTGAATTTTACAAAGAGGGGATGAGTGAAGGAGGGAGAATTTTGGGGTTCGCGCTTCCGCCCGCCGGGGGGCTGGCGCTTGGGTCTCCTGGTCGCGTCGGGGTGTCGGGGCGGGTCTTGAATTTCACCAAAGAACGGCTGCGAGCCGTAGCCCCACGAACGCGACAGCCCGCGGGCAGCAGCGCGAACCCCCCAAATCAGGGCTCCTCTCGCTCCCCGTCTCCCGTCTCCTGTAATCCCGACAGCGCCCAGGGCGGCCCACGACCGACACGGCGTGACTGCGGGTGAGCGGCGGTGGTGGCAGCCCCTACCCTCGCGGAGGCGTCGGATGCCGGCGCGCGAAGACGAAGTGCTCCACGTTGCCTTGCGGCCCCGGTACGCGGCAGCGGGCGTCGCCGAGCACCTCGAAGCCGCTGGCGGCGACGCTGGCGAGCGCTTGCGCGACGGCTTCGGCGCGAGTGGCTTCGTCGCTCACCACGCCGCGACTGCGTGTCGCTTCTTCGCGACCGACCTCGAACTGCGGTTTGATGAGCGCGAGTAGGCGCGCGCCGGGCGGTGAAAATCCGGCGATCGCCGGCACGAGCTTGTCGAGGCTGATGAACGAGGCGTCCACCACCGTGAGGTCGATGGCCTCCGGGAAGCTCTCGGGCGTGAGGTGGCGTGCGTTGGTGCGATCCATGACCACGACGCGCGCGTCCTGCCGAAGCTTTTCTGCGAGCTGGCCGTGACCGACGTCCACCGCGTACACGCGCGCGGCGCCATGCTGCAGGAGGCAATCCGTGAAGCCGCCGGTAGAGGCGCCCACGTCCACCGCCGTCGCGCCCGCGACGTCGACGTGCAGATCCGCGAGCGCTCCTTCCAACTTCTTGCCACCGCGCGAGCAGTACCGCTCCAGCTCCGTGACGCGGAGCACCGCGTCTTCCGGCACTTGGTCGCCCGCCTTCTCGATGCGCCGCGTGTCCAAATACACCTGGCCCGCCAGGATGCGCGCCTGAGCCCTGGTCCGGCTCTCCACGAGGCCAAGCTCTACAAGTCGAATATCTGCGCGAGTTTTCTTCACGGCCAGGGGGTCGGCCTAACGCGGTGCGTAGGCGTGAACTTGCATTGATTGCTGAAGACGGAGGAAGCTGCCGCCCGCGTAATTGGGAATCGGCTCGGACCGCAGGCTACCAGCTTGCTCGGTCCGATGCCCTGAAGACCCCCCTCTTGGAGGATCGGATGAATAAGCTCAGGATCGTTGGTTGCCTTGCCGGCCTCGCTGGCGTGCTCTCTACCAGCAGCGTTTTCGCCCAAACGGCGGATGCTGCGCCCGCTGCTGCTGCCCCGGCGCCGCCGCCCCAGCCAGCCCCCGCCCCCGCGGCGACCGCCGATGCGTCGGCGAGCACGAGCGGCTCCGCGCAGGTCGGAATGGCGCTCCCGGGTGCGGCTCCCCAAGCCGCGGCCGTCGCCGGCAACTCGGACCACGACGCAGTCGTGGGTCGCCTCGCCGTGGGTTACCTGGGCCGCACCATGGCCGCGGACGGCGTACCGGCCGCACCCGTCATCGGTATTCGTTACTGGCTGAGCGACATGCTCGGTATCGACGCCGGTATCGGCTTCGGTTTCGGCAGCGGCTCGAACAAGGTCGGGGGCGTGTCGACCGACATCCCGAGCACCCGTGCCTTCATCTTGCACGGTGGTGTTCCGCTCTCCCTGGCTTCCGCCGGCCACTTCAGTTTTCAGGTCGTACCGGAGCTCAACCTCGGCTTCGCCGGCACGTCTGGACCCGGCGACGCGTCCACCAGCGCATTCCACTTGGACGTGGGAGCCCGCGCCGGTGCCGAAATCCACTTTGGATTCATCGACGTGCCGCAGCTATCGCTGCAAGGCGGCGTCGGGCTACGCATGAATGTCGACTCGACCGGTGCAGATCCGGGCGACAACGGCACGAGCCGTTTCAGCATTGGCACGAACGTGGGCGACAACCCGTGGAACATTTTCACGAGCAACGTCGCGGCGCTCTACTACTTCTGAGCACACGCACCTCAGCGCCGGGGCTCCGTGCAGCTCCGGCGCGCCTGCGTCGCGCTTGCTTTGCGCCGCAGTTTCCTTAAGTCTTTAGAGGGCGTCGCGCGCGGGCGCGCCTTGAACGAGGAGGCTCTGCGTGGCCTATCGACATCTTTTTTCGACATCATTCGTGGCTTTGGGGCTCGCCCTAGCAGCGTGCGGCGGCGACGTCGCTTCTGCGGGCGACAATCGCGGCAACGCCACCGACCAGGCGCCGTCCAGCAGTGGTGACCAACCGCCCCGGAGCACCGACCAGCCGCCGGTCAGCGGTGATCGCCCGCCTGGCAGCACCGAAAAACCCCCCGCGAGCGCGGACGACCCCGCCGGGCCAGGTGGCGGCCGGCTCGGTCCGCTGTGCACCGAGTTCTGCGCCGCCATCGACCAGGTGGTGGATGAGTGCGGCATGAACGACGGCGAGGTCGCCATGGACAGCCTGTGCTCGGAGGAGGTTTCCTGCGAGCAAATCCCGGCGACGCCCTGCGATGCCGAGCTCGCGGATTTTCTCGGCTGCTTCATCCGAGAGCTGGGCGGGTTGTGCGAGGCCGTAACTCCGGGCACTGACGGGCAGCCTCGAGCGCCGTCGGCGGACGATCTCTGCCAGCCAGAGACACGAGCGGTTCAAGCCTGCGCGGAGGCGAACGGGCTGGAGGACGGCGACGGTAACGGAGGCCCGGGAGGCGAGACCCCCCGTGTCTGCACGCCGATGGGCGGCTGCGCGTGCGAGGACGACTGCATGACCTGTACGTGCCGAGCGGGCTCGGACACGAGCAAAATCCAAGCTTGCTACGGAGCTGGCCAGGCCTGCGCGCTGTGACGGTGACGGCCGGCCGGCGATAAGCCTGGCGGCCAGGTACTGAAGAACGCCGTGAGCGGGTGAAACCGCTGCTCACGGCGTTTTTGCGTCGTGGCGCGGCGTGTGCAGTCCCGGCGCGCCGTGGGGCTGGACTCTCTACTCATGGCCGCGCTGTCGCTCGTAGCGGGCGGCATTTGGCCCTTGTCTCCGCTCGCGACCGGGCTCGGCTTTCTCGCGGCCGCGCTGCTCGGCTTTCGAGCTTTGGGCCCTCGGCGGGTGGCGCTGTGCACGTTCTTGTTCTTGATTGGCGCCCTGCGCGGCGCGCACGCGCTGTCCAGCTACGACGAGACGCGCTTCGCCCTGCGAGACGCGATCGGCCATCCGCGCCGCTGCGCGTTC
>JAQSWN010000005.1 GCA_029266615.1 Polyangiaceae bacterium
CACGAGCAGCGCCTGGCGGAGGTGATGCGAGGCCGCCAAGTCGGCTTGATCATTTACGACGAGTGTCATCACGCGGCCGCGGACGACAACTTGCGCGTCCTACGCCAGCTCGGCGCTTTCGAGCCGAATTTTACGGGCACCCTGCTGGGCTTCACCGCCACGACGACGCGCGGTGACGGCAAAGGGCTCGACGAAGTCTTCGACCAAATCGTGTACAGCCGCAGCCTGCCGGACCTCATCGCGGACGGCTTCCTCGCGCCGCTGCGCGGCTTTCGCATCTCTACCGCCGCGGACCTCACGCGTCTCTCCGGCGGCGGGCTGGACTTCCGCGAGGAAGAGCTGGCCGAAGCCGTCGACATCGAGGAGCGTAACGCGCTGGTGGCGCGCTCGATCCAGGAGCTCGCGCGCGATCGCCGCACCATCCTCTTCGCGGTGACGGTGCGCCACGCCCGGAACCTGGCTCACTCGCTCAACGCGCTCGGCGTGCCCGGAGGGGTCGTGCACGGCGCCATGCCGGCCGACGAACGCGCGCAGGCCCTGGCGGAATTTCGCGCCGGCAAGCTCCAGGTCATGTGCAACGTCGCGGTGCTCACGGAAGGCTTCGACGACCCTGGCGTTTCTTGCGTGGCGATGGCTCGGCCCACACGCTCGGAAGGCCTTTACGCGCAGTGCGTCGGTCGCGGCACGCGGCTTCATCCCGGCAAGCAGGATTGCCTGATTCTGGACTTCGTCGACGCATCGCAGCTCAGCTTGTGCAGCCTGCCGACGCTCTTCGGCGCGCCGCACCAGCTGGACTTGCGCGGCGAAGAGGCCGGCCGCGCGCGCCAAATCTGGCAGAAAATTACCTTCGACCATCCCGGATTCGAGCTCGAGGCAGGCACGTTCACGCTGCCCGAGATCCAACGCCGAGCGGCGAGCTTCGACCCGTTGACGCTGGAGACGCACGAGGACGTGCGCGCCATTTCGCCGCACGCCTGGTTCTCGCTCGGCCGCCACGGGGTGGGCCTGCATTTCGAGCACCGCCCGGGCGTGACGGGCGAGGTTACGGTATTGGCCCGCGCCGCCCGCGGTAAGCGTTGGGAGGTGCAGATGGACGGAAAGGTGCGCGAGCGCTTTTCCTCGCTAGAGGCAGCCGTAGAAGCGGTCGACTTCGAGCTATCCCGCCGGGGACCGCGCGTGCTCGCCTCCGCGCTCGAGGGCGCGCCCTGGCGCCGCGGGGTGGACGGAGAGCTGCGCCTCGTGGTCTGGCAGCGCGTGACTTCGCACGTCGTCGGCAAACCCAGCAAGTGAGTTTGCGCGCTCGAGTGATCGAATCTGATCATCATCGGTATCGGTTTACGACCTACCGAAAATGATCACGAAATCGTCGTGTGCGGCCACTGAGTGAGCGCGAGCAATTGCTCTCGCGAGGTCGAAAAGAAGCGCTAGAGTCAGTGCTGCCCACGTTGCCGTTGGTTGCGGAGCGCTGTGGCTTACACGAGGAGTTTCGATATGCGCTGGAATGGCCTAGCTGGCTGCTGTGCTTTGTTATTGGCGTCACAAGTTCTCGTCGGTTGCGGGGACGACGAGCCCGGCCCCGTCGGGGTCGGTGGCAGCTCGAGCGGCGGCTCGGCAAGCGCGGGTAAGGACGCGGGAGGGGAGGATTCGGGCGGAAGCACGAGTGAAGCCGGCAAAGGCGGCTCGAACGCGGGCGGCGGTGGTTCTGGGGCCGGTGGCTCGGCCGGCGGAACCGGCGGGAGCAGCGGCTCCGGCGGAACCGGCGGGCAGCCGTGCACCGCCTCCATCGACTGCTACACGGACAACAATCCGTGCACGGCCGATACCTGCGTGGGCGGCAAGTGCGAGTACCTGCCCGACAACGACGCGACTTGCCCCGACACCAACGACTGTACCGACGACGTCTGTGAAGAGGGCGAGTGCAAGCACACGAACAACACCGCTGCCTGCAACGACGGCAACGAGTGCACGGACGCGGACAAGTGCGAAGGTGGCGCTTGCAAAGGCACCAACAACACTGCGGATTGTGACGACCTGAGCACCTGCACCCCGGGCCAGGACAAATGCGCGGAGGGTGTCTGCTCCGGAACGCGCGACACCACGGTGTGCCCGGTCTGCGCAACCGCAGACAACCTCATCAAGAACTGCGACTTCTCGATGATGCTCGACAGCTGGGTAGCTACCGACATCGCCTTCGAGGGCGGCGTGGCCACCCAGAGCGTCGTGAACGAGCGGGACATCGTGGACATCACGGCGGGCGGTCCGAGCCTGTACTGCGTGCAGCCGCGTCAGGAGCCGCTCGCGCTCAAGCAGGGCTTCCGTTACGAATTCGGCTTGGTAGCGGGCTCGGACGTGCCGCGCGAAGCCGCGGTCGCGCTCACGCAGGCCGCCGGCATGTACACCGTCTACTCCGTCGGTGACAGCCCCGCCGGCGGCTTCAAGGTAGCGCTGGATGCGCAGATGAAGCCGTTCAACTTCGAGTTTTTGATGACGGAGCCGGATGACGCGAACGTCAAGCTCGAGATCAAGGTGGGCGGTCCGGCCTCGACCCCGAACAAAACGTACATCGACGACGTCTACTTGCGTGAGGTGAAGTGCACGGACGCGGCCAGCTGCGACGACGGTAACCTGTGCACGACCGACACGTGCGACGCGGTCAGCGGCAAGTGCACCTTCGCGCCTCTCACGGACGGCGCCAGCTGCGACACGGACGAAGAGTCCTGCACCGCAGACGTCTGTAATGCCGGCAAGTGCGTGCCGACTACCCTCGCCGACGGCGCGGCTTGCGAGTCGGACGACAACGCCTGCACGGACGACAAGTGCAGCGGGGGCATGTGCTCGCACCCGTCCGCTCCGACCTGCGTCTGCGGTGACGCGACCGATTGCGACGACTTGAACCCGTGCACGACCGACAGCTGCAGCGCCTCCGCTTGTGCGCACGTCGTCGACACCGCCGCCGTATGTGACGACCTGAACGACTGCACCCCGGTCGACAGTTGCGGCGCCACCGGCACGTGTGGCGGCACCAACATCTGCGGGGATTGCACGACGGGCGGCAACCTGCTCACCAACTGCAATCTCGCGGATGCAACCGGAACCGGTTGGCTTCCGGGCTTCTTCGGCGGAGCGGGCACGCAGTCGGTGACCGACGGCCGCCTCGTCGTCAACATCACCAACGGCGGCACCGCGGGCTATATGGTTCAGCCGCGCCAAGAAGGCATCGTGCTCACGAAGGGCACGACCTACGTGGTGAAGTGGAACGCCTTGGCCAGCATCGCTAGGAAGATGTACGTGTCCATCACTCAGAATGGCGACCCGTTCAAGTCCTATGGGAGCTTGGAGGTCGACCTGACTACGAGCCTCGGCGCATACTCATTCGAGTTCACGATGACGGACGACCCGCCCGCGCAGAACGTCAAGTTCGAGATTCAGCTCGGCGGTGGTGCCCCCTACAACCCGACCGTGCCCAACTCGGTGACGCTCGACAACCTGTCGCTCGCACCGAAGGCGCCGTAACGGTTTAGCCCCCCCGAAACGCAGACAAGCGGCGGACGTGGAGCAACCCTCCGCGCCCGCCGCGCTTCGTTTGTCGCCCGAAAGACCTCAACCCAGAGCTTACGCGTGTCGCGCCAAGTGTTGGAGCGACCACTCCACGGCACGAGTGCTGAGGCTCAACTTCTGGCCTTCTTCACGCAGGGCGTCTCCCGCGGCGACGTCGAAAGGAGTGGGCCGGTGCTCGGGCACGAACGTCCAGAAGAGCTCGTGCCGCGCGACCAAGTCACTGGTCAACCCCTCTACGAGCTCTTGGGCGACGCCGAAGTTGGCGCGGGTGATGAGCTTGAGCCAATAGCTGGAGAGCTTGGGGGTGAGCACGGGAACGCGAACCGTGAACGGCTTGACGCCGAGGAGCTGGGAAATGCGCTGTAAGATCTGCTCGCCGGTGAGCGTCTCCGGGCCGGGCAGATCGAAGACGCCTTGCACTTCGGGCGGTAGCTCGAGCGCGCGCACCAATGCGAATACGACGTCGTCGACCGCCACGGGCTGCGAGCGGTGTTGTAGCCAGCTGGGCAGGATCATGAACGGCAGGCGCGCTGCGAGGTCGCGCACCATGGACCAGCTGGCGCTGCCGGCGCCGATGATCATCCCCGCGCGGAGCTCGATTGTCGGCACCTTGCCGCTCCGTAAGATGTCACCGGTCGCGAGGCGGCTTCGCAGGTGCTTGCTCGGCTTGCCCTCGGGCGCGACGCCGCCCAAATAGACCAGGCGCTTCACTCCGGCGGCCTCGGCTGCGGCGAGCACATGATGGGCAGCGACCCGCTCCTTCTGCTCGAAGTCGCCCGCCTCGCCCATGGCGTGAATGAGGTAGAGCACTGCGTCGACCCCCTGCAGCGCCGCCTCGACGCTGTGGCGGTCTTGCACGTCGAAGTCGACCCAGTCGCGTTCTGGTTGCTCGGCGCGAAGGCGCGCGGCGTTGCGACTGGCCCCCCGCACGTCCCAGCCAGCCTCAATCAGCGCAGGATACGTGCGTCCGCCGATGAAGCCGGTGGCGCCGGTGAGGAGTACGCGTTTGCCCATTCCCGGGCGCGTGCACGAACCGCTCCAACGCTGTCTAACTTGGCACGCTCAGTGATAACGCGCGACGAGCGCAGTGATGGCGCGGGTGAACCCTTCGACGGACGGCTCCGGGCCCGCGCCGTACGTCGAGTGTTTGCGCTCGCTGTCCCATTCGCCGAGCACCGTCGCGGGGCCGAGGTCGGGATCGGCTGCTTCCAGCGTGAAAAAGCGCAGCTGGCCGGACTCCGGTCCGTCGTTGATGGCGAGCCATGCCGCGACCAGGTGCGCTTCCGGGGGAGCCGCGGGCGTCGGCAGCTCCAGCACGAGGCAAGGGCTACCGAGCACGCGCGCGCGATGGATGATCACGTCCTCCGCGGCGAAGTCTGGTGGCTGGTCCACACAGTGTTCCGCTACTTGCTCGATGAGCGAGCCGAGCAGCTCCGGCGCGGCGTCGCTCGCCATCGCCGACATGAACTGGAACGGGTTTTGGTGCGCCACGCTAGGCAGCGCGACGTGTGCCAGCTGGTAGTGTGCGCACCGAGGCTTGCTCATGCGCCCACGCGCTTTACCACGCGTGGCTCAGGGCAGCACCTCGTAGCGACCGAGCTTCACCACCCGGCTCACGCTAGGGACGAACCACTCCCGGCGAACCTCCAAGTATTCGGCGTTTTCGAAGAAGGTGTCGTGAGCTGCCACGGTCGGGAACCGTATCGTAAAGAGCCGGTCGAACCCTCCGGGGGCGGGGCTCTTCAATACCTCCGCGACCCGCACGTCCACGACGAAGCTGCCGCCGTGAGCGAGCAGGATCGGCGTCATTCTCGCACGGTACTCGGCGTACTTTGCTTCGTCCCGTACTTCCAACCCAAACATGACTTCCAACATGTGCAAACCTTTCAAGCCCACTTGCCGGCGTGGGCGCCGCCGTCCACGTGCAGAATTTGTCCGGAGACGAAGCTCGCGTCGTCGAGGAAGAGAACGGCGTCGGCCATGTCGGCAGCGCTGCCCAACCGATGAGTCGGGCTCAGCTGGCGTAAGAATTCGTGGTGCTCGACCGCGTGCATGGGGGTGTCGATGATGCCGGCCGCGATCGTATTCACGCGCACGCCGTGCGGAGCATATTCGATGGCGAGCGAGCGCGTCGCCGCTTCGATGCCGCCTTTGATGAGGATCGGCAGCGCGCTCGGCACGCCAGCGACCGGCTGCTGGGACAAAGACGTGCCGATGTTCACGACGTGCCCGCGCCGGGTGCGTACCATCACGTTCAGTGCGAGCTGCGTCATGTGGAAGAATCCGGCCAGGTTCGTCGCGAGCAGCCGCTCGTAGTCTTCTCCCGTATAGTCCGTGAACGGCTTGCTCAGGAAGATTCCGGCGTTGTTCACGAGCAGATCCACGCCGCCAAAGCTGGCCTCGGCCGAAGTCACGGCGCGCTCAGCGGTGGCGCGCTCGCCGACGTCGCCGTCCACGAGCACCAGCCGAGGCGAGGGCGGAAGTGCTCCGCTGTGTGAGACCCGGCGCGACGTGGCAACGACGTTGTACTCCCTGCTCAGTAACGCTTTTGCGATGGCGAGCCCGATGCCGCTCGAAGCTCCGGTGACGATCGCGGTTTTGTTGGACACTGACTGGCTCCTTCTATGGAGATAGGTCGCCAGCGCCGTGAACGTTACGCGGTCGGGTCGTCGTACGGGCAGGTGCGTACGTGCTCACGCGCGCGGTGAAGCAGCACCCGTACGTAGCCGCTCGAAATGCCGAGCAGCTCCGCGACGGTTTCGCGGGGTTGGTCGTCCAGCAAGCTCAGCATCACTACTTGGCGCTGTAGGTAGGCCATGCGGTCGATGCAGCCCTTGACGCGCGCGAGCTCCTCCGCGCGGGCGATCAAAGTGTCGCTGCTCTCGTCGTCCAGCTGCGCGGCCTCTACCTCCAACAGAGCGTGAGCACGTTCGTGACGACGGCGCTTGCTGAGCTGGTTCTGCAAGTTGTGGCGCACGATGACGGTCAGCAACTTCAGCGCGTCGTCGCCGCTTTGCGCGATGGCTCGCGCTTCCGGCAAGCGTAAGAAAGAGACGAAGCCGTCTTGAACGGCGTCCAGCGCCTCTTCGGCGCTGAGGCCGCGACGGCGCGCGTAAGCCAAGAGGCGCTCACGATGGGCGTGCACGAGCGTCGACACCCAGGACAGAAAGCCGGGCGCGGCGCGGAGGGCGAGCTCCCCGTCCGCTTCCGACCGGGGTGCGAGAGAAGGCATAGGGGTCATGCTGACATAGGTCGCGAGTCTTGCCGGCGTTACAGTGGTCGAGCATTTTTAATCGGGCTGCAAAATGGACTTGAGCGCGTTGAACCAATTCAGCGCCATGCGCTGGGCACCGGCGTCGTTGGGGTGCACGCAATCCGTGGTCTCCGCCATGCTCCAATCCGAATTGGTCCAAAGATCCGCGACGTAAATGGGAGACGACGCGCTGGAAAACTTCTGCGCCCATGCCGGCACCGCCGCTACCAGCGCTTCGGCGCGCTTTTGTACGGAGTCGTCCGTGCCGCAGCTCGGGCGGAACTTCTGGATTTGCGCAACCACGACGACGACGCGCGGATTTTGCGCGCGGGCTTGCTCGACCAGCTTCTGGTAATTGTCGAGCGTCTGCTCGGTGGTTTGGCCGCCCCACACGTCGTTTACCCCGAGCTGCAGCAGGACGACGTCCGGGTGGTGTCGGCTCATCAACGTAGAGAGCCCGGGGAAGATCTTGCCCTGAGCGCAGTGGGGCACGGTGAACGTCGCTCCCGTGAACTGGGCGGCGGTGGAGCAACTCACGGCGCTGTGTCGCACCGTGCTCCCGCAGGGGTCCGCGTACTCGCCCACGAACTCGAATCGTGAGTAGCGGTTGGCGGTCAGGCTTCGAAGCAGGTACTTCTTGTAACAGCCGGGCCCCGCCGAGATCGAATCCCCCACGATCATGACGCGCGGCTTGCTCACGCCCAAGGGGGCTCCGCGGGCGCTACTTCCGCCGCCCGCTTCGGTCATTCCGCCAGCGCCGGCCACGTTGGCGGAGCGGCCTGAGCAGGCGAGGACCAGCGCGAGCACCATCCCTGCGAGCTCGGAGCTTGGCTTCATCCTCATAGGCAATCTTCGACAGTTCCGGTCAGCCTCGAACCATGACGGCCACCGCTCGAGCGTTGTCATCTTCGCACGAGCGGCGGTCGGCGTCGCGGCTTGCTCAGCGCCACACGCTCGCGGCGTCCCGCGCGTACTCCGAGAAATCGCGCGGCTTTCGGCCCAATGCTCGCTCCACGCCGTCGGTGAGGAGAGAGTTGTGGCCGTCGAGCAGCATGCCAAAGAGCTCGACCAAGAAGCTTGCTTGCTCCGCCGGCAAGAACGGGGCAAGCATCTCTCGATAAGCCTCGCCCGACACCGGCGTGTACCGAACGCTGCGCCCGCTCAGGCGCGAGATCTCCGTCACGGCGTCGCCGAAGCTCATGAGGCGCGGCCCGGTGAGGTCGTAGATGCGTCCCGCGTGTCGCTCGTCCGTGAGCGCGGCCGCGACTACGTCGGCGATATCCTCGGCGTCCACGAATGGCTCGCGCACGTCGCCGGCCGGGAACGCCAGCTCGCCTTGGAGGATGCCGTCCACGAGCGCACCTTCACTGAAGTTCTGGCAGAAGAACGCGCAGCGCACGATCGTGAAGGCCGCCCCCGCTTCGCGCACCGCGCGCTCCGCTGGCCACACTTGGTGCTCGCCGCGTCCGGAGAGCAACACGAGTCGCTCTGCGCCGCGCTCGGTCGCGAGCCGGGCGAGCTTGCCCACTCGCTCTGCCGCCCAAGGCACGGCGAGGTCCGGATAGAACGTGATGTACACCGCGCGCGCCTCGCCCAACGCCGGCTCCCACGTGCTCTCGTCTGCCCAATCGAAGCGAGTCTCCGCCGAGCGCGATGCCACGCGCACCGGCACTCCTCGGGCGCGGAGCCGCGTCTCCACGCGACGACCCGTCTTACCCGCACCACCAATCAATAACGTTTCTAGCTGCTTCGTCATGTTCGTCTCCTGCGGCTTCACCGCGAGACGATTTATGAGCTTTGCATGAGCGCACGGCTACGCCCAAGCATGCAGCTCTATCGTGCGATATTGCATGTCACGAGCCGGCCCGCCCTCCGCTCGCTAGCCCAGCGGAGGTTAGACGATGAGCTCGCTCACCGCGGCGGTCCCGTGCTCGCCGAAGCTGGTGAGGTTGGCGCCGAAGGCTTGGCCGAGCGAGATGAAGAGATCTCCGAACCAGCGATCTTTCAACGCAATGTGGCGGCCCATCGTGAAGCCGGCCCCGCCGCCCGCCAAGATCACGGGCATGTCGTCATGGTTGTGCGAGTCGCCATCCGAGATGTCGCTCGACTGGAACACCAAGGTGTTGTCCAGCACCGTGCGACCGTCGATGTCGGGCAGGTTCTGCAAGCGGATGAGGAACTCCGCGAAACGGCGCATCCACCAGTAGTCGATGCGCTTGAGCCGGGCGATGCTGTCCGCGTTGCCGCCGTAGTGAGAGATGTCGTGGTGTCCACCCGGCGCGTCGATGAAGTCGTGGGGGCGGCCGTTGGAGCTGTTGCCCCACATGAAGCTGATGACGCGCGTCGCGTCGCATTGGAAAGCCAGGGCCATCAGCTCGTGACAGACGTCGATGGTGGCGCGGCCGTCCACGAAGTTGAACGCGGAGCGACGCGTGGGCGGCTTGCACTCCAAGGTGACGTTGCCGCCCGCGTCGATGCGGCGCTCGACCTCCCGAACCGAGTTGAGAAACTCCTGCAGGCGGGGGCGATCTTGGCGGCTGAGGGTGCCCTCCAAGGACGTCGCCTCGGCGGCAACGAGGTCCAGTACGCTCTTGCTGCGTGCCTTGCGCTCGGCGATCGCGGCCGCATTGGCGTTCGGATCCAAGCCTTGGAACAGCTGGTCGAACATATCACCGGGGTTCGCGACGCGCGGCAGGTTGACGCCCTTGTCGTCGAAGCTGATGTGGTCACCCACCGCGCAGCTGAACCCGGAGTCGCACAGCGTGCCGGAGGGGCGCGAGCCTTCGCCGGCCATGGCCATGTAAGGACGACGCGTGTCGTTGCCGATGGTCTTGGCGATGACATAGTCGATCGAGGGCCCGCCCATGTTGGCGTCCGTAGCCTTGAGCACCGTACGATTGGTCATGAACGCGCCGACCCCGCCGGCGTGATCGCCCGGCACGCCTTCGGTCTGGTGCGTGTTCTGCATGCCCGAGATCAGCAGCAGCTGCTGCTTCACGACCTCCAAGCTCGGGCCGTCTTGCACGACCGGGAACGGCTGGCGCCCGTCCGCGAAGACGCGGCCTGCGGGCCCCATCATCTTGCCGAGGGTGAAGTTTTCGCCGATGCCGACGGGACGCCAGTCTTCCATCATCATCCCGTTCGGGTACAGGTAGCCGAGGAAGCGCTTCGGCGCGGCGCCGGACTGCCCCAGCGCGTGCTTGGGCGCGAGCGTCTCCAAGAACGGCAACCCGACCAACACGGAGGCTCCGCCCAAAAAGGCGCGCCGCCCGTAGCGTTTACTGAGCCTCACGGCTTCACCTCTTCCGGCTTGGCGGCTCGCCGCATTCGGAACAAATCGCTCTGCACGAGGGCCTCGAACGCAGCGCGGAAGTTGCCTCCGCCCGATTTGGTCGCACTCACCACGGACTCCTTGAAGGCCTGTTGCGAGCCCTGCAGCTCCCGCCCCAAACCGTACGTCATGATCTTGCTCACCACGCACGGCAGCGTGCGCTCGTCCGCAACCAAGAACGCGGCCAGCTGTTTGGCGCCGTCGAAGGCGACCTCGCCGTTGGCGCCCGGTAGCGTGCCGGTTGCGTCGATGGGGCCGAATGCGTCGGCGTCACGGTAGGCGCCGACGGCGTCGTAATGTTCCAAACCGAGGCCGATGGGGTCCATGATTTTGTGACAGCCGAAGCAGGTCGAGCCTTTTTCCAGATGCTTGGCGACGCGCGCGCGGACCGAGAGGTTCTCGAAGCCGGTGGCGGTGTCGATGTTCAGATCTACTTCCGCCGGTGGCGGTGGCGGCGCGGAGCACAGCAGGCGGTCGAGCACGTAGTAGCCGCGCTTCACCGGGGACGTTCGGCTGGGGTTCGACGTGGCGGTGAGGAAGCTGCCGAGCGCGAGCAAACCGCCGCGCGTGGTACCGGCGACCGCTACGCGCGCAAAGCCCTGGCCGCTCGGCGCTGGCAACCCGTAATGCTGCGCGAGCCGCGCGTCCACGTACGTGAAGTCAGCGGTAAACAGCTGCGATACGGGCAAGTCGTTTTGCCAGAAGTCCCGCACCAGCTCCTTCGTCTCGCCCATCATGGAGGCGCGTAGCGTCGCATCGAAGCTCGGAAACAGCGTCGGGTCCGGCGTTACGGTCGCGACTTGGTTCACGTTCAGCCACTGCGCGGCGAAGCCGTCGATCAACGGCCCGATACCGGCGCCCGTGGTCAGCAGCCGTCGCGCTTGCGCCAGCACGCCTTCCGGCGTTTGCAGCGAGCCGTCTGCCGCCGCCGCGAGGAGCGCCGCGTCCGGCGTCGTGCCCCAGAGCGCGTAGCTGAGGCGCGTCGCCACCTCGTAGCCGCTCACCAAGTGGGCCGTCGCGTCGTCCGGGCTCGGGTCCAACTCCCAGCGAAAGAGAAACTTCGACGACGTGAGCACGGCCCGGAGCGCGACCGTCACGCCGGCTTCCGGCGTCGCTTGAGCGCTGGCGAGCGCGACGTATGGCGCGAGCTCCGCGTCCGTCACCGGGCGTCGCCACGCGACTTGCGCCAAATTCTTCGTCACCTGACCGATGCACGCGGCGCCGGTGGCCAAGTCGCAGGTGAAGTAGCGCTGCCGATTGGCATCGGTGGCGGGCCGCGCCATCAGCTCTGCGACGAGCTCCTCGGCCGCGGCCAAGTACTTTTCGACGTGCTCCGGCTGCACGCGCAGCACCCCGGCGATGACGTCGAAGCCGAGCACCAGCTCGTCCGCCGGGAAACCGTCGGCGGGGCGCAGGGACGTGCCGAGCAGGTCGCGCACGCTGTTGTTGTAATGAGTGCGGTTGAGCCGACCAGCCGGGACGACGCCGAGGTCGGCCGTGGTGCTCACGGATCCGCCTGGGCCCGTTCCGGTGCCGGCGGCTGCGGAGCCGCCTAAGCCGACGTTACCGCCGGCGCCCACGGGCGGCGGCCCCTCCGTCTCCGAAGTGCAGCCGGCCAGCAGCGCAACGATTCCGAGTAACCGGCAAGACCTCGAATACGAGAAAGTCATTGAGCGCGCACCAGTCCCTCCCCCGCACATGTCCGACGCCGCGCGGAGTTGTCGGGAATTCGCGCATCAGGGCGAGCGCAGCCCCGCCCGGCCCGCAGAATCTTTCATGGCGGAAACGGGTGCCTCGGGCGGCCTGCGCACCCGGCCCGCTGGCGTAGGTCGACGCAGGCGCGGCCCACGCCTATAAGTCGACACCGCGCTGGCGCCGCCGCTCGGCTCGCCTACGTCCTCACTTTCCCAGTGCCGGCGAGGCATCGCGAGGCGAGGCGGCAGCGTGAGAGCCAAAACCTGGCTCCGGCGCCTCTCGCCTCCTGACTCCTGTGAGGGGAGGGGGGGAACCGGCGCGGAGCATTGTTCGTGCCGGCGCGCGCCCGGGTGCGTTGGCCCCCTTTTCCCAGGCCGGCTGACGGCGCAACGGGGTCGCAACGGCATGGACTCAGTCGTCACGTCACACTAAGCCTGCCCGGCCGAGGGCGACGATGACGCGCGACAAAGCTCTAGTGCAGGCGGTGGAGCTGTGGCTCCCCCAAGGGGAAGTGATGGCGCTGGGCGGCGGAGCCTACCGCGGCAACGAAGAGCTCGCCCAGGCCAGTGCGAGCTTGCGCTTCCACTTCGGCGAGGGTCTGCCCGGCGCGGTGTGGGCGAACGAGCGCGCCCTGCTTTGGAAGGAGCTCTCCGGCGCGTTTGGACGCGCGGAGCTCGCGGCTCAGGCCGGCATCGATGCGGCGCTCGGCTGCCCGCTGTTCGAAGGAGACAGATTGATCGCGGTGCTCACGCTGCTGCTCGGTCACCGGTCGGAGCATCCCGGCTGCGTGGAAGTGTGGGACGTGATGGACGACCTGGACGTCTTGAAACATGGTCGCGGCTACTACGCGCATTGCAGCGAGTTCGAGCGCTTCAGCCCGTTCATTCAGTTCCCGCGCGGCACCGGTTTGCCGGGCAGAACGTGGCTGAGTGGAGGCGTCGAGGTGATGGAAGACGTGCGCACCTCCAACGCTTTCATCCGCGCGGGCCTCGCGCTGCGCTGCGGATTGAAGAACGGCGTCGGTATTCCCATTTACCGCGGGCGTCGTGTCTCGCAGGTGCTGGCGCTCTTCGGAGGCGAGCAGCACTCGTTCATCGCCGGCACGGAGGTGTACACGCCAAAAAATGGCGAGCTCGGCGCGGCGATGCAATTCGATTGGAGCGGGCGAGGCTTGCCACGCGGCCAATCTTTGGCGGACGCTCCGGGTCGACGCCTTGCTGCGCAAGCGCTGGCCGGCGGCGCGCCCGTCATCGCGGCTCCCAAGTCCGCGTCACAAGAGGTGTGTGTCGCGCTCCCGATTCACGACAAGAAGGGCCTCAAAGAAATTCTGGTGCTGAGGCTCTGAGCTCGTTCATAGCGCGGTGTCCGGCGGCAGTAGCGAGAATGACTCGAAGAGGCGCCGACGATCGACCAGCGCCAAAACCGCAGCGTGGACGGCCAGCAGGGCTACCACGGCCGAGATGAAGGTCAGCGGGGTCATGGCCCAACTAGCGAGCGCGTACTTGCCGACCAGGTAGACGCCGATTCCTCCGAGAACCGGACCTTTGAAGCGCGAGGCAAGACGCGCGTGCGGCACGAGGCGTGGAGTGAGCGAAAGCATGAGAATGTTCCCCACCAGCACGTGCAGACAATACCCGTAGGCGTAGCCGTCGATGCCCCAGCGTGGCGTCGCGAGCGCAACCCCAACCCAGGCCAGCGCAACCCAGATGCACGAGAGGCGGAACAGGAGCTGAGGGCGCCCGGTAGCGTTCAGGAGCGCGGCAATGATCGGCGTATAAAACCCGATCGAGATCACGCCCGCGTAAACGTAGAGGATTGGCAGCGCCGCCGCCCACTTGTCCGTGAAGACGACGTGGACCACGTTGCTTCCCATCGAGAACACCAGCGCTACGAAGAACGCGGTGGCGATTGCGCACAGGTAAACGGCTCGCCCGAACGACTCCCCGAGGGCGCGCGGGTTTTCTTGCAGGCGGCTGTAGAGCGGAAACGCAGCGCGCCCCACTATTTCCACCGCTTTGAGCGGGAAGTAGGCCGTGTCCTGCGCCCAGTTGATCAGGCCGAGCGCGCGCGCCCCCAGCGCCGCGCCGGCGTAGATGGGTGTCACCGCGCCATTCAGGAATCCGATCATCTGCGTCAACTGAAACGGTATTCCGAACTTGATGATGGGCCGCAGCACCTCGCGGCTCAGCCGCAACCGCGGCCGATAAGGGTGAAGCGCATACGCCAAAACGGCGCCGACGAACCCTTGCGTGAGCACTGCGATCACGAGCGATTGACTGCCGTGCCCTGTCAGCGCGAGGCCCACCGCGGTGGCGTAAAACGCGAAGGACAAGACGATGTCCAGAACCGCGAGCTTCGCGAACTGCAGCGTGCGCTCCATCATGATCGACGGGATGGTGCGCAATGAAGTGAGCAAGAGGTCGAGGGCGAGCACGCGCAGCAGCCAAGGGCCGCTGGTGGGCAAGTCCGGCCAAACGTTGTCCACCAAGCCCGCGAACGACCAAACTACCACCACGACGCCGGACGTGAGGAGCAGCTGCAAGGTGAAGACGTTGCCTACCTCGTCCTCCGTGGGCTGGTTCTTCTTCTGTATCAGCGCTCCACCCAAGCCCACGTCTCCGAAGAAAACGAAGAAGCTCAACGCGAAACGTAGGATGGCGTACACGCCGAAGTCGCGCGGCTCGAGCGAGCGAGCGAGCATCACCTGCCCGCCGAGGGTCATCAGCTGCAAGAGCACTGCGCGGACGGTGAGCAGCCACAACGCGGACTTGGCCCGGCGCTGGAGGACCGTCGGTTGCGCACCCGCGCTGGCTTCGTTCGAATCCGTCACCAGCCAGCCGCAGGCGTTGAGTTGAGCGATTGCAATGCGGTTTCCAAGCGAAGATTCGAGGGCTCTACCCTGCCTCAGTACAGGACCTCGTTACCAGAGCCCAAAGCTCCTGCAACCCCGGCCCGTCCGCCGAGCATGCTCCGCACCCCCGGCACTACGGGCGCCAGCGAGTTTCGACGGCCGTTCTCGCCCTCTCGCTCGATGCCGGCACCTGCCGCCGCCGCCGCGCAACGGCGCCCACAGGGGGCCGATCACCTCGAGGTCCTGGTACGTCTCGCCGACCCTTGAACGCAGGCACTTCCCGCCCACACCACGGACAGACGGAGGAGATGTCAGCGTGCGTGGGCGTACGCGCGGTAACGCTTGGGGGTGAGGCTGCCCGGCACCAACACAGGAATGGCGCGCGCCAACCGCGCCGACAGCGAGGGTGCTTTGGCGTTCCAGACGCGGGCATTCTGGAAGCCGGCGGCGTGACACAGCCCTTCGATTGCCTTGGCGTTCGGAGACCACCAATTGGAGGCGTCGTTGTTGAGCTCCTGCCCCGGGAAGAACTCGCAAATCGGCCTTTCTTCGAGCCCCGGGATCTCCATCGCTTCCGTCTCGACGACGAGCAGGCCGCCCGGGGCGGTGACGCTGCGCAGCTTGCGAGCGGCGAGCAAGGGGTTTTCTAGGTGGTACAAGACGCCCAAAAACAGCACGACGTCGAACGTACCCAGGGTCGAAAGATCCATCGACATGAAGTCGCCGACAACGGGTTCTACCTTGCTGCCAAGGAGGCGGCGCGCGGCGTCGAACGGCTTGCGTCCGGGCAGCTCATCCGGACGCTGGTGACGCGACTCGTGCGGCGGAGGGAGCGACTCCCCGGTCGACCGAGAGCGCCTCCAGTCCTCCATGTAGCCGGCCATGTCCACCGACCACACGTAATGATCCAGGGCGACCACGCGCGCGGCGCCCGCTTTCTCGGCCGCAAACGAGAAATAGCCGTCGTAGGCTCCGATATCCAACACGGACTTGCCGCGAAGGTCAGGCAACTCCATTTTTCGCCATTCGTCGGCCAGCACCGCGGCCGACTTACGCCCGGGCGTGAAGACGTTAGGAGCGAGCTCGATTGAGTGGAACCACTCCGGGCATTCGCGAACGACGGCGGCAAGATCCAGATTGCCGTTTTCTACCTGTGCCGTCACGGGTCAGCGACCCTCCTGGTTGCGAGCTAAGAGCGAGTTCGACGCCATGGGGCGGAGGCTCATACAGCGGACTTCTCATGTCAACAGGCCGCTCGCCCAAGAAATTGAGCGCGAGCGCTCACTCGCAACTCAACTTCGACGGACGAGCGCGGCCCTGAGTACGCTCAACGCCGCCGAGACTTCGGCCGCCAGCGAGCTTCGACGGTGGTCCTCGACACCTGGCTCGCCGCCGACACCTGCCTCCGCCCTATGACGCCATCGCGCAGCGCCGCCCAGAGCAGTCCGGGGCCTGCGAGCCGCCCGTGTCGGAGCAGCTCGAACCCTGCTTTGCACAGGTTCGCGCTCACGCTCGCCAGGAACGGGCCCGACCCGTTCTTCAACACCGTGCGCAGACGATTCGCGCGAGTCTGCAGGATGAGCCAGCGGTCACCGTGGCGCTGCGAGCTGCCGTGCCAGACATGGTAGACGACCGACTCTGGAACGTAGAGGGAGGTGTAGCCCGCCAAGCGCGCGCGCCAACCCAGATCCAAGTCTTCCATGTACATGAAGTACGTGCGGTCGAAGTAGCCTTCCTCGAGCACGATGCGGTCCAGCATGGAGCGGCGATAAGCGGCCGCACCGGCGGTCGGGCAGAAGATTTCAACGGGTTTCGCGCAGTCTGAGGGAGCCGTTCCCTCCCCAAGGTCCACCCCACTGCCGTCCCACTCCAGGCCTATTCCGGCCGAGTTCACCACCTGCGGCCGATCCCGATACAAGAGCAACGACTGCAATGAACCGACGCGGGGCTCCGCTCGCTCGGCGGCGCTGACCAGCGCGCTCGCCCAGCTCGGCTCGGCTTCGGCGTCGTTGTTGAGCATCGCGACCCACTCGCCTTTAGCGACTGCGAGCCCTCGGTTGCAGCCCTCGGCGAAACCCAGATTGGCTCCGGTTTGCACCAGCGTGACGCTTGGAAAACGCGTCGCCACCATTTCCGCCGAGCCGTCTACGGAGCCGTTGTCGACGACGATGACCTGGAGCTCGCGGTGAGTCTGCGCCTCCAAGGAGGAGAGGCACGCCGCCAAGTGGTCTCGTGAGTTCCAATTGACGACCACGACCGAAAGCAACATCGCGCGCCGTTCGTTAGCACACGGCCGAGCTCATGCCAATTCGTCGAGCGTTCGTTGGTAGCAACCGAGGGTGAGCGCGGCGCACCGCTCCCAAGTGAACTTGCTTGCATGAAGGAGGCCGCGCGTGCGCAGCTCTCCGCGCAGCTCGGCGCTGGATACGAGTCGACGAAGCTGGTCCGCGAAGTGTTCCACGTCGAGCGCGGCCAACGTGAGCGCCGCGTCGCCCGCCACCTCGCCTAGCGACGACAGGGCGGTGGTCAGGGTCGGCGCACCACAAGCCATCGCCTCCAGCACCGTGAGGCCGAAGCCCTCGTACGAAGATGGGAAAACGTGCGCGAGACAATTCCGGTAGAGCGGGGCGACGTGCTTCTCCTCGGTGTAGCCGAGGATTTGGAAGCGGCCCCCAACGCCGCCCTGCTCTGCTTCGCGATTGAAGCGAACGCGGTCCCGCTGCGTGAGCGGCCCCGCGAACACCAAGCTAACGTCTTTAGCCACTCCGCTCCGCGCGAAGGCACGAATCAGCAAGGGCAGGTTCTTGCGCGTGTCTCCTGCGCCCAAATAGAACAAGAACGGCCCCGAGATGCCGAGCGCTCTCTCGAGCTGCTCTCGCTCACCGTCGGCCGCTTCCGGGCCGAAGCGCTGATGGTCCACACCGTGGTGCACGACGTCGATGCGCTCGGGCGGGACGCCGAGCTGCTCGATCAAGTCACGGCGCGTGGCCTCGCTGATGGCAATGACTCGCGCAGCGCCCTTGTAGCGAGCCTTATCGCTCTCGCGTTGCAGCAGCCGCGCGCCCGGGACCGGAGAGAGGTAGTCATCGGCCAGCACGAGGGGGATCAGGTCGTGGCAGGTCACGATTCGGGGCGGGCAGGGGCCGCGCGGTGTCCCCGGGGGATCCGGCAAGTGCGCCAACCGGCACTCGAGGCGATTGAGTAATCCCCCGAGGAACAGCCGTCGCTCGAGCTTGTAGCGCCGATAGTGCCAGACCGAGGTCTTGACGCTCGGGTCTCCGCCGAACCCCATCGTCGCATCCTCGGCTCCCTCGGTCTTCCCCAGATGACGAACGAGACCGCTCACGCTGAGCTGCGCTCCTGGTAGGCCCGGATACTTCGGCAGCCAAGCAGCGCGATTGGCCAGCGCCGAGCACAAGCTGCGCACGTAGCGACCGATGCCGCGCTCGCGCGAGCCGGTGTTGAGGGCGGTCATGTCGACGAGGACGTCGCTCATACAAGGGCGCTTTCGCGCGTCTGCATGCTGGCAGCGGTTTTTGATGGCATCGGCAGGTCCGGAGGCCGCGAAACCTAGCCTCGAGCTGGCGCGGTTGCCAACCGTTCGCGGTCTCCGCGCGTCCTCTCCCAGCGCGGTGAGGTGACAGCTCGGTGGTGCAGTGGTACCCACGCTGCTACGTCGCGTGCCGGACGAAGAATACTACTACACCCAACAGCGCCCCGAGGTCGTTCGCCTCGTGCCCGAGGCCGTGCGCCGAGTGGTCGACGTTGGCTGCGGGAGCGGAGCGCTCGGTGCCTCAATCAAGCGGGCGATACCGCTCGCTGAGGTCCGCGGCGTGGAGCTGATCCCGGCCCAAGCCGAAAAAGCGAAGACCGTCTTGAATGACGCGATTGCGGCGGATGCGTCCGCGCCGTTGCCTTCAGGCTGGCCGACGCCGGATTGCCTTATTTTCGCGGACGTGCTCGAGCACTTGGTGGACCCTTGGGCGACGCTGACTACCTGGCGAGCCCGTTGCGCTCCGAACGCCTGGGCCGTGATGAGCATACCCAACGTCTCTCACACCAGCGTCGTCTCTGGCTTGCAACGAGGCCGCTTCGAGTATGCGGAGGAGGGGCTGCTAGACCGAACGCATCTGCGCTTTTTCACGCGCCTGAGCGCTTGCGCCATGGTCGAAGGCGCCGGCTTCGAGATCGTGCGTCTCGAACGCACGTTCGCGTTGCCGGGACCCGCCCTGAAGCGCAAAGCGCTGTCGGCGTGGGTCAAGGCCACCCACCAGCCCGAGACCGAGCGCTCGAAATTCTTCGAGCCGCGGCAGTCACTGCTGGATACGCTGACCTTTCAGTTCCTGATTCTCGCTCGAGTGCCCTGAAGCGCCGCGGTATTAGTCGGGTCGAGCGCCCTTCCGTCATCGAAAGCGCTCGGGCTCGACGAGGCCGAGCGAGCGTCTTTCCTCGCTGGAAGCCGCACAATCCCGAAGGTATACGGCGCCCATGACGTGGGCTCGGTCGTGGGCGTGGCTGGTCGCGCTGGCAGTAACGCTCTCGCCGGCGCTCGCGTTCGCGCGCGTTCCAACGCGGCTCGTCTACGTGCGGGCACCCTCGGCCGTGGATTGTCCGGACGAAGCGGCGCTTGGTAAGGCTGTCGCGGCTCGGCTCGGCTACGATCCCTTCTCGCCGTGGGGGGACCAAACCATTTTGGCGACCGTAGCCCGCGAAGGGGACGAGCTGCTCGGTCGAGCCGAGCTCGTCGACCACGACGGCATCTCGCAAGGGCGACGCGAGGTGCGGCTCGCTCATCGCGACTGCGCGGAGCTACTCTTGACCCTGTCTTTGGCGATCAGCATCACCCTCGATCCTCTCTACATCGAGCGTGCACCTGAAGCCGCAGTGGAGCCACCGGTTCCAGAAGAGGAGCCGATCGACGTCCCCGCCGCTCTCCCGTCCGAGCCCGCGCCGCCCGTCGGACGCGACCCTAAACCGGCGCCCGTCCCCTCCGCGACGACGACCTGGCATCTGAACGCGGCGGTGCAAGGCTCCGTCCAGACCGCGCCAGGACTCGCGATGGGCGGCCGCGTCGGCATTGCCGCAAACCGCTCGCGTTGGGGGTTGGGGGTGGAAGTCTCGGGGTTCTTACCGAGGACGCGCGCGCACGCGAACGGCGGGGAAGCGAGCGTGCGGCTCACATCGCTCGCGGTGACTCCGTGCCTTCGCGTGCTCGTTCCGCTTTCACTGTGCGGGCTCGCATCCCTCGGTCTGATGCACGCTGAAGGCAGCGGCGTCGAAGAGCCGCGCACGGGCGACATCCTGTTCCCCACGCTCGGCGTTCGGGCCGCGTTCGGGTTGCCGCTGGGGAGCAGGTTCGAGCTCTTCGCCAGCGTGGACCTCGCCGCGGCCCTGAACCGCCCGCGATTTCAGCTGAATGCAAGCGACGTCTGGCGCCCTGGCCCCATGGTCGCGCAGGGCGCAATCGGCGTGGCCGCGCGTTTTTTTTGACGGACCCGGCTCCGCCGCAACGAGCATTAGCAGTGAGCACGTCTCCGGCCCTCCAGCAATCCGAGCCCCATGGGCCGCGAAGCCTGGCGGACGTGTTCGAGCAGGAGTTTCGCTACGTGTGGAACAGCTTGCGCCGCCTGGGCGTCCAGGCGCGAGATCTGGAAGACGTCACTCACGAGGTATTCGTGCGCGTGCACGACCAATGGCCCCTGTACGACGCGGAGCGGCCGCTCCGGCCGTGGCTATTCGGTATCGCGCTCGGGCTCGCCACCAACTACCGCCGGCTCGCTCGTCACCGCGTGGACCTCGTCGCGGAGGTTCCGGACACCTCGGACCCCGCGGACGACGCTGAAGATGGCCTGGTGCGGCGCCAAGAAGCCGAGCTGGTGCACGCTGCGTTGCAAAGGGTGCCGTTGGAGCAGCGCGCCGTGCTCGTCCTGCACGAGCTGGACGGCTTTTCGGTACCGGACATCGCGACCACGCTCGCGCTCAGCGTGAACACGGCCTACTCCCGGCTCCGCCTGGGCCGCGAAGCCTTCCGCACCTCGTTCCGTCGCTTGGCGACACAGAAGGGTTGGCGATGACGCGTCGAACCTTGCCCTCGGATCCTCTGAACCTCCTGCGCGAAGCTCCGGACATGGCCCCTCCAGAAGGTGCCGCCGCTCGCATCGCGGCTAAGCTCGCGGTGCTGGGGAGCGCGGCCGCGTTGGGAACGGGCGTGGCGTCTCTAGCCGCGCCGAGCAGTGGCACTTGGCAGGCCCTGGGGGAGCGCTTCGTGCGTTGGTCCTTGGCGCCGCTGGGCGTGGGCATCGCGCTCGGCGCGGGGGGCCAGGCTCTCGTCACGAGCCACCGCGACTCTGCGCCGCCGCTGCCCGTCCTGAGCGCATCCCCGATCGTGACTGCTTCGGCACCGCTCGAATTGGCGGAGCTTCCTCCGCCTCTTCCCTCTGTAGGTCCCAAGCAAGTCGCACCAAAGAGCAACGCGAGCACGGTCACGGAAGAGCGAACGCTGCTCGACCAAGCGCGCCGCCAACTCGCATCCGGCGAACCTGTGCGGGCCCTCACGTTCTTGGAAGCCCACGCGCTACGGTTCGGCCGAGGCGAGCTGGTGGAAGAGCGCGAAGCGATGTGGATCAACGTGTTGGCCCGGCTCGGCCGTGGCGAAGAAGCGAAGGCGCGTGGCGAGCAATTCCAAGCGCGTTTTCCGAAGAGCCTGATGGGGGCGAGCGTGCGCGCCGCGCTCAGTGCGGCGGACGCAGCGAAGTGAAAGGGGTAGCTCGGAAGCGAGCTGCAAAATGGTGGAGGCGATGATGCTGAACTGGAAAGGAGCTATATTTTTCGGAGCGCTCGCTACGCTCGCTTGCGGCAAATCCACAGATCTGGGCTCAAACTCAGGCTGGCTGGACGTGCCCGAGGACGCTGCAGCCGAGGATGAGGCTCAAATCCTTTACGATAACCCGCGTGAGCTCGTGTTCGGCCTCGCGTTGCACGACACGACGTTGTTCGCGTTGGTCCGGCAGGACGGCGACTCTCAGCTCGTATCGTGTCCCGTCGCTCGTTGTGGAAGCGAGCGCACCATCTTAGCTCGTGGCGGGACGTTCGCCCAAATAGCCGATACCTTCACGAAAACTCCGCTCGTCATCGTTGGGGGGCAGCTCGCTTGGTTTGTCGGGCCGCCCGGCGCCAGCATCGCGACTTGTCCGACTACCGGTTGCGACGAGCCCAACGTCGTCGAGTCAGGCTCCATCGACGGCAATGTCGACGGGCTGGCTGCCGATGATGAGAGCGTCTATTGGACGAGCGGGTGGGAGCGGAGCTCCATTTGGAGACTTCGAGTAGGAGAGTCAACTCCTCAGCTAGTTCGACACCTGCCGACTCGGCCAACCGGGATCGTGACCGAGCACGATGAATTCGTTTATTACGTCACGGCGGACGGTATCAGCCGAGCCCGCAAGGACGGCAGCGCAGACCCCGAGGTAGTGGTGGAGGAGCGCGAGATTCACGGGATGGCGGCTGGTGCAGATGCGCTTTACTACACGACGCGCACCTTGGCCGGCCGCATCGTTCGTTGCCCTTGGTCTGCAGCGTGCGAAGCCACGTCGCTGGTCAAACGTCAGCGATTCCCGACGACGCTGCGTCATGCGGGAATCGAGTTGTTTTGGCTGAGCTTCCCGTTCGGCGGCATCGTCAATGGGCTAGACACGACCGGTAAACTATCCAGCTGCCGTCTACCGGAGTGTGACGAGGTGCAAGATGTTGACGTCCGGTTCGACACGACTACTTCCGTGGCCGCCAGCAGCAGCTTCTTGGTGTGGACGGAGCCAGGCGTCATACGGAGCTTGTCGCGGTGAGCCACCAGCTACACGGTCGCGCCGCCGTAGCCTGCCTACTCGCGCTAAACCTAGCTGGTTGCGGCGGGCGAGTGGACTTGGGCGGGGCTTCCAGGACTGCTCCTGATGAGTCAGGCATCGGTGCGGGTGGCGCTTCTAGTCTCGAGCCGCCCGTTGAAAGCGAAGAGATCTTTCGCGTGGACGGCCTCAGCTACGGGAGTCTGGCCGTCTCGGATTCAGACTTAATTCTGAGCGGCTTCGAGGACTCTGACGGCAGCGTGGTCTACGGCTGCGACAAAGCGCACTGCGACCGCGGCCTCCAGCGTCTACCGCAGACCATCCCATTCTCTTCGCTCCAGGTATACGGCGACAGGCTTGCGGGAGCTCGTGGGCAGCCGCTCCAGGATCTGCGATCTTTCGGTACTTACGAGCTTCCCCGCCTCGCGGACGAAAAGATCGTGATTCACGACTTGCCTGGCCCCACTCGCCCACGCTTCCATGGCGGTTTCGTGTACTGGACGCTCCCTATTGAGGAGGGCGTCTATCGCTGCGCCCTGCCGGACTGCCCAGAAGGACCTGAACGGCTGGGGCGAGGCCGGGGCGATGTAGTGATCGCCGGCGAGTATGCGTTCTGGACCGCTGGTCTTACGGCCGTTTACCGAGCTCACCTGCCTGGGCCCGAGTCGCCCGAAGCGCTGCTTCTGGACGACACGCTCGGCTCCGTAGGCTCAATCAGCTCCGCTTCAGCCGAGGGCCGCCAGCTCTTGGCTGGGTCGGAGAGTCACCTCTACGCGGCATCTTTGGAACAACCCGCGGCCATGGGCGACTCCGCTCCGTCGCGCATCTTCCGCTGGCCCGCCGGGGGAGGACCGCGCGAGCTCGTGGTGGAGGCCGAGGAGGAGATCGACGGTATTTTCGCGTTCGGCGATGAGTTGGTGTGGACCACTAGGCACGGGACGGGCGGACGGCTTTTTAGCTGCGTAGCGAGCTCTTGTGACGAAACGACGCGGCCTCTGGGATTGGTCGGGTTTCAATCGCGAGCCGTGGCTGCGGACGAAACGCACCTGTATTGGCTTGCGGCAGTCCCCGATCCTTCTCCGCAGCACGCAGGCGAGATCGTGGCACGGACACGCGCAGTCCGTCGCGTCGCGCTCATCGATCCGGGAGATTGAGGAGCTGGCGGATGCTTGGGACGCCGCCCTCGACGTGTGCCGCGCTTGCCACACGAGTGCTGCTACGGCACAGCGCGCCGCAAGCTGGTTGAACAAGTCGCGCGCTGTGGCGCGATCGCCCGAGCCTGCTAAGTTGCAGGATGCTTCGAGGGATCATCTCGCGGCGCGCCTGGGCGGGGGCGGCGCTGCTGCTACTGGGGACGAGCGCCGCCAACGCGGAGCCGGACCGCGTCGCCAAACAAGGCCAGATCAGCGTCGTTACCTACAACGTGGCCGGGCTCCCGGAGGGGCTCTCCAACGTGACGCCGACGCGCAACTTGCCCGTCATCGGCGAGCTACTCAACAAGTTCGACGTGGCGTTGGTGCAGGAGGACTTCGCGTATCCGGAGCTGCTGAGGCAGAACTTGCGGCTGCCTTACAAGTCGGCGGCATTCGTACGTGGCAATCAGCTGCATTTTGGAGACGGGTTGAGCTTGTTCAGCAAGCTGCCCTTGGCGGACGTGAAGCGCGCGGCATGGAGCACGTGTCACGGTATCATCGACTCGTATCAAGATTGTCTCACTCCTAAGGGTTTCGCTCACAGCCGTCTCGAGCTTGCGCCGGGGGTGCTGGTGGACGTGTACGACGTGCACCTGGACGCCGGGCCCGGTGCGGGGGATCGCAAGGCGCGCGCGTTACAGGTCGACCAGCTCGTGGAGGCGATCGAGAAGACTTCGGCGGGTCGCGCGCTGGTGCTCGGCGGTGATTTCAATCTCACCTCGGCGGAGCTGCCCGCGTTCAAGAAGCGCATGGCGGCGCTCGGCATCACGGATGCGTGCGACGAGGCGCGTTGCGCGCAACCCTGGCGGATCGACCGCGTGCTGCTGCGCGGCAATCCCGCCGTGTCGCTCAAGACGAAGACGTGGCGGCTCGCGGCGGGCTTTCGCGACGGAAGTGGCCGCGCGCTATCGGATCACGAGCCGGTGGTGGTGACGGTCGGCTGGGCCACCAAGTAGCGCTTCACGCGATCCCGAGGCGGTGTAAGTCGGGCTTGGTGACCCATCACGCGCGTTGCGCCGTCCGGCGCCTCCGGGCGCGGCGGCATCAGGCTCCGAAAGCTATTGAACACGGCGTCCAGCGACTCCAGCGCCGCGAGTAGCTCCACCGCGCTCGGGAAGCGGTCTTGGGGGCGACGCTGTACCGCACGCTCCACCACGCGCGACAGCGCTAGCGGTACCTCTGGCACTGCTGAGCGGTACCAAGTCGCGGGTGATCACCGCCACCGCAATTTCCGGTGGGGTGAGGTCGGCGTGCGGAATCGCCCCTGTCGCGAGCTCGTACAGCACCAGACCGAGTGCGAACACGTCGCTCGCGGCGGAGCCGGGCGCGCCCTGCCACACCTCTGGAGCCACATACAGGGGCGTGCCGACGAGCGTGCCGGTAGCGGTCTTGGCCATTTCCGCCAGATCGAGCGACGCGAGATCCATCGCTTCGCCCGCAGGCGCTTCGTGGTCCAGCGGCAGACCCAGCTTGGCCAGTCCGAAGTCGACGAGCTTGAGCTCGCCCGTCTCACTCTCCAGGATGTTCGCCGGCTTCACGTCGCGGTGCAGCACCCCGCGCGACTGCGCAAACGAAAGCGCGCGGCTCGCCCCCAGGCCGACCCGCAACACCTCGCTCCAATGCGCCGGGCGCGGCATCTCCTGGATGAAGGGTGCGCTCAGGGAGCCGCTCGATAACCGCGCCAAAGCCAGCGAAGGGCATTCGGAAAGTCTGCCTGAGCGGCGAGCGGCGGGTAGTGGGTGTCTTCGCCAGGGCGGTACCGGTAGTGGTAACCGAGCTCGGTGAAGACCTCGGCCGCCTCGTCGTTGGCGGCTTTGAAGCCCTTCAGGTCCTTCGTGCCGGCCAGGTGGTAGATGCGCAGTGGCTTGGCGGTAGGCGAAGTCTTGAATTCATCGGGGAATCTGCCGCCGCGGTTCGGAAAGCTGGGGCTCGCGGTGAGCATCTTGTGGAAGCGGTCCGGGTAGTACCAGCCAGCGATGATCGACGCGATGCCGCCAGAGCTGTGGCCGCCGATCGCCCAACCATCCGCATCCGTGACGATGGTGTACTTGCTCAAGATGTTCGTCGGCAGAAATTCCTGAGTGAGGAACTTGCCATACTGATCGCTCGGCGAGTCGTACTGAATGGCGCGCCCTGGGTCGCCTCCGCCCACTTTGCGGCCGTCGCTCGTGCCCGGGTAGATGAACACCGCGATCGTGACCGGCATCGACCCTTCGTGAATGAGGTTGTCGAAGACGAGCGGGGCGTTGAACTTCGCGTCCGTGAGCGCAGGGTTGCCGGTGTAGTGATAGCCGTCGTTGAAGACCATGAGCGCCGCGGCGTGGCCGGCCTTGTATTGCGCGGGCACGTACACGTAGTAGGTGAACTTCCACTGGCTCCAATCCGTGTAGGTGCCAGTTTGCGTGTGCAAGAAAGGGCCGGTGACGGCTCCTTCCGGAGCGCCGGCGGTGCGGGTCTGGCTTTCTGCTGTGAGCGTGTAGGGCGGGGGCTGCGGGAAGGTGCCGTCCCCTTCCGTGCCCGGATCCGTCTGCGTGCCCATGGTGAGGCTCGCGGGTCCGCCCCCAGCGGCGCTGCTTGCCGCACCGGCCGCGCCGCTGGCAGCAGCGCCCGCAGTGGCTGCGCTGCCGCCCGCGGCTCCCCCCGTTCCGCCACCGCCGCTGGCGCCTTGTCCGCCCACACCGGCCCCCGCCGCGCCACTGGATCCGCCTGAGCCGGCCGCGGTTTGGCCGCTTCCTCCGTTAGGCAACGGAGGGGCCGAGCCGCCGGTTTCCGATGAGCAGGCCAGCAGAGAGAGGGGAGCGAGGAGGAGCAGAGAGAGCCGCATCACGTCGATAGTGATGTCCAGAGCGGCGGCGGTCTGCGCGCTTTGTGTCGCCGGCGGTTCTTTCCGGGAATGGTGTGGGCGGCGCTACTCCGCGGCGTCCTTACAGCAGCGAAACCCGGTGGAGTAGTCGTGATACCCCGGGTCGTGCGCGGCCGTGACGTACTGACAGCCGTCTCCGTGCTGGCTCATGGTGCTAAAAAATCCGCCCATGAAGATGCCGTTACCGGGATGCTTGCCGATGCGGCGCTGGACTACCGCCGGGACTGGCAGCTTGGAACGGAGTGACCCATCCACCCGATCCGCCACCCATTCGTGCAGGTTGCCGACCATGTCCATGACCCCTTCGGTCGTTTGGCAACCGCTGTACTCGCCGGCCAGCGCCAGGAAGCCTTCGGTTTGTGCGAGCTTCGGATCATTGAAGTCGCGGTAGCTCCAATTGTTGGCGGTCGCGCCGTGAAGAATTGAGAGGAGGTGAGGCTTGCCCACGTTGCAGCGCCCTTTTTCGTAACGCGCGCCATACGGATACGTCGTTTTCTGTGCGCCCGTGCAGGCGCGGTACCATTCCGTGAGCGAGCAGAGCCGTTTACCGGCGTTCTGACATGCGGACGCGGCTGCGACCTGACTGATGAAGGCTTGGGGTTTGACCCCGGGGCTGCACGCCGCGACGTAGCGCTTCTTTTCCGGTAGCTGGTGAGCGGGGTGACCGACGAGCTCGCCACTTGCGTTCTCCTCCAACAGGTGGGCCTCGTAGCGATCCACGCAGGTGCCGGCCACCAGCGCCATCTGCGCGGGGCAACGTGCCATGGCTTTGAGCGACGACTGAGCGCGCCCCGCCGCCGACGAACGCGCAGCGGCCCCTGATTTGGGCTTCGCGTTGGAGCCAGACGCGAAAAAGGCGATAGCGCCGCAAGATGCGAGCAAGGTAGCGGTGCCGAGCAACCAGGTGCTTGGCGGGACGCGACCAGCGAACATCCCCGAGGCTTAGCTCATGTCGGCGGCTTCGGCTTCGGAAATTGCGGGTACCCACCGCAACGTACCGCGCAGCAGCTCCGTGCGCGGACTCGGCGTGCCGGATTGCAGCAACGCGTTGGAGTCGCGGGAGCGGGCGGTAGTACTGCGGCTCACCGTCACGTGCAGCCGGCCAGCATCGTGCTTGCGCCGTGAAGAGCCGTCCAGCTCGACCAGCCAAGCTTGAACGTGCTCGTTCTGGTATTCCGCGATGACCTGCAGAGTCAGCTCGTCTCCCTCGCGCCAGGCGCCGTCCAGGTAGTCCGACACGGTCGCGTCGTCGGGCGCGGCGTGAGCCAAGGTGAGGTGGTCGCTCTTCACGATCGGGAGCCGCGCCTGCTGGGCGGTCTTCTCCCGGGATTCAACGTCTAGAACTACGTACAGATGACGAGGCACGGAGTCTATCAGTCCCGGGGAGCACCAGGATAAGGAGCCCAGGGCGCCGAACCAAGGACTTTCCCCATGTGGGTGACGGTGAGGTGATGGAGCTCAGTGGGTGGCGGCTTGGACCGGACTAGTCGGCGGTCCAAGCCCGGACTGAAGAACCAAGCCGGGTAGCCGTTGTGGCGACGAGGCTCCGCTCATGTGGATTCGTTTCCTCTCCGTCCGCACCCGTCTGTTGCTCGGCTTCTCCATTCTCATGGCGTTGATGGTCGTGGTGGGGCTGCTCTCGGTGGACCGACTGTCACAGCTTCGCCGCACGATACGGGTCGCGACGCATGACGTGCCGGAGAAGGTGGACGCTGCGAACGCGCTGATCGACGCTGTCAACGAAGGCGCGCGCTTCAAGCTCGCGCTCTTCGCCACGCGCTCGCCGGAGCTGATTGAGCGCTCGTCGCGCGGCGTGGCGGACGCCCGCAGCCGCATCAACGCCGCCTACGAGAAGCTCGACAAGCTGTTCAACGTGAAGAACGGCGGTGACCGCGACTCCTTCGAAGCCTTGGAGAAGGTCAAAGCGCTGCGCAAGACGCACGTCGCGGCCTTCGACGACGCGGCCAAAATCAAGAAGGCGGGCAAAGACGCCGAGGCCGACAAGCTGCTCGGCGAAACCGTACTGCCCAGCCTCACCGAGTACATCGGTGGCATCAAGAAGCTGATCGCGATTCAAGAGCGCCATATGGCTGCAGAAGCCAAGTCCGCGGAGGTGACCGCCGTCACCAGCCAGCAGCAAATCTGGTGGTTGTGCGGGACCGCGGTGGGGCTCGGGTTGTTCGTGGCGTGGGCGATCTATCGCAGCATCTGCGCGCCGCTTTTGCGTCTTACCGTCGCCGCGCGTCACCTCACGGTCGGCGACTGCGACGTGGTGATTCCGGACACGTTGGCGCGTGACGAAGTCGGCGCGCTCGCGCTCGCGATGTCGGAAATGGCCAAGGCCGAGGCCGATTTGGCCCGCGCCGCGCAAAAGCTCTCGACCGGTGATACCTCGGGCGAGGTTCGGGTCCGTGGGCACAAGGACTTGCTCGGCCGCAGCATGCTGGGCTTGAAGCAAACCGTGACCGCGTTGGGCGACACTTTGGGCAAGCTCACGTGCGCCGCGCGTGAAGGGCGCTTGGCGGAACGCGCGCCGGCAGAGCGCTTTCAGGGCGGATTTCGGGAGTTGGTGCGTGGCTTGAACGACATGCTCGACGCCATCCTCGAGCCGATCGGGGAAGCTCGGCGCGCGCTGGAAGCCATCGCCGCGCGTGACCTCTCGGCGCGCATGTCCGAAGAGTTTGCCGGTGATCACCGGCGCTTGGCCGTGACCTTCAATGCCGCGACGGAAGCTCTCGACCAGACCCTGCTCGAGGTGCAGGGGTCGGCGGGGCAGGTGCAATCCGCTTCGCAGCAGATCGCCCAAGGGGCGCAGACACTGGCGCACGGAGCCACCGAGCAAGCGGCCTCGCTGGACCGTGTGAACGCGAGCCTCGAGCAGCTCAGCAACGCAACTCGAGAAAACGCCGGCCGCGCCGATAGCGCTCTGGCCCTGTCGGCCGAGGCGCTCGCCAGCACCGAGCGGAGTACCACCGCCATGACGCAGATGTCGGAGGCCATGGTGCGGATTCGCGAGTCCAGCGCGGACACCGCGCGCATCCTCCGAACCATCGATGAGATAGCGTTTCAGACCAACATCCTCGCGCTGAACGCCGCGATCGAAGCCGCCCACGCAGGCGAGGCGGGACGAGGCTTCGCGGTCGTGGCGGAGGAGGTGCGCATGCTCGCGCGCCGAAGCGCCGAGGCGGCCAAGCAAACGTCAGGCTTGATCGAGGAAGCGGTGAAGGCGGCCCAGCGCGGGGTCGAGCTCGAGCAAACGGTCGCGGGCGAGCTGCTGGGCGTCTCGGAGACCGTTCGCAGTGTCGGGCAGGTGCTCCGCCAAGTCGCAGTCTCGTGTGGACGTCAGCGGGACGACCTTACTCACATCTCCAGCGCCGTCGGCGATTTGAACGGCACCACGCAGCACACGGCCGCGGCGGCCGAAGAGTCGGCGAGCGCGGCCGAAGAGCTGGCAGGTCAAGCGACGATGCTCACCGGCATGGTGGAGACGTTCGTGCTTTCCGAGGAGCAAGACTACCCGCGCCACAGCCCGCACGACGACGAATCGGGTACGTACCGAACCGTGCCTCCCGTCAACGACGCATTTCAGCGGTGAGTCGCGCCTCGCGGCGGGGTTACGCTTCCCGCGGCGTTGCCCCATGCTGAGCGCGCCTTGACCGAGCGCAGTCGCGGAGTTCTCTACGCCCTCACCGCCTACGGCTTGTGGGGTCTCATGCCGCTCTACGTCAAGGCGCTGGGCAACGTGCCGCTCTTGCAAATCATCGCGCACCGGGTCGTCTGGGCGTCGTTGCTGCTTGCGCTGCTCGTGTTGGCGACGGGGCGCGTGGCCTGGCTCGCGTTGCTCCGGCAACAGCCGCGCCTGTTATGGACGTTCGCGCTCAGCGCGGCGGCGCTCAGCGTCAATTGGCTCATGTACATCTGGGCCGTGGGTCAAGGCCGGGTGGTCGACGCAAGCCTGGGCTACTTCATCAATCCGCTCGTCAGTGTCGTGCTCGGCTTGGTCGTGCTCAAGGAGCGCTTGCGTCCCGCCCAATGGGCTGCCGTCGGCGTGGCTGCGTTCGGCGTCGCGTGGCTTTCATTGCTCGCGGGCGAGCTGCCGTGGATTGGGCTGACGGTCGCGGCTAGCTTCGGCGTCTATGGCCTGCTGCGGAAGACGGCACCAATCGACGCACTCGGTGGGCTCACTCTGGAGACTCTTCTCCTGCTGCCCGTCGCGCTCGGTTATGTCCTCTACTCGTCGTTTCGTAGTGGCGGCGCGTTCGCGGGTGGGGGGCTGAATCGCACGCTGCTGCTGCTGGCAGCCGGCCCGGTCACCGCGCTTCCGCTGCTCGCTTTCGGCGCAGGAGCGCGTCGTATTCCGCTCGCGCTGGTCGGCATCCTTCAGTACGTCTCCCCGACGCTTCAGCTCCTCCTCGGCATCCTCGCCTTCGGCGAGGCGCTCCCCGCTCGGAAGTTAGCCGGTTTTTCTCTCATCTGGCTAGCCGTCCTGCTCTATTCGATAGAGTCGCTGGCTCGTCGTGCTCGCCCTGCGGTGGACGAACGCGCTTAGCGCACCTGCAACTACTAGCTCGAGCGTATTCCTTTTCGATTCAGAGCGGGCTACTACGGAAAAGGCGGGGAAGATCTACCAACCCCCCGCGTACTTACGCAAACAATGAGAGCCGTAGCGGTATTCCTGGGGTTACTGATGATGATGTTGCTCGTGCCCGCCCGGGCCGAGGCCAAGGGCATTCCTTTGATCTACAACACGGGCGATCACGCTTTTCCGACGGGACCGCTGCCGGCCCCACTCGACAAGGAGCCGGATCTCGCCGGTTATGAAGCTGGCTACATGTGCCAGGTGAAGGGCGTCCTGTGGTCGTACTTTTCGGTGTCCGACTGCAAGCCCGTCGCGTTCAAAGGGGACACGTACATCGACGACGCGGAGGTCGTGAAGGCGATCACCGCGAAGTATACCGAAGCGGACATGCAGCGCGGCTTGTGGGGACGCTTCGGGTGGATGCTCGGAGCTCTCGTGATCGTCGCGGGCGCGATCTTCTGGCTGAAAGAGAAGATCTCCGGCGAGAAGGACGAGTCAGACGCAGAAGAGAAGAACGAAGCCTGAGCCTTCGTTAGGGCCGCTTCAAGGCGAGTTTCGCGGGGGGGCGAGGCTCGCCTTCGGATTTTTGTAGCTCACCCTTCGTCCGACGAGACCAGCTCGGGCTCTCCGGGAAACGCGTGCGTCGTGTCGAAGCGCAGGTGAGGGTATGCGGGCGGCGGCTCGTACGGCGCGATGGCACGGTAGGCGGCGTAGTCTTCGAGCTTGGCCGCGTCGCGAGGATTGCCTCGAGATCGCAGCCGCGCCTCTCGGACCTGCTCGTCGCAGACGAAGTAGTGCACCTGTACGGAGCGACCGCACTTGCCTGCCAGCCATTCGCTGAAATTCGGAAGGCGCCGCTCGAGCGTGAACGGCGCCACGATCACCACCGGACCCGCGCAATCGCGCGCGATCGCGAACAACGTTTCGTGCACGGCGTCGCGGAAAACGCGCTTGTACTCCGCAGAGTCGCGATCGTTCTCGCTCCGGCCGAGCTCGCGCTGCGCCGCCATCACCACGCGCTCGCTCACCGTGTCCAGGTCGAGCAGCGCGGCGCTGCGGCGCTGGGCAACACGCTTGGCCCAAGTTGTTTTGCCGGTTCCGGCGTTGCCACAGACGACCGCGAGGGACGGCATGAGGTCGCCACTTTAGTCAGGACCGACGCCCCGGCCCACGGTAACGAGCGCGGACGGAGAATATGGGGGCAATGACGCGCCCTCGGTCCGCGGCAGCTAGAGCTCCTTGGGTCGTGATCTGCGACTTCGTGTTCGACGTCAAAAAGTGAGCCTGATTGCAGACCGCGCCCGGGCCGCGAGCGCATCTTGCGGTGAGATACCGGCCGATGCTATCCGGCCCGCATCTCTCGCATCGGTTCGATCTCCGCCTGGGCGTTGCTGCTCATCGCCAGTTGCCGCTACCCGGCGCGTGACCTGCCCGGCGCATGGCTGCAAATCGACCGCGACCGGCCGCTGCGGCAGCCGGACGTGCCCTACGAACCTTCCTCGGATCGGGCCATTGGGGCCATGTTGGAGCTGGCCGCGCCGCATCGCGAAGACGTGATCTACGATCTCGGATGCGGCGACGGCCGCGTCGTGATCGACGCCGTACGCCTCAGCGGCGCACGCGGCGTGGGCGTGGACCTCGATCCCAAGCTCGTCCGGCTCGCGCAAGCTAACGCCGCTCGCGCGGGGGTCTCCGGCCACGTGAGCTTCTACACTCGAGATCTCTTCGAGACCGAGCTGCGCGAGGCGAGCGTAGTTTTTCTGTTCTTGTGGCCAGAAATAAATCGGCGCCTGCTGCCGAAGTTGCTGCGCGAGCTGCGGCCGGGGGCGCGCATCGTCTCCAACATGCACGACATGGGCGAGTACGCTCCCACGCGCCGCATCACGCTGCAGGGCGGACCCCAACCGCACCACGTTTACTTGTGGGTCGTACCGGACAGCGCCGCCAAGTAGACGCCCATTTCCCAATCGAGGCGCACGCTTTCCAGCCGCTCCCACCACAGCTCGAACGTGACGTCTTTCGAGCCCACGTGTTGCCAGCGCTCTGGGCCGGCGCCCTCGACCACGACGTGAAAGAAGTGGCGGAGGTGCGGCGGCCCCGCGTCGACCTTCAGCTCGTAAACGGCGGCGCCCAAGTAGCGCGCGACGCGCAGCGACGTTAAGCCGGTCTCCTCCTGCACCTCGCGCCGCGCGGCGTCCGCCAGGGACTCGCCTGGCTCGACGCTGCCGCCCGGTACTTGAACTCCTTGATCTGGCCGCCCCAGTTGCCGAAAGACGAGCAGCCGCCCGGCGCGCGTCACGTACCCGAGCGCCTTCGCCTTCATCGCGATCAGGGTACCCAGAACGTCATGAATTTTATGAAGAATCTGACTAGGCACTTGACGTATTCCCATTAGGGAATATGTGTTGGTGCATGGCAAGAGCGGCAACGACAGCAGACGCCTTCAACGCCGTGGCCGAGCCGCGGCGGCGGGACATCCTGCGAGTGCTGGCCGGCGGAGAGCGCCCGGTGGCGGAGCTGGTGACGGCACTGGGCGTCGCCCAACCGCAAGTTTCCAAGCACCTGCGCGTCCTGCGCGAGGTGGGTGCAGTGGAGGTGCGCGAATCGGGACGCCAGCGCCTGTATCGGCTCAACGCGCTCGCCCTCAAGCCCATCTTCGACTGGGTGAAAGACTACGAGCGCTTCTGGTCGGAGCGCTTCGACTGTTTGGACGAAGTGTTGGAAGAGCTGAAAAAAGAGGAGAACGAGTCATGACACATTCGGGTAAAGCCAAAGTGACGCTGCCAACGGACGATCAAATCCTCATCACGCGGGAGTTCGACGCGCCCAAGCACTTGGTGTTCCGCGCCTGGACGACGCCGTCCTTGGTCCGCCGCTGGTGGGCGGGCATTCGCGGAGAGATGAAAGTCGTGGACATCGACTTTCGAGTGGGCGGCAAATGGCGCTACGTCATGCTGGCTCACGGGAGCTTCGATGTCGCGTTCCACGGCGAGTTCTCCGAGATCGTGCCCGACGAGCGTATCGTGACGACTGAGATCTACGAAGGCGCACCGGAGCCGGCTGCGGGTGAAGAGGTGCGGAACATCATCACCTTCAACGAGCAGGACAACCGCACGCAGCTCAGCCTGCTGGTGCAGTGCCCTAACCAACAAGTGCGGGACCTCATCGGCAATTCGGGCATGGAAGAGGGCATGCAGGAACAGATGGACGTCCTGGAAAAGCTTGCCCGCTCGCTTTGAAACGAAACCATTAGGACACGGCTCGCTAAGTCGGCCCGCTGGTTTGCATCGACCTCAGGTCCGTTCAGAGGCTTTGATCTCGCAGAGATTCTGCCATCGCTAGAAGCCCGCCCGCTCCACCACGATAAGGCATTTCGTCTGACGGTGGTGCTGGGGTATCACGAGGGATTCAGACGGCGGGTCCATGAAGCACCAATGCAGCAACTGCTTCGGCGAGTTCGTCGATGACGCTCCGTCATCGAACCCGCCGGAGCGTGTCTTCTGCGTTTTCTGCGGGGTCGCGCTGGCGCCGCCGACCTCGCCGGGGTCGGCGGCGGTGCCGTTCAGCGCGGAGCACCAACGCGAGGAGGCCTTCGCGTTGGGCGTGATCGGCGGGACCACCTCTGCCTTCCCGGATACGTTGCGGCAATTTCGAGCTCACGGCGCCCCCGGCGGCATGGACTCCTTCGCGCCCGTGAACACCGAGCCGGATCCGGCGAGCCCTGCGCCCGCGGCCGTCCCATGGAAACTGGGCCGGTTTTGGACTTCTCTGGCCGTGGGCTTTGCGGTCGGCGCATGCGCGGCCGTGCTCTTCGCGGGGCGCGCGGCGCCGCGGCCGGCGGCAGTCGCTTCGGCGCCTGTGCCGCCCGTGCAGGTCGCGGCGCCCACGATGGCGCTGTCCGGGTGCGCCGCGGCTCCCGCAACGCCCGTGGTCGCCGCGTCTCCGCCCACTGCGACCAAGCCTGTCGTTACGCCGCTGCTCGAAAAGCGGTTCTGGCTCGAACGGGCGCGTGGCGCTCAACGCCAGTACCACTTGGCAGACGCGGAGCGCTTCTATCGGCGCGCGCTCTCCCAAGCCCCTCGAGACAGCGAGGCGCTAGCGGGCCTGGGCGAGCTCGAGCTTCTGCGCGGTGAGCGAGCGCTGGCGGACCAGCGCTTCCGCGAGGCGCTGGAAGCAAACGAGAACTACGTGCCGGCGCGCGTAGCCCTCGCAGACTTGCACTGGCAATCCGGGCAGTCGGAGGCAGCGCGTCGCGCGTACCGCGACATCGTCGAGCAGTACTCGAGTGACGCGTTCCCACCGTACGTGATCCAACGTCTGGAAGGCGACGCGTGCGTGCCAGAGTGTGCACGACCGATGCCGGTGCCCGCGCCGCCACGGCTGCTGCCGTAGCTTGGCGCTGGGGCTCACTTGTAAGCGAGCCGGTAGTTGGCAGCCCCGCCGAACGAGCCGGCGCCGATGTCCTCGAAGCCGTAAGTCGTGCTGTCTCCTAGCGCTTCCTTCACCGCGCTGGTCACGAGGATCTCGTAGGGCTCGGCGGTGTCCTCGCCCAGCTTGCTCGCGCCGTTCACCTCGCGCCCCCACACGTCGGACTCGCCGATGCGCAGAATTCGACCGTAGCCGATGCCGATGCAGAGCAGGATTTGCTCCTCTGGTTTGCGCCGCTCGTTCACGTTGCTGCACGCCTTCTGCATCGCGATGCCGCAAGCGATGGCGCGCTCCGGCGCGCGAAACATGATCATGAAGCTATCTCCCTCTGCCTTGATCAGCAGGCCGTCGTGCGCCTCCACGATGGGGAGCAGCAACTTCCGTTGCTCGTAAATGACTTGGAGAAAGTGAACGATGCCGAACTCGGACACGCGGCGCGAAAACCCGGAGAGGTCCGTGAACATCACCGCCCAGTCCTCGCCGAAGAGGTCCCAAATGCGCTTGTCGATGGCGGCCGTGTCCGACCCTGGCCGGCTGCGCTCTTCCACCAACTTCCACAGCTTGGCTTGGCTAGCTTTCAGGCCGTCTTCGTTCGAGCTCATGACCGAGAAGCATATCGCGAAAACCCATGGCCGCCTAAGGCTGGCAATTGGCCGGGTGATGGCCGGGGGGCGCGCTCAAGCGAGCAATATCCAAGTTTGACGAGCTCGGCCCCGCACGTTCCCCGAAGCGTCGTACAGCGCGGTGCCGGCGTGGAGCTTCCGCCCTTCGCGCGCGAGGGGCCAGCCGAGGAGGACGTAACGTTCGCCGACCGCAATCTCGCCGCCAAGCTCCGCGGTCATTCGCCCGAGTAGCGCAACGGGGTAGTCCGGCGCGCCGGCTGCGAAGTAGCCGATGCAGTCCAGCGCGGCCCAGAAGATCTCGGTCGGGAGGCGTCCGGATTCATCGGCCAGGCTCGCGTCCGGGGTCCAGGGCGCGGCCATGGGTTGGTCGCGCTGCTCGTGGCCCGGGAAGATGCGCAAGCCGTCCCCCTCTGCGCGCGCGGGGCCGCACACGAAGCACCCGGGAAAGTGGTGCTTCGTGTGACCGATGTAGTGCGTCGACAGCTCGCTCGCGCGCTCGAACGAAACTGCGGGCGGGGGCATTACGTTTACTTCCGCGTGACGCGCCTCCGCGATCAGCCCTTCGCCATCTTTCAGCTCCGCGCGCGTCCCGGAAACGACGCGGGAAAGCTCTCGCTCTAGGGGCGGGGGTCGGCGCAACGTGACCTCTACGGCGCCGCCGAGCGCGGTCGCCAAGAGGCCGGCACTGTAGCCACCGTTTCCGGAATCCGGCGGCCCGCAAAAGCGACGCGCGACGACGACGCGTTCAGCGCGCGTCGACACCGCGCCCCTCCTCGCCCTGGCAGAGCCCCGCCGGAACGCGCTCGAGGAGCTTGATCATGCTCCGGAAGCTAGCGCAGCGCCTATGACCTGCGGTCAACAATCGCTCCGTGACTTTCCGCGGAGCAGGGTGCGAGCGGCGGGAGCGCGCTGGCGAGCGGCTTGGCAGCGTTTCCATGCCGTCCTACGCTTCCCCTATGCTCAGCTCCGAGTGGCTCCGCGCCTCCGCTCGTTACAACCGCTGGATGAACGACAAGCTCTTCGAGCTTGCCGCAACCATGACCGACGAACTGCGCAAGCGGGACGTCGGGGCGTTCTTCAAGTCCATTCACGGCACGCTCAATCATCTGCTCGTTGCAGATCGAGTGTGGCTCGCGCGCTTCAAGGGCGAGAGCGCGCCGACTGGCTTCATGGCGCCAGGGATCCGCGGTCTCGACCAAGAGCTTCATGAGGACTTCCACGAGCTACGCCGCGAGCGAGCGCACACCGACGAAGAGCTGAGCCGCTGGGTCGCCGAGCTCAGCGAAGAGCGGCTTGCGGGCGCGCTCACTTACCTGCGCTTAGGCAAGCCTCAGGAGGTGCCGCTCTGGTGGGCGGTCGCGCACCTCTTCAATCATCAGACGCACCATCGAGGCCAAGTCACCACGCTCTTCATGCAGCACGGTTACGACCCCGGCGTGACGGACCTGTTCGCGATGTTGCGCGAACCTGCCTGACGCTCACGGCACCGGAAAGGTGGGCGGGCGGCGGCTCTTGGCCGCGTTGATGGTGGCGACTAGCTCGTCATTTTCGGCGCGCAAGCAGGGGTAGCAATCTGCCGCCTTCCTCGGCCCGCAGCCGCGCCGTTGCACCAACTTGCCGAGTAAGTGGAGCGAGCGCTTGTCGCCTTGCTTCAACGCGCCCGGCAACGCGGCCTGGTATTGCTCGCACGTCTCCGCGACGCGGAGGTCCAGCGCCACGGAGAGCGCGGGCGAAGCCTTCGGTCGAACGTCTTGGCTGTACAGGAGCGCCCGCGAAAGCTCGGTCGCGTCGGTGCGACCCGGCGTTCCTGTCCACGCTTCGTAGAGCAGGTCCGCGCCGAGGGGCGTGCCGGCGGCGGCTATCGCGGCGAGGGCCTGGGGAGCGGTCAGCGCATCCCGAGCCGCTTGCAAGAGCTCTGCTTGCACGGACTTGTCCTCCAACAGCGCGGGGCTCTGGGCGACTTTCTCGCGCAAAGCGTCGATCGCAAGGCGCCGCCGTTCACGCCGCAGCTCCGCCAAGCGCAGCAGCTCCGAGGCAACCAGGGAGCCGGGCGGTTTTGCTTCCAGCTCCGCGAGCGACGGCAGCGGCGTAGCTTTCTCCGCCGGGGCCTGAGTAACCGGAGCCGCGACAGAAGGTGGGGAGGAAGCCGGCGCGGGCTTGAAAGCTTTGACTGGCGTCGGGGCGGTGGCGACCGCTAACCCGATGACGCACAGCGCGGCCAAAGCAGGTGCCGCCACCATCCACACGACCGGATTTTCTCGCGCCACCCGCAATACGCGCTGAGTCGTGGTCTCCGTGTTCGATAGGCTCGCGTTGCTGGTCGCGGCCGCGGGTGGGCGGCTCGGCAAGGCGACGCGGGGCCGCAATACGGGCTCCACGTCCGCCACCGAATCACCCGCCCGCACGAGCACGGGGCTGCGGGGCGCAGACTGCGCGGTGCCCTCGAAGCGGGGCGGCGCGACGCCGAGCAACGTGCGATCCGCTTCGCTCTTGGGCTCTCCGCGGTTGTCTTCGGGCTCGGACATGGACGCGCAATGTATCACGCGGCCGGGGAACGCACAGCGGAGCCCGCCTTACCGCTTCCCTGATTTCGTGGACTCTGAGCCGAAATCGGGCGCCGGCTCCAGCTCCAAATCTGCGTCACTCATGCTGATGGTCTTCTCCGGCCGCGTCGCTGCAGGGCGTGGTGGTGGTTTACGCGGCGGCGGGAGCACAAGACGCAAATCCGCGTCGCCGAGCTCCATCGTCGGCTCGACGGGGGGCGCGGTGTCCGCGGGTGGCGGACGAAAAACACTTTGGGCCAACGCCTCGCGGGCGAGCGCCGAGCCCATCGGATCCGGCACGGTGTCCGCGCGCGGCGCGGGTTGGTTCCGGCCGGCGATCTTTTGCACCGCGCCCTTTGCTTGCACCCACCAGCTCTCTCGTTTGCGGTTGGGCGGCGCGACGTGGAACACGGCCATGAACGCGTTCCACAACGCGTCCACGTTGCCGAAGCGCAGCTCCCGGTCGCGCGCCAACGCCGACCTTGCCCAGTCGTCTGCACCTCGCGGCAAGTCCGGGCGGAGCGCAAGCAAGCGTGAAGGCTCCCCGCTCGTCGCGCTCAGGTATTTTTCCTGCAGCGTAGCGCCGCTGAACGGCAGCTCACCCGCCAGCACCAGGAACAAGATGACTCCGAGGGAGTACACGTCGACGCGCTGGTCCATCAAGTCGGACAAGCCATTCCAGGCCTCGGGAGCCATGAAGCTCGGCGAGCCCATGACCGTACCGGCGGCGGTGAGGGGAGCCGCGTTTTTCAGCCGTGCCATGCCGAAATCCAGCAAACGCACGCTGCCGTCCTCCGGGAGGAAGATGTTCGCCGGCTTGAGGTCGCGATGCAGGATGCCGGCGGCGTGTGCCGTAGCGAGCGTGCTCACGATCGGATCGAAGATCTCGCCGACACGCTGCAGGGACAGCCGCTCGCGGCGCAACGAAAGCGCGTACAAGTGCTCGTCTAGGTCTACGCCCTTCAGCAGCTCCATCACCAAGCACAGCTCGCCCGAGTTGCCGCGACACAGGTCCAGCACTTCCACCGCGGCGGTGCCCTTGAGCACCGTCATCGCCTGCTGCTCGCGCATGAGGCGCTCCACCATCCGCGGCTCCCGCGCCGCCTGCGAGTCCAGCGTTTTTACGGCGACTTGCCGGTTCATCCACCGGTCGGTCGCGCGGTACACCATTCCTTGCCCGCCCCGCCCGATGACCGCCGAAAGCTCGTAGCGCTGTCCAATGACCTGACCGACGCGCTCCGTCTGTTTCGTCGCCACACGCCAAACGTACCACGTCGCATTTGGCGCGGCTCTCAACTCTCCCCCTCGAAAGTACGACGTGTATCGGCGGCCGGAGGTGCCGCGCGCCATCCGGGGCACTTTTGCAGGGTGATGCGCCGCGCCCCGACGCTCGGGTACCCAGCTCTCTAAGGACTCGGCGCGCAGAAGCCGTCCGTTTCGGACGGGCAACTGGACGACTCGAGCCAGCTGGCGACGAGCTGGTCGACGCGATCATCGCCTCCCGCGCGGGCGCGGATGACGTCGACCAACGCATCGAACGACGACGCCTTGCCGACGCGGGCGGCATAAAATTCGGCCAAAGCGGCGTCCAGCTCCTCCGCGCCGATGAGTCCTTCGACGTCCCGAAAGAAGAATGCCCCCTTCATGTACGACGCGGCAGAGCCTATTGGGTCCGTCAGGATGTCTACTCCGCTGCAGCGCTTCTTCAGGACGACGTGCTGACAGACGCGCAGGACTCGACACTCATAGTCGGACCAAACGTCGACGCCGACCTGCTCCATCGCGCGCGCCGCGAGGTAGCTCGCGGTGCCTTCGGATAGTACGAAATCTTCCCAGCATTCCAGGCGCACGCCGTTGCCGAACCAGCCATGCGCCGCTTCATGCGCGTGCACCAGCGCGTCCGCGAAGTTGTTCTGATTGATGTGCCAGTACGGGTGATGCTCCATGCCGCGGAAGCCGCTGCCTCCCCAGTCGACGGCGACGCTCCCTGCCTCGTCGCCGAAGGCGTAAGCGCCGTAGGTTTGCTCGTAAAAGTCGAAGACACGCACCAGCGTGCTCGTGCCCTGCGTGGCCGCGCCTGCGTCTTGCCCGGGACGCAGCCAGGCGCTCAGCTTGGTGCCGTTCGTCGTCTCCCCGAGCGGTATCTGCCTCAGCTCCCCCACCGTGACGGCAGGCATGTAGCTCGGGGCGTCCGTTTCCAGCGAGGCGGGGAAGAGCGCGGTGAGCCCTGCTGGGTAGCCGGTGACGCTCATCGAAAACTTCACGCCGTCCGCAGGGGTCGACCGGCAGGGGAACAAGTTGCCGCAGTAATAAGGCCACAAAAACGAAGTCCCTGCGCCCGTGCTCCAGCCGTCGAAGCTCCCGTGGCTGTTGAAGTCGTAGGTTACCTCCAGCACCTGCGCGCTTGCACTCGCGGGGAGGCCGACATCCAACAGAGCGCCGGTCGAGCTCATGCCGAGCGCGAAGTCGAGCGAGCCGCTCTCCCCATTCACACTTCTGATGGCCAGATCTCCAACCTCCAGCGTGGCTCCTTCTTTGGAGGGGGATGGCGCAAGCTCGATCGTGGCAACTCCCGTCTGGGTGCCGAGGTTGAGCGCGATGTGCGTGCTCAGCACGTCCCGATTGGTGTTCCGGGCTGCTTTCGGCCCCGTTCCCGCCGAACCGCCCGGATCCGGCGAGCCTGCGGCTTGGTCACCGCCGACGGCGGCCGCGGACCCGCCCAAGCTCGTGCTTCCGCCGCTCGGCGGGCCAGCTTGCTCCTTCTCGACCCCTCCTCCGCAACACAGCGCCAACAGGCCGAACGCGATCGGCACCTGGACCGTGCGGTGTCGCTTGGCTCTCTCCAACGTACTCATGCGAGCTCCCCTTCTCATCGCGGCTAACCGAACATTCGAGTCCCACTCCGCAAAAAAAGCAATCCCGGTCAGGACGGGCGCCCTCGAGGGCCGCAGAATGGCGCCGAGAACGACGGATGACACAGGTAGCTCACCGTGAGGCCTACGAGCGGCGCATCGACCGGGTAGTAAGCTACATCTGCGCTCACCTGGACGAACCGCTGACCCTCGAGCTGCTAAGCGACGTGGCGGGGTTTTCGAAGTTTCACTTTCATCGGCAGTTCACGGAGTACGCGGGCCTAACCGTAAGCCACTTCGTACGGCTGACACGGTTGAGGCGAGCGGCCTACCAGCTGGCGTTCAGTCCGAATCACCGGATTATCGACGTGGCGCTCGACGCGGGATTCAGCGCGCCGGAGTCGTTCGCCAGGGCCTTCAAAGAGATGCAGGGCCAGACCCCATCGGATTTCCGGCGAGCGCCGGATTGGGCCACCTTTCGACGCGCTCCCCAACCACCAACACCTACCCACAGCAACAGCATGAGTCCGAAAATCGTAAACTTTACGGAGACCCGCGTCGCCGCCCTGGAGCATCGCGGTTCTCCTGATCGACTGATGTCCTCGGTCGCGCGGTTCATCGAATGGCGCAAGTCTTGTAGAGACTCGCCAGTGGGGAGCTGCCGCACGCTCGGCATCAATTACCAGGACCTGAACCCCGCCAACCCCGAGGAATACCGATTCGACATCTGCGCCGAGCTGAGCGGCCCGCTCAGCCCGAATGGCGCGGGCGTCGTCGAGAAGGTGATACCGGGAGGTCGATGCGCCATGGCGCGGCACGTCGGTTCCACCGACGCTATCGGCGAGACGGTTCGCGAGCTCTACGCGAAGTGGCTACCGGACAGCGGCGAGCAGATCCGAGATTTCCCGCTGTTCTTTCACTACGTCGCCCGTGTGCCGGCCGTGAGCGAGCACGAACAGGTCACGGACGTCTACCTGCCGCTGCGTTGAGCAGAAGAACCTTTACGGTCGCGCCGCGCTAAATGGGCGTGCGCCGCCAGACCGTCGACGTTCGGCGTGCGGCGAGCAGGATTTCATCCAACGACTTCGGCGTGCTCAGGAAGTACCCCTGCACTTTGTCGACGCCGATCGCGCGAAGGGCTTCGAGCTCCGACTCGGTCTCGACGCCTTCGGCGGTGATCGTGCTGCCGATTTCGTGAGCGAAAGCGATGAGGCCCTTAGCGAGGGCGCGCCGGTGCGAATCGGTGTCGATGTCGCGCGTCAGGCTCATGTCGAGCTTGATGACATCGGCGTGCAGGTTGAGGATGTGACGCATGCTCGCGTAGCCGGCGCCCGCGTCGTCGATGGCGAGCCGCGCGCCGCGCTCACGAAACGGCGCGAGCGCGCGGAGGAGCGGGGCATAGTCGGCAACCGCGGCATGCTCCGTGACTTCGAGCACGACCCGGCTGACGTCGAGGCCCTCCAACTGTGGCTCCAAACGCCCGGACAGCAGCAGCTCCGGTGACGTATTGATGCTGAGCGAAAGCGGCTCGGGTAGCAGGTGGAGCGCGACCAACGCGTGCTCGATAGCGCAAAGCTCGAGCTCCATGCCGGCCCCTGCCTCGTGCGCGGCGTTGAACCAGACGTCGGGCGCGCGCCGGGGCTCGACGTCGAAGCGTGAAAGTGCCTCGGCGCCCGCCATGCAGTCACCCTCGAGAGAATAGATGGGTTGAAACACCATGCGCGGCGCGCCCGTCGCGATGGCGGAGCGAATCTGGTCCGCCACAGCCTGCTTCTGGCGCGACGTCAGTAGTTCTTCGTCGATGCGGGACGCGAGCACCTCGCCGAGAGCGCGCAACAGGCTCAGGTCTCGGTCCCCGAGCGTGAGATTCGGCTCCCGGCTGAAACAGCACAGCGTGCCGTAGACCTCGCCCGTGGCGAGCTGGATTGGCACGCTGAGGTGCGCGCCGATCGGGATCGCTTGCGTCTCCGGCATAGCCATGGCGGCGGGGACCCGCGACGTATCGGCGATGAGCTCGGGTAGCTCTCCGCGCACGATTTTCAGGCAGTATCCGTCCTCGAGTGGGATCGCTTGCCCTTCGTGAATCGGCGCGAACCCATCGCAGTCCACGTGCTCCAGGACGCGGTCGAGCTCACGAAAGTGAGAGACGAACGCGACGTCCATGCTCAAGTGCTTGCGCACGGTGCGGAGGACCTGAGCTACGCCTCCGTGACCCACGCCGTGGGCCAGAAGGCCCGAGATCGGACCAGAATTCGGCAGATTCGCAGCCATACGAGCCTCGTGCTTGGCGTGCTTTCCCAAGCCTGAGCTACGGCACCCTCCGCAAATCCTTTAGGCCGGCGTCGCGTGCGGCCTCGTCCAGGAATCTCTCGGGGACGGGCATCCGTCAGTCGCCGCTCGAGCGTGCTCAATCAGAACACGGCTGGTCCAGGCGGTGGCTCACCGGGAGGCGTGCCCGGCGGCGGCTCTTCAATCGGCGCGGGGGGAGGCAGCTCCTCCGGATCGTGAAGGGGGGGCGGCTCCTCGATCGGCGGGCTGGGCGGGGGCGTCTCAGCGGGCGCTGGTGGTTGCGGCACTTCGGCGGGTTCTGGAGGCGGAAGCGGAGGAGTGCCGGGAGTCATCGGGATCGACATGCTGAGCCGACGACTTTGCGAACGGCGTGCCAGCTTCACGCGGGAGATGGCGGTCGAACGCCTCAAGCGTGCTTCGCGCGGAGGCCGCCGCCATCCGCGGAGCCGGCTTCGAGACTACGCAGGCGGGCCCCGACGAGCGTGAGCAGCATGCCCACCGCTCGAGTCATCAGCAGGTGCTGCGCAGAAGTCGTCCCCTTCAGGTAGAGCGGTGGTAACAGAAACCGCAGCCCCGGGAGATCGTCGGTAATGCGCAGCAAGATTGCGCCTAGGGCCTCGCTTCGGCCCCGCGCATCCCGCAGCTCGGCCATCACGTTCTTCGCGACCCGAGCCGTGTGAAGCTCAGACTGAACGGTTACGGCGAGGCGCTCGAAGAGCGGAGTATCGGCGTCCCCGTAACTCTCTCCCGGAAGCACGGTCGCGGCCGCGCCACATCGAGGACACCAGAGCCGTTCCCCGGACGCAGCGGGAAGTAACGCCGCGCCGAGGCACGACGAACAGTGGACGGGCAGGTAGACCTGAGGTTTCACGTCCTCCTATGTGGGCCCAGGAGCCAGAATTTCTGATCAAGAGGCGTCGTTCTTCATCGCGCCGCCGGGCGACGGTTAGGAAGGGGCGGTCGCGACCACCGCGGGGAGGGCGCCGTACGTCACCGCTTGAGCCACGGACACTTCGCAACGAGCTCCGGGCCGCGGGTTCGATCGCACCGAACACCCACCACGACGCCGGTCAGCTTCACGTCCGAGCAACTCTCGACGCTCTGGTAGTTAGCCTCGTCCTTGGCGTCGAGCTTCACGTCGCACTTGCCGAGTCGCACGACCTCGCTGCGATACAGTCGCCGTTCCGAGCTCCAGCTGAGGACCACGTCGGCCGGCAGCTTCTCACCCGGCTCGAGCGCTTGACCGCACTCGCTGAAGTCCTTGCCCAAACGCATGATCTGCCGCGCATCGGCGGGGCAGTCCGCGTACTTGACCTCGACGTCCGCCATCTTCGGGCCAGTCGCAGCGCCGAAGGTTCGGACCTGCATCACCTCGACTTGGGTCGAGAAGCGTTGCGGCTTCTCTTGGCACGCGAGCCCGAGTAACGCCGCCAGCGTCGTGATGACGAGTCTGACCTTCACGAACGACGTTTAACGGATGAATGGCGCCATCGCCACGCGTGCGGTCGATAATGGGTCTTAGTCGTGAAGTTCGGTTCGCCATTACGACCGAATTGTTACCGACGGCGACCCGAAGGCGTCGGCACGGCGACAGAGGGGGCCTGAGCCTTGACGAGAAGGACGCGGAGTTTCTGGTCACGTCGCGCGCGTCGTGCCGATTTTGGGTGTTGGCGACACACGTTTTCGCTAAGTTTCCGGCCCTGGTGAATTTGAAAACCCGGCTACTCCGACGCGCCACGAATCGAGCGACCCATGCGGCGTAAAGTCCCGGCGCGTGCCGTTTGGATCAACGTGGTCGGGGTGGCGGTCGCGCTGCTAGTCGCGCTCTTCGGTATTTCGTTCCGATCGGCGCCGGGTGGTGGTGAGGCGTGGGCGCAAACGCCTCCGCCACCCGCTCCGCCCTCGGCGGCCGCCGCCGGTTCCGTCGCTCCACCGGCGTCCGCAGCTTCGGCAGTCGCGACTCCCGCGGCCTCGGGCGACGCGGTCGCGCCCGCCGGCAGCGCCGGACCGGATCCGATCGATCTCGCGGTTGCGCCCAAAGGAGGCGTGCCTTTCCACCCGAGTGGCACGGCCTTCAAGTCACCGTTCGCCAAGCCCAATGCGGACAAGCCGGTGCGTATCAAGGTCGGCATGCTGCTCAACAGCGTGGACGAGTACGACGTGCAAAGTGGCACGTTCTTGGCGGATTTCTTCCTCAGCTTCACCAGCGAGACGCCGATGCCGGAGATCAGCCCCCAGTTTCCCAATGGGAAGGTGGACTCCACCACGGTCATCGCGGACAAGCCGACCTTCAAGCTGATGCGCTTGTCCGGTCAGTTCAAGTCACCCGCGGATTTGCGCAAGTACCCTTACGACTCGCAGGAGCTCAAAATCCTGGTGGAGGACGACTCCCGCGGCGTCGACCAGATCCGCTTCGTGGTGGACCGCGAGCGCACCAAGACCGCGCGCGGCTTTCGCGCCGTTGGCTGGCAAGTCTCGTTCGTGGAAGCGCGCTCGCTCAGCCAGTCCTACCCCGATCGTTTCGAGAACGACGACCTATTCTACGGGCGTTACGTCTTTACGGTCGGTCTCGATCGGTTCGCGGCGAGCGCGGTCTTCAAGGTGTACGTACCCGCGCTCGTCATCGTGCTCATCTCTCTTCTAGGTATGTGGGTGCCGCCCGCGCACATGGAAGTTCGGTCCAACGCGGGCGCGCCGATGTTGGCCGGTGCCGTGCTCTTCCACTTTTCGCTGATGCAGGAGCTGCCGGCAACCAGCTACCTAACCCGCGCGGACAAGCTCATGCTCGGGGTGTACGCGTCCTTGCTACTGGGCATGCTCTCCACCTGGTTCATGTTCTTGGTGGACGAGGGGAAGATGGACAATGTCTTCCGCATCGCGCGTGTGATTGTTCCCATCGCCACCGTGGTGGTCATGGGCCTCGCCATGTACATCTGAAGGAAGGCTACTCGCGGCGCAGCCAGGGGCACTTCGCGAGTAGCTCTTCACTACGCAGTCGGCTGCAGCGCACGCCCACGGTGACGCCAGTCGCCTTCACTTCCGAGCAGGTTTCCACGGTCTGGTAGTTGGCTTCGTCTTTCGTGTCGAGCTTCACGTCGCACTTGCCGAGGCGCACGATTTCATTGCGGTAAAAGCCTCGGTCCGGGTTCCAGCTCAGTACGACGTCCACCTTGAGCTTCTCACCCGTCTTCAGCTCCTGGCCGCAGTCGGTGAAGTCCTTGCCGAGCCGCATGATTTGCCGAGCGTCCGCGGGGCACTCGGCGTACTTCAGCTCCACGTCCGTTAGCTTGGTGGTGGTGCCGAAGTTTCTTACCTGCATGACCTCCACGGAGGTGGTGAAGCGCTGCGGCTTGCCCCTACAGGCACCGAGTAGGCACGACGTAGCGAGCAAAAGCCCTACCAGCTTGCAGTTTGCGACTAGACCCATCGGAAGCTTGGCCTCGGAAGCTATCACGGCTCGCGCTTTCCTGCGTGCAAGATGCGAAAGCCCACGCCGCTAGGCTCCGTGCGCCGTGAATGCTAAGCCACGGACCGTGGCGCCGGGCTCGCGGTTTCCGAAAGTGCAAGCGGCCGCCCTCGGCAGCATGCCGCAGGACACGGCCGAGGAGCTGCGCTTCGTGCAGGACCGCGTGGCCTTGCTCGGCAAGGTGACGTTCTTCATCTCTGGGATGTTCCTCCTCGCGGTGGCGCTGGCTGATCACCTGCGTGGCATGGAGCGGGTGGAGGTCATGGGGCGCATCAGCCACGCGCTCGGCACGCTCATCGCGCTCGGGACTTGGCTCGGGTTACGCCGCGCACGCACACTCCCGGAGGCGACTCTGCTCGCCGTGGACTTGCTCGGCACGTTCTGCATCTGCGCGTCCTTCGTGGGCATGGGGCATTGGGCGGTGCAGCCGTACGGCTACTACACCGCGATGCTGGCGGTGACACACGTGAGCATCACGCGGGCGATGGTGGTACCGAGCGCGCCGCGCCGCACCCTGCTGCTCGGCATCGCGAGCTTCGCCGGCTTCCTGCTCATGCGCGCGACCTTGCCGGCGACGGCGGAGATGCTGCGGATGGGCGGGCGCGGGCGAGGCCTGGTGGAGGCCCTGCTTTGGTCCACCGCCGGCGTCGTCGTGAGCAGCGTTGCTTCCAAGGTGATTTACGGCTTGCAGAAGCGCGCCAAAGCCGCCTTGCAGCTCGGTCAGTACACGCTAGAGGAGAAGATAGGGCAAGGAGGTATGGGCGAGATCTACCGCGCCCGGCATGCCATGTTGCGCCGCCCCACGGCGGTGAAGCTGCTGCTCGGCGACAGCAACGAGCTGCAGCTCCGGCGCTTCGAGAAGGAGGTGCAGCTCACCGCGCGCCTCACTCACCCCAACACCATCTCCATTTACGACTACGGTCGCACGCCGGACGGCGTCTTCTATTATGCCATGGAGCTCTTGGAGGGCCTGACCCTCGAGGAGCTCGTGCAGCGGCACGGCCCGTTGCCGGCCGGCCGCGCCATCTTCCTCCTGTTACAGGTCTGCGGCGCCCTCCACGAAGCGCATCAGGTGGGGCTCATTCACCGGGACGTGAAGCCGGCCAACATCTTCCTGTGCCGGCGCGGGGAGCTCGCGGACTTCGTGAAGGTGCTGGATTTCGGCCTCGTTCGCGACGTGAAGAGCAACGAGCAGGCGACGCAGAGCAACGTGAACCTGGTCGTTGGGACGCCGCTCTACATGTCGCCCGAAGCCATTCTCGAGCCGGACCAAGTGGACGCAGCGACGGACGTGTACGGGCTAGGGGTCGTAGCGTATTTTCTGCTCACCGGTACGCCGCCCTTCCGCGGCAAGACGGTGCTCGAGGTGTGCGCTCACCACCTGCACAGCGTGCCGGCGCCGCCCTCCGAGCGAGTCACGGTGCCGGCAGATCTCGAGCGAGTGATCATGTCTTGCCTGGAGAAATCCAAGGAAGCACGGCCGGCTGGCGCCCGCGCCTTGGCTCGCGCCCTCGAACGGTGCGAAGCGGCCGGGAGCTGGGGCAGCGCGGAAGCAGAGGCGTGGTGGGCGACCACGCCGAGCGCTCGCGTGGCGACGGACGCGCCGTCGTTCACGCTGGCGACCGGTGAGCAAACTCGCCGAACCCTCGCCATCGCCGACCTCGAAAAGCGACTGGAAGCCGCCAAGCGCCCGGCCTAGATAGCGGCGGCGCCTTCGACACCGCCGGCCGGCGCGGCTGCGGCGTTGACCGGCGAGGGTCGTGCGTTCGCCGATGCCCAGGGGCCATGAAAAGCTTGGCCGTTTAGCTTGAGCCCATGGAGCCGAGCACCGACAACGACGCCCGTAAGATGCTCATCGCGATGGGCATGACCCCGCCGAACCCGGCCTTGGCAAGGAGCCGAGGCGCTTCGGTTCAGCGTCGAATCGACACGTTGTCTAGCAGCAAGCCGTCGTCGTCGCCTCCGCCGGCGCTGGCGAAGACGAGCTTCGCCGTGACTTTCTCGAGCGGCGTGAAGGTCGTCTCGTACGCGGTGAAGGTCGTTACGCTGTTCTGCGTGCGCGTCTCCGACACGAGGCCGGTGATCGATACCGTGACCGCGTTGGTTTGATTCTTGGCGTTGCCCAGCGCGTAGCTCAGGGTGTACGCGACGCCAGGCAGGAAGGTGAGCGCGGCCTTCGTCTCGAGCGTGCCGTTTTGCAGCGAGCTGCCGTTCAAGTCCACGACGACGCCTCGCGCGAGCTGCCCCGGGCCATAGCCGCCGGGGCTTTCGATGAAGCCGTTCGGCAAGACGGTGGTGTCCACGCTGCCACTCGCCACGTTCCACTGCGAAAACTCGACGTAATTGGCCGAATAAGCGCCGGCCGTCTGTAGCTGCTCCCCGTCGAAGTCTTCTGCAAAAACGGGTGGATCCGCTTCGGCGCCGCCCGCACCGGCCGCGCCCCCGGCCCCGCTTTCGCCGCCGCTCAAGTCGCCGCCGGCGCCGCCGCCCACCCCTGGGAGCTCCCCGCCTTGGCCGGCGGTGGTACCGGGCGAGCCCGCGCCGCCAACACCCGGAGTCGTCGAGAAGGCACCGGCGTTCGCGCTGTCACCACCGTTCGAGGGAGCGGCGCCAGCGCCGGAGCCTGCCTCGGCGTCGGGCGCGCCGGCCTCGCCGGCCTGCGCCGCGGGGGGCTCTTGCCGTTTGTCGTCGTCCGAGCCACACGACACGGCGGCGACGACGCCCGAAATCACTAGAAGCGCAGCCATGCGACGGCTCGACATGCGCCGGTCCTTGCACGACGCGCGGCGAGCGTAAAGCCTCCTAGGCTTTGACGCGCGCGGCCGAGCGAGCCTCTGCGAAATCTAGCTGGGTAGGGTGCGGTTCAGCCAACGGCTTCGGCGCGATTGGGCTTGCCTCCTCCGCGGCTAGGCGCTCGCGCGTTCCCAAGATCCAGTCGAACCACGGATACGAGACGCACCAATTCGCGTCCTGATTCGGACCCATGTGGTGGTCCCAGTGGTGCGGCATGTGTTTTCGGCCCCACGCCACGTCCACGTGCGCTTTCCGGTGCCGGTACAAGTAGTTGCCGCTCGAGAACAGCACCGCGGCCGTGAAGTACGGTGCCACCTTCAGCAACGGCAAGTGGAGGAGCGCGAGGCCCATGATGCCGACGACCTCCTTGCCCCGATCCTTCCAGCTGTAAAAGGGAGATTGATACGTCTTGTCGTACATCGCGTTCTTGCGCGCGATGCGGTGGTGCTGGGCCCAGTGGAAGCGGAAGAGGCTCCCTTTGCGGCGCCCCAGCCCGTGCAGCACGTACTTGTGAGTGACCCACTCGACAGCGTTGGCATGCAGTAGCCCCAATGCCACACCTAATAACATGACGAACCTCCACGACAGCGAGCGAGCCGGACGACGCGCATCCTAACAATGAGTGTGACGCATTACGTGAGACTCGCAATCGCTCACTCAGTCACGTTCCTTGGCTTGGCTTGGCTCTAGCCGTTCTAGCCCTTGCCGTGTGCTCACCCAATATTCGCCGCTTGGCGCTCGAGCTACTGCTGTGATGTCGCCGAGGCGCTCCAGCCTGTGGACCTTCCCCGTCGGCGAAAAGTTCCACAAGCCTTCCATGCTGCAGACCGCCAACGTGTCGGCGGAAAGGGGAACGATGCCGGCGGGATTCACGTGACCCAGCGCCGGGTTGTTGCCGCCCCGAACGAGCTTGCCAGCGCCCCTAACGAAGTGCGCGACGCCCGAATTGTAAGTGCCGACGTACAACGCGTTTTCCTGGACGAGCAGCGCCGTGACCCAGTCGTCGGGTAGGCTACCTTGCACGACAGAGGCCCGCGAAAGCGGCGCCTCGGGGTGAAAGCCGTCGGTCGCCCCCCAAAACAAGCCGTTGATGGCGCCGACATACAAGTGACCTCCCGCCTCCGCTAGCGCCCATACCGCGCGGAAGGGAGCTCGTTCTTTTTTGCCTAGCACGCGCGTCGTTTCGCCCCGGACGAACAGCAAGCCGTCGTCCCCGCCCGCCACCAGCTCGCCGCCTTGGCGCAGGAGCAGCGCGTGCACGGCCCGCGTGGGGCCAATCCGAAGGCATGTCAGCGCGGCTTCGTGCCGGCATCGCACGAGCCCCCGCGCGGTGGCGACCCAAAGCACTCGCTCGGCGGCGGACCAGGCGAGGGCGTTGATGTGCTGACTCAGCCCCGGCGCTTGGAGCCGACGTGGCGCGTGGTCCGGCTCGACCACGAACAGTCCCTGGTCGAAGCCGCCGACGTAAAGACGATCCCCCGCGACGGCCAGCGCGGCGACGTTCACTCCCGGCAAAAGCCGCGCCTCCGCGCGTGGGCTCACCAAGGTAAGCAAGCAAGCGAACAAGCAAGCAAGAAGGCACTTCATGGCAGGAGCAGCTCCTTCACGCTGTGGTTGAGGGCTTGGTCGAAGCCGACCACCCTGAGTGTGCCGGCGCCGAGCTCCTGCCGCGGAATGAGCGCGCGAAACACTCCCCAGCGGATCGCGACCAGCTGATGAACGGCGCCCGACGGCGTAAGCAGCTCGACGCGCTTGAGGTCGCGTTGCTTCTCGTTTTCCGCTTGCGTTACGAGCACCTCCACGACGCCGGGTCGCGATGCCGCGGAGAGCCGCACGTCCAGCGTCGGGGCGGTGCTGTCCACGCTATAACGCACCTGGCGAATCTCGAGGTGCCCGTCCGCATGCACGATGCGTGCGAGAGCTTCGTAGGTGCCCTCGGGCGTTTCGAGCGGCACGAGGAAACGCACCATCCAAGCGCCGCGACCCGCGCGCGCCTCGGGATCGTAGCTCGCGACCTTGGTTTCGCCGAATGGCAGCTCGACCGTAACGCGCACGGCGTCGCGGGCCGCGTCGATGAAGATCTCCGGGTCACCGGGTTGAACGCGGTCAGCGCTGATGTCCGCACCTTCCGACGACTCGAGGTTGGCGCCGGTCACGCGCGGGGCTTCTGCCGCTCGGGCGCGTTTGCGGTCGATGGCGAAGCGCGCATACGCCTCCTCGCTCTCCAGCACCAAGAACGACGTCAGCTTGCTCATCACACCATAATCCAGCGACGCCTTGACGATCTCGGGCGCGGGTTGCGCATTCTTCTCGAGTCGCCGCACGAGCGCGGCGCCGAAGCGCTTCGCCGGCCCCCGCGCGACTTCGGCCAGAGCCCGCGGCATGAGGTCGAACGACGAGCCGTTGACCTTCGCCCGGGCGCTCACTCCCTGCAGTGGGTCTCGCCCCGGTGGCGCCTTCACGAAGAGCTCCAAATCTCGGCCGGGCTCGAGTGAGAGTGGACCGCTCGTCAGGAGCTCGGTGCCGGGCGGGCCCTTCAGCTCGACGCCGCCGAGCGAACGCACGGGGTCGCCTAAAGTGCGCACGAAGGCGTCCAACTCCTCACGGCTACGCACCCGCGCCCGCCGGCCTCCACTTGCCTGCGCCAGCTCGCCTCCGAGCTCTTCATTGACGGACGCGCCGAGGAGAACGGGATAAAAGGGCGTGCGGAGCTCGGCTGCGAGCGTGCGCGCATCCGTGACACCCCACGTAGGTTCGCAATCGCCAAGATAGAGGAGCGCGCTATCGGGCGCGACCGACGCGAGCTCGGAGGCGACTTCGAGCGCACGCCCCAAATCCGAGGCGCCGTCCGGCGTGATGCTCTGCACGAAACCGAGGGCGGCGCGGACGGTCGCGTCCGTTACCGGCTGCAAGCCTTGCGGCGCGGACCGCGCCTCGAGATCGCTCGTGACGACTCGGAATTGGGCAGAAGCGGGGAGGCCGCGCAGGACGGCCTCCAGCGCCTCCAGCTGACGTGGCATCTCTTCCAGCGCGCTGCGCGAGGTGTCTACTATGACGAACCAGCTCTGCGGTGCTTGTCGCTTCGGCGAGGGCACGCGGCTCCAATCAGGCCTCAACCGCACGACCGCGTAGCTGCCGTCTTCGCGGTCCTCGCGCAAAACGACGCTCGTCGGGCGTGCGCGAGCGCGCGCGATGCGGTCGCCGCCGACGCTGTGCTCGTGAAAAATGCGCTCGCCTTGCCAGTCGACGCGGAGCTCGCTCTCGGCGGCTCCGCGCGACGACTGCACGAAGCTCCAACCGTCCGCGTCACGACGGAGGGGCGCCAAGTAGCGCACCACCACGAGCTTGTCTTGGCGTGGCTCCAGCGGAAACACGCGCATTTTGAAGATTGAGCCGTGCTCCCACTCGAGGAGAGCCGGATCTTGCATGCCGTCCACGATAGATTCGTAGGTTTTGCGTGCCTTTTCCCGCTCGACCAGCTCGCCCTCCATGAGCTTGCCGTCGATCATCATGGAAAGGCCCGTGAGCAGCGCGCCGTCGGGCATCGGGAAACGAAAGGTGCCTTCCAGGACCGTGTCCGAGTCGTTGTGGAAAGTGTGGGTCGCCTCCACCTCGGCCATGTCCCCCGCTTGGCGCGCGTCGACGTGCACGCTCGCCAGGCGGGCGAGCGACGTATCGCCGTTCGCACCGCGCACCTCCAGGCTGCCGACGCCAGCGGGGTCGAACCCGGCCGGAGTGACGGCGGCGTTCGGAGCCAGGCGAGGCGTCGGCTCGTTCCTCCGCGCGCTCGCACACGCGACCAAGCTCGATGCCACCACGACCGCGACGGCTCGCCAGCGCACTATACACCTCCCTCGACGCGGACCTTCGCGACCGTTACGCGATCTTTCTCTTCGAACAGCCGATAAGGAAAGGCTTGGCGCGTCTCGTTCGGTCGTCCCTCGTTCAAGATGACGATGACCTCGCCGCGGGCTTCTTTGAAAGCGCCTGGTCGCGCGCCGAAGTAGTCGACGCTCACGGTGTAGGTCCCCGGTCTCGCAGCGTGCGCGGTGAAGCTCTCTGGGCCGTAGCCGGTGGTGACGTCGTCGAACAGCTGCTCGCCGCCTCGTCCCTGTTTTGCACCGTAAAAGACCTTTTGCCCGCTCGGCGTGGTGACCCACAGATCGATGTCGGTGCGATCCGTATCCCAGGACAAAAACACCTTGAGATCGTTCTCCACGCCGCCCTGGATTCCGAGCGCGGCGATCTCGCGCCCCAGCTCCTGAGCGCGGGCTTCATCGCCCCGCGACTCGGCATCTCGCCGCTCTCGCGCCGCAATCTGCGCGAGCCGTTGGCGTGCGGGGTAGCGTACCGCTTCGCTCACGTCCGTGGCCGCGGCGAGGGCTTGAAAGCGCGGGCGCGCTTCCGGCAAGCCGAGCCGATACTCCACGTCGGCCAGCTCGAACGCGGTATGGCGGTCGTCGGCGATGCGCAGCGCGGCGAGCAGCTGCTGGCGCGCACCCTGTAGGTCGCCCCCTTGCTTGAGCACTGTGGCGAGGGCGCGGCGTGCCTGCACGTCGCGCGGCACCAGCTCCACGATTGAGGAGTAGGTTCGCCGGGCGCGCGCGCTATCGCCCTGTTCGGTCTCGATGTCGCCCAAGAGCCGCACCACGACCAGGTTGTAGGCGTCGTGGCTGCGCCAGCCTTCGGCCGCTTCGTGAGCGCCCGCGAGATCGCCACTTTCCATGAGCGCCCGCGTGAGGGCAAAGCGCACGTCCCGCTGGCGGGGGTTTGCGGCTACTGCCTCCCTCAGCCGACTCAGCTCATCGGGTGAGGGCCGGCTGCGCCGTGGTGGCTCGCTCTCCACTCGGGAGACAGCGAGCCGCGGGGATTCGGCCGAAGCGGTACGACTGAACCCGGAAAGGAGAACGAGCGTGGCGAGAGCGAAGCGCATGCCTCACTCCATCGCAACCGCCGTGCCTACATGGGCACCCACCAAATTGCCGCTGATTCCCCGACCGCACCCCCCGCCCTGTGTCCAGGCGGACGCACCCGGCTCCGCGAAAGCCACGGCGGGCGATTTCCCCGCTTTGCAGTCTCATATGACGCGGCGAATGGTCGTATGATCCGAACGCGATGACTCGCCCGCGATCGCCTCGACTTCGCTCGGCGTCCAGGCCCGAGCCGCTGCGCTCGGCGAAGGCACTGCCGCTGTCGCTCGACGCGGACGCGCAGCTCGCGGAGCTCAGTGCCCGTTGTGAGATGCAGCGCCGCGAGCTCCACGAGGCCACGCGCGTTCTGGCGGAGGCGCGGAGCCGTACCCGTCGCGATCAGCGGCAGCTCGTCCAACTCAAGGCACGCCTCCAGGTCGCGGATGAGCGTGTCTCGCAGTTGGAGGAGGAAGCGGCCACCGCCTATGCGCTGTCGCAAGAACGCGCGGCCCGCGCCTTCGCCCAGCTCGAGCAAGATCTCGCGGAGGCGCACGAACGCTTGGCGGACGAGCGCGTCGAAGCCGCGGAGGAGATTGCCAATCTGCGTGACGCGCTGGCCGCCGCGCTGGAGCGCGAACGCACCTTTCGCCGCATGGAAGCGGAGCTCCGTAGGCGTGTCGCGGCCCAATCCAGCGCCAGTGGACAAAAAGCCTGGGAACCCGGGGAGGCGCGTGCCACCCTCAGCTCCGTGGAATTAGGTGAGGTGGCGGTGGACGGCTTGCCGCTCGTGCCTTGATCGTCATGAAAGCAAACCTGTTACTTATCGATGATAGCGAGGCTCAGAGCACTCAGATTTGCAACTCGCTGGAGCGGCTCGGCTACCGTGTGACACGCGCGTCCTCGGGTGTAGAGGGGCTGCGTTTGGCGCGCACCACCTCGCCGGACTTGGTGCTCTTGGACGTGGTAATGGCCGACATCGACGGCTTTGCGGTGTGCCGCTGGCTGAAGATGAACGCGGAGACGCGCGACATTCCCGTCATCATGCTCACCGTGCGCACCGCTCTGGCGGACCGGGTAGAAGGGCTGAACATCGGCGCGGACGACTACCTGGCCAAGCCGTTCGAAGACCAGGAGCTGGAGGCGCGCATCTTTGCCGCGCTGCGCGTGAAGGCGGCCCACGCGGAGCTGCGGGACCGTAACCAGCAGCTGGAGTCGATGCTGCACCACGTGGAGGCGCTCGCTAGTACGGACGCTCTGACCGGCCTTTATAACCGCCGTCGCTTCGCGGACGTGCTCCGGCGCGAGTTTGCGGTCACCAAGCGTTACAAAAACACGCTCAGCTGCTTGCTCTTGGATCTGGACCACTTCAAGCAGATCAACGACCGCTTCGGGCACGACGCGGGCGACCAAGTGCTCAAGGAAATGGCTCGGCGCATCACGGGCTCGCTGCGGGAGGTGGACCTCGCCGCGCGCTACGGCGGCGAGGAGTTCGTGGTGCTCTTGCCGCACACCGGTAAGGCGGACGCGAACATCGTCGCGGAGCGCCTACTGAAGAACGTGCGCAAGCAGGAATTCAACTTTGGCGGTGAGATGGTCACCGTGACCGCGAGCATCGGTTGCGCGGGCAATTCGGACGTCGCGTCGAGCAACCCGGACGACTTGGTCAAGGCGGCGGACGTCGCGCTCTACGAGGCCAAAAAAAGGGGCCGTAACCGCGTCGTCATGTACACGGCAGGCGCGGACGAGCGCGCCATTGGCAGCTCGAACTCGCTCCCCGCCCCCGCCATGCCGTTTCCCGCCTCCTTACCGGCGCCCGCAGGGCCCTTCGCGGTCAATATGCCTGGTGGCGTGCGCCTTCCTCCGCTCGGCAAGCCGCTCGGAAAAGATCCTTCCGACGGCGAATAGCGGCGCATGCCGAATCAGCAGAAAGAGCAGACGTTCTACCGCTGGGTAGACGAGCGCGGCACCGTGCACGTCGTCACGTCGCTGGACGCCGTGCCCGCCGCGGAGCGTGCGCGCATCGAGCAGGTGTCACTCCAAGGTCCAACGCCTGAGCCCCTGGCCGGCTTCCGACCGGACCTCGGCAGCGTCGCGCTGGGGTTCGGAGCCGGCCTGTTGCTGGCGCTCGTGCTGCCGCGGGGATGGAAGAGCGTGACGCGCGTTGCGGTCGTGGTCGGCGTCGGCGCGCTGCTGGTGGGCGGCTACTTGGCCGCGCTCCGCCGAAGCACGGGTGCGGATGCGAGCTCTCTACTCGCTTCCCCGGCCGCCATCATTCAGGACGCCAAAGCCGCGGTCGAGAAGGCCAAGGAAGCGCAGCGCCTGCGCGAGCAGGAGCTCGAACAAATTCGCCAGGAGGGGCGGTGAAGAAAGCCACGCGGCAGCGCTCATTAGAGGGGCGCTGGCGCTGGGTTCGATCGCGAACGGCACCCTCTTCGGCTGCCTCGCGGGGCGTTTCGGTGACTGGGCGCGGGCGGGTATCGCTCACCTATTCTGGTTTTTGTCAGCCTGTTTCCTCTGTGTAACGTGCCTTGCCGCGGTGGCGCGCCAAGCGCTGGCCGAGTACGTTCGCGCGTAGATGTCCGCCGCCGCTACTCAGTCGTCCCGTGTCGGCCCGCGCTACCCGCACCTGGTAGTCTTGTTCGGCGCGACGGGTGACCTTTCGAAGCGCAAGCTCTTACCTGGCTTGTTCCACTTGGCGAGCTCCGGCTTCATACCGGGCTATCGCATCATCGGCGTCTCGCTGGACGAAATGGACGCGGAGGGCTTTCGTAACCTCGCGCGCGCCGCCGTCGCAGAGTTCGCCCAGCGCCCGGTCGACGAAGAGGAGTGGAAGACGTTCGCGGAAGCACTGGACTACGTGCCGCTCTCGGCGGGAGCGGAGGCGCTGAAAGCGGCAGCCGCGCGCGCAGAACAGACTTTCCAAGGCGAGAGTCGTCGTTTGCACTATCTCAGCGTGCCGCCCAACGCCGCGCTCTCCGCCGTGCAGACGCTGAACGAGGCCGGCCTGGTGGACCGGGCGCGCATCGTGATGGAGAAGCCCTTCGGCGTGGATCTGGAGAGCGCCAAATCGCTGAACGCGAGCTTGCACGCGGTGTTCACGGATCAGCAGATCTTTCGCATCGACCACTTCCTCGGCAAGGAAGCCGCACAGAACATCCTCGCGTTTCGCTTCGCCAACGGCTTGTTCGAGCCGATCTGGAACCGCAACTTCATCGACCACGTGCAAATCGACGTGCCGGAGACGCTCGGCCTTGCGACGCGCGCCGCGTTCTACGAAAAAGTCGGTGCGTTTCGGGACATGGTCGTCACGCACCTCTTCCAGATCGTCGCGTTCATGGCCATGGAGCCGCCGACCGCGCTCCTCCCGGAGCCGATCAGCGAGGAGAAGAACAAGGTGTTCCGCAGCCTGCTCCCGCTCCAACCGACGGACGTGGTGCGCGGTCAGTACATCGGTTATCGCAGCGAGCCCGGCATCCACAAGGAGTCGGACACGGAGACCTTCATCGCCCTCAAGTGCTTCATCGACAATTGGCGTTGGGCAGGCGTGCCGTTCTATTTGCGGACCGGCAAGCGCCTCGCGGAAGGTCAGCGCATCATCTCCATCGCCTTTCGTGAGCCGCCGAAGAGCATGTTTCCGGCCGGCTCCGGCGTCGGCTCGCAAGGGCCGGATCATCTCACGTTCGACCTTGCGGACCGCTCGCGCATGTCACTCTCGTTTTACGGCAAGCGCCCCGGTCCCGGCATGCGGCTGGACAAGCTCAGCCTCCAATTCGCGATGCACGACACGGGTTGGGCCGGCGAAGCTCTAGAGGCGTACGAGAGGCTGATTCTGGACGCCATGCGCGGCGACCGCACGCTGTTCACCACCGCGGAAGGCATCGAAACGTTGTGGGAAAAGTCGATGCCGCTCTTGGAGCAGCCGCCGCCCGTGCGCCTCTACACGCCCGGGAGCTGGGGCCCGAACGTGATTCATTCCCTCATCGCGCCGAGCGCCTGGCGGCTACCGTTCGAGCGCGCGTGGCGCGACCCCAACGCCACTGGCGTTTGACGCCCAAGGGCGCGGCGTGGCGCTCATGTCCAGGCGGTGCTCCGGCAAAACGCCGAACGTTTCGTCGGCGGCTTCCAGCAGGTCCGCCACCGACTGCTTGCGGAGGAGCTCGCGGTGGAGCTGCGCCGAGTCCGACACGGCTCGGCACAAGTAGTTGAGCTGCTCCTTCAACGGGCCGATCGCCGAGTAACCGGGGCCTGGCTCCCGCGCCACGAGCGCCTCCGCCAGACGGCGCAGGTGTGCGGCGATGTCCAATCCGCTCGGCGCGTACGGCTCACGCCCCGCCCGCAGCTCGGCGAGTTGCCGGAAGATCCACGGGTTGCGCAGCGCTGGTCGACCGATCATGACCGCGTCACAGCCGGTTTGCTCGAACATGTCGAGCGCAGAGCTCGCGTACCAGACGTCGCCGTTGCCGATGACCGGGATGCGCAGCTCACGTTTGACGAGCGCGATGATGCGCCAGTCCGCGACGCCGCGGTAATGGTCGACGCGTCGTCGCGGGTGCACCGCCAAATAATCCAGTCCGGCGTCTTCCACGAGCCGCGCGTTGCGGAGCGCGTCGTCGCTCGTATCGAAACCGGCGCGTAGCTTGGCGGATAGCAGACCGGGCACTGAACCGCGCATCGTGCCGAGCAGCCGCGCCAGCCGCTCTGGCTCTTTGAGGAGCGCTGCCCCGACGCCTTTGCGAGCCGCGTTGGCGGTCGGACAGCCCAAGTTCAGATCCACGACGTCCGCGCCCGCTTCGGCTACGACCCGGCCCGCCTGCGCCATCAGCTCGGGATCGTTACCCATGACTTGCACGCTGAGCGGCACGTCCGGCAGGCGGTCCACCTGTCGCTGTAGGTACGGCTTCGAAATCTTCTCCCCCGCGATACGCACGAACTCCGTGCACACCAGCCCGATAGGGCCGTAGCTCGCCAGCACCTCGCGCACGGCGGCGTTGGTGACGCCCTCCATGGGCGCCAGCACCCAGGGCGGAGAGAATGGAAAGTGGGCCAAGCCGACGCAGGTTACCACCTGCCACCCGCGCGGCCGCGCAATGCTGAAGCGCTACTTCAAAGGCAACGAAAAGCACCGTGACCGGACATTGCGCGAGACGATGAACCGCTCCGTATTGCTCTCGGCCTTGTGCCTCGTTTTCGCGTCGCTCGCCGCCTGTTCCTCGGATGCCACGGATGGCCAGGGAATGGCGGGTAGCGCAACCGTCGGAGGTAGTGGGGGCACGGCCGGCGCCGCGGCTGGGTCGAGCAGCGGCGGTACTGCGGCCGGATTGGGCGGCGGGGGCAGCGCCGGTTTGGGTGGCGGCGGGAGCAGCTCCGGCGGCGGGGGCGCGGCTGGGATGGGGGGCGCGACCGCCGGGACGGGCGGCTCGGGGGGCGCCCTCGGCGGGAGTGGCGGTGGTGGCGGTATCGGCGGCTCCGCGCCGATGAAGCAGTGGTCCTGCCCCGCAGGGCCATTCCCGGAGCAGATGCAAGGCATGAGCTCGAACGTGTGCGTCGGGTTCGCCTACAACTACGGTTACAACGAAGGCCCGACTTGGATTGAAGGCGAGAACGCCTTCTTCTTCTCGAACTTCATTCAAGGCAGCAACGAGGGCGGCGACATCATCAAGTACACGCTCGGCGGCCAGTGCGAGGTGTGGCTGCACGAGGTGGGCTGCAATGGGCTCGCGGTGAGCACGACCGGCAATTTACTCGCGGCTTGCCACGGCCCGCGCGCGGTCCTGGAGTACGACGTGAAGACCAAAGAGCAGCGTACCGTCGCCACGATGGCGGGCGGTAAGCTGCTGGACTCGCCCAACGATTTGGTGCAGCGCAGCGACGGCAACATCTATTTCTCCAATACGACGTACGAGCTCGGCAATCGCCCTCCCGGCATCGGCTTCTCGCTCATCCGCATCGATCCGAAAGGCGTCACCTCCGTCATCCAAACGGGCGGCATCAACGGCATCGCGCTCTCGCCCGACGAGAACAAGCTTCATGTCGTGCAGATGGGCACGTGGGCGCTCGACGCGGCCGGTTTGCCCGGCCAAAAAGGCGACCCCAACCCGGGCGGTGACGGCATCGCGGTGGACTGCGCCGGGCGCATCACCAACACCGGCACGAACAGCGCCTACGGCGGGCCGGACGGCAAGACGCTCATGGTCGTTGGTCCTGGCAAGGGCGCGCGCACGATTCAAATGACCGTACCCGGCTTGCCCTGACGAGGTGGGCGCAGTTCCCGTGTAATGCCCCGAGCGGACTTGCGTCTGCATCGTGAAGGCGCGCAGAACGCCCGCCTCGAGCAGGAGCAAGTCATGGAAAAGAAGCAGAACCGGACCCAGAGTCAGAGTGCGTGTGGATGTGCCGAGGCGAGCCAGAGCCGCTCACCGTCCGCCGTCGCCCCCGGGGCGTGCCCGTGCGGCCCTGCCTGCCAATGCGGCCCCGCGTGCGAGTGCGGCCCCGCGTGCGGCTGCTGCGGAAAGTAACGACCACGGACCCAGCCCCGGCGCGCGCGCGACTCCGATTCGTTCGCGCCGCCGGGGCACCTCCGCTTTGCGCGTGTAGCCCAGCGCATCGGGTATCCGTGAGGCGTGACTCCGCGCGAGCCCCGCCGAGGACGAAGCCGCGCCACCGCAATCCGTTGTCCGGTCGCTCGGTAGTGTAGAAGACGTGCAGCACCCGTCTTCGACTAGCACCCTTGGAAGGTGACGAACGGTGCAGCAGGAGAGGGCGCATCAATAGGACGTCCCCCGGGTGCGCGCTGCAGGGGACGAGAGCACTCAGCGGAATCTCCTGTACTTGGGGCGGACCGTGCACGCCGCTCGCGTGACTGCGGGGAGCTACGCAAAGGGCGCCGCTGTTCTCGTCGGTCGGGTCGAAGTGGAGCCGCAGCGCTAGCATCCGCGCGAGTGTCGAGGGACTTGGCTCGGCCACCGCGACGCCTCGCTTCATTCGGTGAGTCACGCCGCTGTCCGGAGCAACGGGTAGCACGCGATCTTGATGTGCCGGAACCGACCAATTTGCGGTCGACTGCTTGTCGAAGTAGGCGGCATCCACGGGAAGGCCACGCGCCCCAGGACCTCTGACGCGAGCGCATCCCAACCGCAGTGTTGCAGCTCGTCCGCAAGCTCGCGCGTTCGGTCATCGTGTTGGTCGCTAGGCGACGCTGCTCCCACCAAGTCAAGCCCGGAGCAAGGCCGACGGCAAAGCGGGTGCCGCTCTTGCCTCGGTGCCCCGTACGCTGCCTTCGAGTACACTGGCGGCGTGCCTGGATCTGGTGAGCTGAGCGTGGTCACGGTCGTGGCTCTCGTGCTGGGGGGCCTGGGAGCGGTGGTGCTAGCCGTCGCGGTTGCCGGTAAAGAGGCGCAGCGAGCCAAGGCGGCAACCCACGTGACGTCGGCGCAAGTGGCGCCGAGTCGAGCTCCGGTCGGGAGCGCCGCGCCGTCGCGGAGCGAAATCGAGATCCCAGCCGAAGTCTTGTATCCGGTCGAGAGCGACACGCCTGCCGATCCTTGAGCATTGCGGGCGAGCACGTGGCGGCAGAGCGCGTGGTTAGTTGCGATCCCGAACGGTGCGTGATCCTCTGAGCGTGAACAATTTGCCGTAACTGGCAATCACGGATGCGAATTGCGCCGAACGTGATCGAATTCGAGCGTGTCCGCATTACGTGCCGCGGCTGCGCCTTGCGCATGCCATGCGTCAACTCAGGGATGCCTAATGCATAGAAATATTCGTTCCGGGTTCAAGTTCATTTCGTTCGGCGCGCTGGCCGTGCCGTTCTTTCTGGCGGCTTGCTTATCGGAAGAGGACGCGAGCGAACCCGACTTCGACAGCTCGGAGCATTCGCTCACGGTCGCGCTCCAAGCCGAACAGCAGAGCTGGTCCACGTCGAGCGGGGATACCGCGTCCAAGAGCGACACGACGCTGCGGTTGCAAGCGAACGCCAGCGGTGACACCTTCGCCTTCACGGCTTCGGTACCGGCGGGTACGTACGCGGTGGCGCTGCGCTACGCCAAACGTAACAGCTACGGCAATTACCGCGTGGAGGTGAACGGCACTTCGGTCGGTACCTTGGCTGGCTATTCGAGCGGCTCGAGCGATTCGTGGAGCACGGTCACGCTCGGCGCCGTCGCGCTCTCCGGTTCCGCGACGATTCGCTTCGTGAGTATCGGTAAGGACGCGGGGGCGACGGATTACGATCTCAAGGTGGACTATGTCGAGCTCCGGAGCAGTGGCCAAGCCACGCCCACGCCGACCGGCACGAGCACGACGCCTACGCCTACGCCTACGCCGACCGGCACGAGCACGACGCCTACCCCGTCCACGGGCACGCCGAGTTGCTCGATTCCGAGCCCGAACGGACAGCAAGCGGTCTCCTCGACCCTCAAGGTCAGCGGCACGTTGGATGGCGGTCTCAAGCGCTATTACGGCTCCGGCTCGCTCGGCACCTCGGGCCAGTCCGAAGGCCAGGGTCCACTCTTCGAGCTCGCGGACGGCGCCACGCTGCGCAACGTAATCCTCGGTTCCCCTGCGGCCGACGGCGTGCACTGTAAAGGGACCTGCACGCTAGAAAACGTGTACTGGGAAGACGTCGGCGAGGACGCCGCGACCTTCAAAGGGTCCAGCAGCTCACAGGTGATGACCATCAACGGAGGCGTCGCGAAGAGCGCGAGTGACAAGGTCTTTCAGCACAACGGGCCGGGGACGATGGTGGTGAAGAACTTCTGCGCCGACAGCATCGGCAAGCTCTACCGCTCGTGCGGCAACTGCAGTAAGCAGTATGCGCGCTCGGTGGCGTTCGACAATGTCGTGGTCAAAGGAGCAAAGTCGGTCGCTGGCATCAACTCCAACTACGGCGACGTAGCACGCTTTTCCAAGGTGAGCGTGAGCGGCAACCCGACCATCTGCCAGAAGTACACCGGCACGACGAGCGGTGAGCCGAAGGAAGCGGGCAGCGGCGCCGACGGCAAGAACTGCATCTATTCGAGCTCGGACATCACGAAGCTCTGACCAGCGAGCTCGTAGCGGTTCCCGCTGATCGTGACTCGCGTCCGCCAAGCCGCGCGCCCTAGAAAGCGCGCGGCTCACTCGTACGGCGCGCGAACGGCTTTGGGTGCCGCGAGCGCGACTTGGCTGGCTCCTTCGGCTCGGGAAGCGGCGACGAAGCCGGCTCGCTCGGCGTGGGCGCGAGCTCCGGAGTCAAGTCGACGGATGAGGGAGGGTGCGGGGAGGGAAGCGCCAGATGCCATTGTCGTCGACGCCGAGCAACGGCGAGGCGGGGAGGCCTTGGTTCCAGGCGCTCGTCGAGCAGCCGGCGGTGGCCAGGGTGAAGCAGGTGAGCAAGAGGGCTCGCACGACCCTTGATACGTCGCCGGCCGCAAATTCCCTCCGCCGGGAGGCGATTATGCCTCCGGCGGATCGTCGCCGAACTGAAAGCCGGCAAACAGCTCGATGGCTCGGAAGGCTCGAGACGAATGGTTTCGTGGGTTTCCGCTCTCTGCTTCGCCCCGCCACTCCCTCAGATGAGCTTGGAGCGGCGCATCAGCCCCAGCAGCGTGAGCACGATGCCGGCTACCAGTAGCCAGAACAGCTGGTAGCCGTGCTGCCAGCGGAGCTCCGGCAAATTCTCGAAGTTCATGCCGTACACGCCGCACAGAAACGTGAGCGGCAGAAACACGACGCTCACCACCGTGAGCCGCTTCATCACTTCGTTGGTGCGGTGGCTGACGAGCGACATATAGAGGTTCAAAGACTCGGAGAGGATGTCGCGATCCACGAGCAGGTCTTGCAGCACGTGCTCCACGGTGCCGACCATATTGTGGAGAAACGACTGCGTCGTTTCGCTGATGAAGATGGTGCGGCGGGTGGACAAGTCCGTCAGCACCGCGCGAGCAGGAAGCAAAATTTTGCGGAAGTGGAGCAGGTCCGCGCCCAGCTCGGAGATGCGCCCGAACACCGCGTCGTCCACGCGTGGCGCGCGGAGCTCGTTTTTGAGGTGCTCCACGCGCTCTTCCATCTGTTTCTGAATCGCGAGGTAATTGTCGATGAGGTGGTCCCACAGCTCGTACACCAGAAAGCTCGGGCTCTTGGCGAAGCGCTGGAAGTCTTGCTTGTAGTCGCGGCGCACCGCGCTCAAGAACGCGACGGGCGCCTTGTGCAGCGTGAGCAAGAAGCTCTGCGAGAGCACGATGTCCACCCGCTCCAAGTCGAAGTTGTCGCCGCGCTGCCGGCAGCCGGAGACAACGACGTGAATGCAGTTGTCGTAGCGGGCGTGGCGGGTGGCGGCCTCCGCGGTGAGCGCGTCCTCGACGATGTCGTCGGCGACGAGCTTGAGCTCGCCGAGCAGGCGCCGCGCTTGGGCGGCGTCGCGAGCTTCCAAGTCGAGCCACACGAAATGTCCGGCCTCGAGAGCGCGAGGCACGTCCGTCAGCTGCACGGTCGTCTCCACCTTCGTGGCGAAGTCGAACACCACGATTTGCAGGCGACACCCGTTGTCAGCCGGCGGCGTGTCGCTCCTTGCCGCGACGATTTCGGCGCTCACACCTCACTTCTATACGGCCTGAGGGCCGCCGTCCAAGTCCGCGCCCGAGCGGCGCGGAAGCCTGCCGGAGACGAGGGCGAAAACTCGTGGGGCTAGCGTTTGGAGCCATGAGCGGGCTCGGTGGATTGAACAAGTCGCCGCAAGGCGTGGTCATTGGTCTCGTGCAGCTGCAGCTGCCGAACGTCGTCACGGCAGCGGACTTGAAGTCGCAGGCGGAGCGCATCGCCGGCTCTCGTTGGCAAAGCGCGCCGCGGCTCTTCCGCGATGGACTTGGTCGTGTTCCCCGAGTACTCGCTGCACGGCCTGTCCATGGACACGAATCCGGACATCATGTGCAGCTTGACGGGGCCGGAGGTGTCGCTGTTTCGCGCCGCCTGTCGCGAGCATCGGATCTGGGGCTGCTTCTCGCTGATGGAGCTGAACCCGGGCGGCATGCCGTACAACAGCGGCATCATCATCGACGACCGTGGGGACTTGAAGCTCTACTACCGGAAGCTGCATCCATGGGTGCCGGTGGAGCCTTGGGAGCCGGGCAACCTGGGCATCCCAGTGTGTGACGGGCCAAATGGCTCGAAGCTTGCGCTCATCATCTGCCACGACGGCATGTTCCCGGAGATGGCGCGGGAGTGCGCCTACAAGGGAGCGGAAATAATGATTCGCACCGCCGGCTACACCGCGCCAATTCGGCACGCGTGGCACGTCACCAATCAGTCGAACGCCTTCTGTAATCTCATGTACACGGCGTCTGTTTGCATGTGTGGCAGCGACGGCACGTTCGATTCAATGGGCGAAGCGAGCGTCTGCAACTTCGACGGAGTGCCCATGGCGCAGGGCGGCGGCCGGCCGGATGAGATCGTTGCGGCGGAGGTGCGGCCGGACTTGGTGCGCGAAGCGCGGCGGGTTTGGGGGGTGGAGAACAACATCTACCAGTTCGGACACCGCGGTTACGTCGCGGTGAAGGGCGGCGCGCGCGACTGCCCCTACACGTACATGGAGGATTTGGTGGCGGGCACTTACCGCGTGCCATGGGAAGACGAGGTCATGCACAAGGACGGCACGTCCTGCGGCTTCCAGGAGCCCACGCGCGACTACGTCGGTCCGGAGCCCGGGGTGCGAACCGGGAAAATCTCGCGGGTGGCCTGACCGGCACAGTCACGCGGTGGCGCGCTCGCACCAGGCGGCGAGGGTGCGGGCGGCCGCGAGGAAGACGAGGATGGCGAACAACACAAAGGAATCGAGCACGGAAGCCATGAATTTTGTCCTTGGATGAATCGAAAGGAGCTACGCCGGTTACAGACACGTCGATCGAACGCGCTCGAGATCGACATGGCAGACGGAAAAATCTTCGGCTTTGCGTCAGGCGGCGTGCGGAAGCGCGCTTGCGTGGTGCAAAATTCGCTTGGTGCATCAAAAGTGCGGGAATATGCCCCAGCGCGTCACGCTTTTGGTCTGCAAGGTCCGAATTCGGACTGGCCCCCACCCGCCTCCTCCTTTAGAAAACTCAGCATGCTTTCGGAGCGTGCCGCGCTCGCGCTCTTCGTGGCGTGCGCCTTCCATGTAACTGCCTGCAGTGATGCGCCCGTGACGCCGCCTTCCTCCGTGGCCAGTGCGGGGACAGGCGGGTCGAGCTCGGAGGCGCTGGGTAGCTCGGGCAGCGCATCCGGCGGTGCCTCCACGGCGGGTCAGTCCGGAGCCGGAGGCCTATCCGGAGCCGGGGGCGCGGCCACGCCGGCCATGCCGTGCGCCAGTTATATGGACGAGAGCGGCTGGGCGCTCTTGGTGCAGATTAAGAACGAGCGTCAGCAGGTCGTGTACCTCGGGCAGAAAGACGCTCAGTGCGAGACGTCGCGGCCCTTCGAGGTGCGCGACGGAACGCGTGCGCTGCTCCCCGCCCTAGAGAAGTGTCAGAGCACCTGCCAACAATTGATGCAGTCGGGGCCGACGACTTGCGCGCTGGCGTGCGCGGCACCCTCGACCATCGCCCTACAACCCGGGGAGACGCTCAAGGTGCCGTGGGACGGTCGCTTCGGCGTGCCGCAGACCCTCCCCGCGACGTGCGCTTCGGCGGCCGCGCAAGGCACCTCCGCGTGCGTCCAGGCGGCGCACATCGACGCCAATGTCTTTACGTTCGCGGCGCACGCGGGCACGGCTGTGCAATGCCTGGCCGGCGCCGCTGGCTGCACCTGCGCCCCAAACGCCAACGGCGGCTGTATCGCACCCGGCAGCGTGATGAGCGGCACCATCATCACCACCGAGTACTTGGTCAAGCTCGAGCCAGGTGAGACGAGCCCGAGCGGCGAGCCGCCTTACATCGGCCTCGTCTTTCGAGACTAGTACTAGCCTAGCGGGCGGACGCCTGTAACCCGCTCTTCTTGCAGCTGGCGTTGAAGCCGGTTGCGTCGAACTCGGAGGCGGCGTGCGCGGTTCGCTCTTTGCCGCTCTCGTCGGGCAGCTTCACCACCACCTCCAGCTTGCGTTTGCCGAAGCGCGCCGGGGAGCAGTAAGTCACGACGTAGTCTCGCAGAAATACGTCGTCCACTTGCCGGGCCAACTCGTCCACCGGCGAACCGAGGGTGCCCAACGAGGCGGCGGCACGCGTGCCTTCGCCTCCAACCCAATCCAAAGAAGTGTCTTTGGACCACGTGCCGACCTTGAGGAGGAAGCTGCGCCGGCCCTGGAGCGCCGCGCGCGCCGCGGCTTCGTCGACGCGACCGGCCTGATCCGGCCCCCGCGCGACCACGATGAGGCTGCCGACGGGATCCACCGGGCTCGTCTTGGGCAAGCGGTCGTCTAGCGCTTTGCGGCCCTTGACGATGGCGGAGTACAGGCTGGTCGACTTGTCGCGCGGCTTGTAAGCGAGGAGCCGCGCGATGCCCGGATCCTTCGCCAGCGGAGCCGCCATCGCGCTCTGGGTATAGCGGGAAATGAGGCGCAGCTCCGGCGAGCCATCGAAAGCCAGCAGAGTGACGCTTTGGTGGAACCTCAGGCGATCGACGAGCTGCGCCAGCGCGTCGCCGAGCGGAGCGCGCTCGGCCTCAGTGAACGCACGGCTGCCGTCCACGAGCACGACCGCTTCATGGCCGGTGAAGGTGCCGAGGGATTGCACGCGAAGACCGACCTGCTCCGAGCTGAGCGCGACGTCCCCTTCGCGCACCTCGAAGTTCTCCGGGCCGAGCTCATCCGGAGCTTTGCCGCCGTCCGTAACGGAGACGACGGCCTGCACTCGACCAGGCGGCTTCGCACTGACGTTGAGGGGCTGCACGACGACCGTCGGGGCGACGGCTCCGTGCACTGAGCAGCCGACCACGAACCAGCCGAGCAGCGCCGCCAATCCGCAATTGTCACGTAAGCTCATGCTGCAGGCGTAATTCAAGACCACCGACGAAACCAGGCGAAGATTTTGGCACAACGCGGCTTGCTCGAAATGATTCGTGCTGATTTGGCGCACAGTGACAGTAAGGCGCCTTAACAGTGAGGCTAGCTTGCGAGCTATGAACCGCAGGAGATGCGCACGGAAAGGCGCCGACCCGCGTTCTTGAGGCTCTCGCAGGCGGCGCCCACGATTTCCAAGCGACGCGTGTCCTTCATGCGATAGCCGTCAGGCGCGTTCAGTTGGAGCCGTTTTCCGTCGAGGGTAACGCTGCCAGCCTGTAGCTCCGCCGCGTCCACCTCGCGCTCGAGCTGTACTTCACACAGTGGGACCCGCTCCAGGATTTGCTGCAGCTGCTCAGTGAGCTCGCTGACACTACCGCTCGCTTGATACGGTCGCGCGGCGTCCGCGTCGACGCCCCACTTCGCGTCCAGCCGCTGCCCCTGGCCGGCGTTGGCGAGCTGCTGCAGCTTGTCTCCCGAGATGTCCAGCGAGACCCCGAGCACGTAGAAGTCGATGCCGGCGGCATTGGCCCGCGCGGCAGCGTCCAGCGCCTCTTGCTGGCCATTTTGCGGGTCCGGCTGCGCGCAGGTATCTGGGTCGCCGTCCGTGACGAGCAGCAGCACCTGGGGGCCCGGGTGCGGCGTGGCCTGGAGTCGGCTCACGACTTGCGCGATGGCCGCGCCCGTCGGGGTGTCGTCCCCGGGAGCGGTCGCGTCGTACAGGCTACGAATGGGGTCGTAGTTGTCGGTCGCGGCGGCGACTTCGCTCAACACCGGGCAAGTGCCGCCCGAGGAGCCGTTGTAGCTCGTGTAGAACGAGAGCCCGAAGCGAATGCGACTCTGGAGCCGCGGGACGACGCCCTCGCTCGGCTCCATCAACGCTTGACGCACGATGTCCCAACGCGACTGGCCACTCCTGCGTGTCGGGTACCCCACGACCATGCTGTAGGATTGGTCGACGAGCACCGTGACGGAGGGCCGGAGCTCGTCGATCGTGAGCGACACGGACGCGCACGGCTTGAGCGGCGGCTCGGGAGGAACATTGGGCGGGACCGGCGGCGCTCCCGCGCTAGGCGTGACGGGTGAGGGGACGTCCGGCGCCACGTCGGTCTCCGCGGGGGGAGAGCCGGCGTCCAACGTGGAGCGAGCGCCGCAACCCCCGAGAGTGATGAAGGCGGCAGACGCGAGCACAAACGTGCAGGCTGAAGGAACGCGGACGAGTCCCACCACCGAGCCATCGCACGCCGGCCTATCCGCGGCAACCGCGGATAAATATCTGCCCAGCCGGTCAAGATGCGCGAATTTTCCCAGTAAATGACGATAACGGCCGGTCCCCCTAAGCTGAGGTGCAGGGCGTCCGTTACACGCTACGAGCGATGTCCGAGGGCTTGCGAATCGAATGCGTGGATTGCGGGCAGGTGGCGCCGGAGACCGAGACCGCCTACACGCTAATCGGACAACGGCACGGCTGGCGCCTCGGCTTCGCGCTCGACGCGCGAGGGAAGCGCTTCCCCGAGTGGCGGTGCCCCGATTGCTTTCGCCGCAGCAAGAGCTCGGATAGCGGCACTCCTCGCTGAGCGTCCTGCGCAACCCGCTTCTGCTCCGACGACGATAACGCTTGACGGAGTTGTTGCGATCCGTACACTGCCCCGAGGTCATGAACGCGGTGGTGTATCTCGAGTTTTGTTTTGGACGCCCTCAGGGCGGGTCCGAGCAGAGCTTCGTACACGCCGCTTTGCGGCACTTTTAGGGCGGTTTTTCGAGCAATTTGCGAAAGCCGCCGGGTGCTCCCAGGCGGCTTTCGTCGCTTCGGGGCGCTCGTCATCGCCAGGCTTCGGACGAAGCGTGAAGGTACACGTGTGCTCTCACTCGCGAGCTCGCTACTCGCGCTTGGCACCATGGGTTCGATTCCCATGAGTCGTCACTAGACGGCACGGCTCCGCGCGCTTCGAGCTTCGAAAGGATCGTTCGAGCTGCGTTCGGTCGCCGCGTCCCGTGGTGCCGACTGCGGCGGTCCGCATGTTGCTGGCATCCTCCAGCTCCTTCGTATGTAGGCGGTTCGAATCCGTCTCGCCGCTGCTTGCGGCGATAGCTCATTGGTAGAGCAACGATTTAAAATCGTCGGGAAAATAAGGAGAAAGTCACTTCGCTACCACTGCCGGAAGCAGCGCTCGTCGCGGCTTCGGCAATCCGTCTCGTACCTCTGCTCGCCCGTCGAGCCAGCAAGCGAGGGCCAACGTGCGTGCACGTCCGCCCAAGCTCCCTGGCTCATGACCGACGTGCACGAGCTGCGCGGCGGAGCGTACGACGTCGTCGCCCGTTAGTGGCCGAGCAGGCTTCGCGATGAGCCTGGCCGCGCTTTCGATCGGGACGTCTGGGGCGAGTGGCTTTCTTTCGCAATCTTTGGGCCGGCCCTGCGCTGGACCCTCGGTAGGAGAAGTAACGATGTTCAAAGTAATTCAGGTCAAGCTGAACGAGCGCGTTGTGCTGTTGCGGGACTCGCTGCCGTTTCGCGCATTGGGCCCGGGCCGCCACTGGGTCTGGGGCACGCGCCTCACGGAGCAGCGCTTCAACGTGACGGACCTGGTGTTCCGCGCCTTGCCGCAGGTGCGCGCACAGCTCGACGACTCTTGGTTCCGGGAGGTCACGGTCACTTCGCTAAAGCGGGGTGTGCTCTTCCGGGATGGCGTACCGGCCGTGTTCCTGCGCCCGGGCGTGCACCGCTTCTGGACGATTGACCCGTCCGTGTCTTTGACGCTGTTCGACGTCACGCAGGCGGTGCCCGCGCTCACGGCGGAGCTCGAGCAGATCATCCCGAAGGGTGAGTACATCGACGTCACCGTCCAGGCCCACGAGGTCGGCCTACGGTACGAGCAAGGCCGCTTGACGGGGGTCCTCGAGCCGGGGCGCTACAAACTGTGGACGCATCCGGAGGCCCAGGCGCGCATCGCTGCCGTCGACCTGCGCCGCACGGAGCTCGCCATTTCCGGGCAGGAGTTGATGACGCGCGACAAGGTGTCCCTGCGGCTTTCGCTCTCGGTGGCATACGCCATCGAGGAGGCGGCGCTCGCGACCCAGAAGGTCGACAACGTGCGAGATGCAGTTTACTCGGCCGTGCAGCTGGCGGCGCGCGGCTATGTCGCGGGCGTCACCCTGGACGAGCTACTCGAAGGACGCGACGCTTTCGCGCGCTTCCTGGCCGACGAGGTCGCACCGAAGGCGAAGGTCTTCGGCGTTCGAGTGGACGACGTGGGCGTGAAGGACGTCGTGCTTCCGGGCGAGATGAAGACGCTGCTCAACCGTGTCATCGAGGCCGAAAAGGCGGCCGCGGCCAACGTCATCTCGCGCCGCGAGGAGACGGCGGCTACTCGTTCGCTCGTGAACACGGCGCGCTTGATGGCGGACCAGCCCATCTTGCTCCGCCTGAAGGAGCTCGAGGCCATGAAGGACATCGCCGCTCAGATTAGCGAGGTTCGCATCGTCGTCGGAGCGGACCACCTGCAATCGCTGCTGCCTTCGCAGCTCCTCGGTAGAGCGGAGAAGTGAGAGCCGATGATGGCGGGGGCGTACTCCGGTATTACTGGAACGTACGCCTCCGCACTCCATCGGTGTCGCTCGCGTCCGTGCTTTTCCCGACCGCGCGTGG
>JAQSWN010000006.1 GCA_029266615.1 Polyangiaceae bacterium
CGGCGGCTTCGTTCTTGCCTGGAGGCTCCGAAGCGACGTTCACCTCGGCCCGCAGATCCGCGGCGGCGCGCGCGAGCGCCACCGCGCGCAAGTCGTCGCCCGACGACTCCGCGTTCTCGGCGGCGCGCTGAATCCAGCGCACCGACTCCAAGCTTTGGCCTTTCGACCACAACGCGCGCGCGGTTTCGAGCGCCATGGCGACCTCTGCAGGATCGCTCGCCTCGGCGCGAGGTAGGTTCGTAGATAGGTCCGCCATCGGGGGGCCGGATTGTGAACGGCCCCCGCCCCGCTTCCAAGCGAGTTTTTAGCGAACCGCGCCCATACGGCGGGCCAACAACGGGGCCGCCACGCACATCAGCCCACCGATGACCAGCGCGATCACCGCGATGCCACCGAACACGGAGCCGTAAACCATGACCGTCGCGGTTGGGGCTACAGCTCCGGCGGCATCTTCCGCGCCTTTTACGCCCGTGAGACGCGCAATGACGGACGCCATGTACTGCGCCTCCGCGCTGGCTAGAAACCACGCTCCCATCATGACCCCGACGATACGCGGGGGAGCCAACTTGGTGATCATCGACAGCCCCACCGGCGAGAGGCAAAGCTCACCGGTGGTGTGGAGGGCGATGCCAAGCAGCAGCCAGAACACGGGCACCATCCCCGTCGCTTGCGAGCTCGTCGCCCCGAGCCACAACGCGCCGAACCCGAGACCGAGCTGGAGCACGCCGAGACCGAACTTGAGCGGCGTGCTCGGCTCGAATCGTCCGAGCTTGCGCCAGAGCCAGATGAAGAACGGCGAGAACAACAGCACGTACGCCGGGTTGGCGGACGGAAATACGGAAGCCTCCACCGTGGTGCCGAAGAGGGTGCGGTCCACGTTGCGCTCCGTGAAGAGCGCCATGGAGCTGCCGGCTTGCTCGAAGAAGGCCCAGAACACCGTCGAGAACACGATCAGCACGATCGCGACGAACATCGGCCCGCGCTCTTGCTTCTGGGCGCGGAACGCCAAGTAGTAAACGAGCCCCGCGAGGGCCAGCAGCCCGACGACGAGCAGCAGGTAGCCGAGCGCGGCCCCTTGCTGCACCAAGAACCAAGCCACGCCGACCGCGAGCAGGGTCCCCAAGTAGGTCAGCCATTCACGGCTGATTCCGAGCACGAACGGCGCCTTCAGCTTCACCGGATCCGGCGGCTCGGCCGCGTGCGCCAAGAACCGTTGTCCCCACCAGAACACGCTCAGACCGACCAACATGCCGATGCCGGCGAGCCCGAACCCGAGGTGCCAACTATAAGCTTGCCCCAGGTGGCCGCAGATCCCCGCGGTCATGCCGCCGAGGTTGATGCCCATGTAGAAGATGGCAAAAGCGCGGTCACGCTTGCGGTCGTCGTCAGAGTAGACGCGCCCCACGATGGCCGAGATGTTGGGCTTGAAGAAGCCGTTGCCGCAGATGAGGAGAGCGAGCGCCAGGTAAAACAGCTGGTCGAACGCCATCGCGAAATGACCGAGCGCCATCAACAGGCCTCCGAAGATCACGGCCTTGCGTCCGCCGAGCAAGCGGTCCGCCAGCATGCCGCCGATGAGCGGAGTCGTGTACACGAGCGAGGTGTACGCGCCGTACACGACGTAAGCCGCGTCGTCCGAGAATTTGAAGTGGCGCGTCATGTAGAACATGAGCAGCGCGCGCATGCCGTAGTAGCTGAAGCGCTCCCACGTCTCGGCGAAGAATAGTACTCGGAGCGCCTTGGGCTGGTTCGTCGAGTCCACGGCCGGCCACTCCATCACGGAGCGTGGGCCCGCGGAAGCCGGAACCAGGCTCCGCTCAAGCGGAGGTTTCCGGATTCGGCTCGACCGGGCGCCGCACGCCCCCTCGCGCCAGATGATCCGTGAGCGAAGCGATACGCGACACGTCCTCCAGCCCGATGACGCCCAGCACGGCGTCCTCACTCCGAACGATGACGGGGGCTCCGCCCTTTTCCTGCAGCAAACGTCGCACTTCCGAGAGGGGAAGGTCGGGCGGCACGCTCACCGCGGCTCGCCGCGTGATCCCGGCGATCGGCGCCTGCACGCCGATTCGACCCGCGAAGGCGATCAGGTCGTCCCGTGAAAGCGTGCCGATCGGCTCCGCGCCATGGGTCACCAAGAAGTGCGCCTGAGCCGAGCGTAGCGTCTGGTCGATGGCGAGTCCCACGCTGTCCCCCGGGGCGAAGGTGGTCGCATGCGGATCGCATACTTCTCCTGCGCGTAGCTCCGCCAAGAGCACGTTGGTCCGGGTGGTCGCGCGCTCTTGGGCCGCACCCATGAACACCAGGAGCGCCAGAATGAGGAGCAAAGGGTTGTACTGGAACCCGTAGATGGCGAGCCCCACCGCCAGGAGCTGAGCCAGCCCCGCCGCGATGTTGGTCGCGCGGACCTGGCCGAATACGAAGGCCAGCGAGGCGCGCAGCACGCGACCGCCGTCCATCGGCAGCGCGGGGAGCATGTTGAAGACGGCCAGCATGACGTTGCCATAGAGCAACACCACGAGCACGCTCTCCACGCTGGGCGCGGCGATGGCGCGAGTCTGGATCGCGTTCCAGTCCAGCGCGGGCACCCGTCCTCCGAGCGCCGCGAACGCCGCCAGCGCGAGCACGACGTTGACCAGCGGACCCGAAAGCGCGATGCACAGCTCGTGCAGCGGCTTCTTGGGCTCCGAGAGCAGTCGGGCGACCCCTCCAATCGGTAACAGCACGATCTCTCGCACGGCGACGCCGAAGCGCTGAGCAACGAGCGCATGGCCCAGCTCGTGAAGCACCACGCACGCGAAGAGGCTGAGCACGAGCAGGATGCCGAAGACGGCCCCCCGAGCGCCCGCTTTCTCACCCAGGTGGCTAGCGAAGGCTGCCACCAGCAACGCAAACGTGAAGTGCACTCGAATGGCGATGCCCGAGACGCTGCCGAGCCGAAGGGACCAACTCACTCGCCAATCATAGGCCCGGTCGCTGGGACTCGCCCGCCGGTACGCTTGTGTAACGAGACGTCAGATTCTCGGTGACGAGATCGTTTCGGCTCCGCAGCATATATTTCACAATTGAAATGCGCTCCGGTCCGCAGGGTGCGTAAGCGCTCAATTCGTTAGTGTGGAAGTGCTGGCACACTCCGTGCACCTACTGGTGACCGCAGACGGCGCCCTTGGTGCCCCCCCCCTCCGCCTCGGTCGCCGTCTCCCTAATCTTCCCAACGGCTCGGAGCGCTCCCCTCGCTCTGGGCCGTTGCCCTTTTTGTGGCCGCCGCAGCGGCAGCGTCAGCTGGATCCCACGGTAGCCTACGAACGTGCCCTACCGATTCCTCCTGGCGCACGGAGCCGGCGCCTCGTCCTCTTCGGGTTGGATGCAGCGCTACGCTGAGCTGCTCACCGGCGTGGGCCGCGTCCGGTCCTTCGATTACCCGTACATGCAGCGACCGGCACGCAAGGCCCCGGACAAGCTGGACGCTCTGATAGCCGCGCACCGCGAGGAGCTCACGCGGCTCCGCGCCGAAAGTGAAGCCTCCGACCGGCTGCTCCTTGCCGGCAAGAGCATGGGCGGCCGAGTAGGTTGCCACCTTGCGCTCGAAGCGCCCGTGAGCGGCTGCATTTGCTTCGGCTATCCGCTGCGAGGCCAGAACGGCAAGCTGCGCGACCAAGTGCTGCTGGACTTGCGCGTGCCCGTGCTCTTCATTCAAGGAACACGCGACGCATTGTGCGACCTTCAGGAGTTGGAAGCAGTGCGCGGCCGCATGACGACGCGGAGCGAGCTCTACGTCGTGGAGAGCGGCGATCACTCACTCGAGGCGACGAAGACCAGCCTCAAGGCGCGCGGCGTGACGCAGGCGCAAGTGGAGCAAGAGATCCTGAACGCGGTGCGGCGGTTCTGCGCGTCGCTCGTAGCGTGAGTAACGGCGTCGACAGCAGCATCTTGTGAGTGTCCCTGAATTGAATTGCGCACGGGCCCGTCAACGCCGAGCCCGCAGCATCAGAGACCACTCCCTAGTCGGGCGTCCCGCCGGCTCCGCTGGGCCCCGCGCCACCTTCGCCGGCCGCGCCGCCTTCTGCGCCGGCCCCCCCGCCCGCCGCGCCGCCTTCTCCGCCAACGCCCATGCTCGGCTGGGGCATGGTGACGAAAGGTGAAAGCCCTTCGCGATCGTCCTTGAGCGCTTGGATGAGGGTCGAGAGGTTCTGCGCGGTGGGCTTGTAGGCCTCCACCGGGTTGGCGAGCGACCATTGGTACGCCAGCAACTGCGTGGAAGCGTCGAAGAACCGCCAGGATTCGCAGACCGTGAATGCATGGAAAGTCATCCCGTTGCGGTCCACGCTGGGGCAAGCACGCACGACGTCGAACAAGGACTCGAGCGCCATGATGTCCTGGTTCAGCTGATTCTGGACCTCGGGGGTGCCAACGGCAATCTCCTCCACCATGTCCAGGTTTCCCAGCGCTAGCTCGCGCTTGCCGGTCTCACACGTGGCGACGCCGCCCGCGGACCGGTCGTCCGCGAGGTAGTAGATGGCCGCGATGCGTTCGGGCTCGGCGGTCGCGGCCGTGATGGACACGATGGCATTGTTCACGTCCACGATGGCGGGCGAGCCGTCGAAAATGCGCACGACCCACGCCTCTTCTTTGAGCGTGATACGCACCGGGTTCATGTGCTGCGAGCTCGGGTGCTCCACGAGGCGGAGCGCCCAGGGGTTGGGCCAGGTCGCGCGCGTGACCTGAAAGCGCTTCACCAGCTCTTGCAAGAGCGGCCGACGAAGCTCGCTCGCGGTGCTCTGCAGCTGGACGAGCAGGCTGGTGAGGGTGGACGTTTTCGGCGGGACCGCGGGCACAGGTAGAAGGGTGCCGGTCGCTTTCAACGCTTCGACCTCTTCGTCCGTCAGTTGCGCGTAGAGGACGCGGCGCGCCGGCAGCTGATTGCTGATCGCTTGTTTGGAGAACGCAGGCGCCGCAACCGGACGATCCAGCGAGCACTCGCCCGCGCTGGGAGCCGCCCCCATGGCGCCGGTGCTGAAGGAGCCGGCGGCGCCAGCGAACGTTCCCCCGAATGAGCCCGCGGCGCTCGACCCGTCGACGATGGGCCGATCCGGATCGTACGTGTAGTCGGGCCGTTCGCAGCCCGACGCGAGAGCCGCGACGCCGATGAGGCCCCAATGCCGCCAGCGCCAAGCCCGCCGGCTGTTTGTTCCTCGCGCTACGGACCCGCCCTGCGACGCCTTCTCCATGCTCCCAGACGGAACGTAGCAGACCTCGCCGCCGGCCGCACCGGCCCCCACTCACCCGATGCGGCGCGCGACCTCGGCCGCGAATGCGGCGAGGTCGTCCGCGTCGTCGGCCCGGAAAACGTGGCCGGTTCTGCCCAGCTCCAGCATTGCCAGCAGCCGGCCTTGGCAGGAAACAGGCACCATGAGCACGCTGGCGAGCGGCGCGTCGTGCTGCAGCCGCTCGGCGACGAGGCGCTCCAGGAGGCCGTGGCGAGGGCTGCCGCAAAACCTCTTGCCGCGCAGCGCTAGGAGGTAGCTCGGATCCGACTCGGCGAGCACGTCTCCCAAGCGCACCGCAGGCACGCCGAACACGGCCGAGGTAACGGGCAGGCTCAAGGGCGCGCGGTAGCGGTGCAAGAGCCCCGCGTTGGCGTCCAAGGCGAGCGCCGCGAGCTGGAGCGCCGCAGTGAGCAGCTCCCCCACGTCCGAGGTCGCAGGGAGGTGCTGCGCGGCTTCGCGCAGCCCAAGGGGCGCGCCGTCTCGCGCGAGGCGGCGCTTGAGGCTGACGATCTCGCGGATGCCGTCGAGCGGACGCCACGCGCCCCAACGGACCTCACGCACGTGGCAGTGGTCCGGGATGCGACCACCGAGGAAGCCGCGCAGCAGCAGCTCGGTGTGCACGGGGCCGACGGTCGTGGTGCCGTTGGTCACGAGCCAGCGCGGCGATGAGTCCGAAGTGAGGCCGGAGGCGAGCGACGAAGCAAGCATGAGCGAAGTCCTTAACAGAAGGCGCGGGGCACAATGCGCGCCGGGATGTGAATTTTCCCGGGCGGCACCGCCGCGGGCCAAGCTTTTGGCGAATTCGTCAGCCTGCTTGTAGCCACACGAGTGTTTCGAAATGATGTGTGCGCGGGAACATATCGAAGCCTTGCACGCTGACGATACGCATTCCGGCTGTAATAAGCGGCTTCAAATCGCGTGACAGTGTCACCGGATCGCACGCCACGTAGGCGACGGCGCGAGGCGCGAGGCCGGAGATGCCGGACACCACTTCGGGCGCGCCCTCGCGCGGAGGATCCAGCACCACGAGATCGAATTGCTTGCCCTCGCGCACCAGATCCGTCAGCGCGCGTGCGGCGTCGGCCGTGCGAGTCCGCAGGGAAGTGACATTCTGGGCGGCAGCGGCGCGCTGCGCGGCGAGGACCGCGCTGGGCGTGCGCTCTACCATCACTCCGCTGAGCCCTGCACGCGCGAGCGGGATCGCGAAGTTGCCGACGCCGGCGAACAGATCGCAGAAGCTCCGGAGGCCGCGCGCGGCCGCGCCCGCGACCACCGCCGCTACGAGCTCCTGATTGACGGCCACGTTGATCTGCGAAAATGCGTCCGCGGGGATCTCGACGAAGGCGCTCTCGCCCACCGCGCGACGCTCGCTCAGCTGCTCGGCTTCGCGCGCCGTGGCCGCCACTTTCATGTCCTTCGCGAGCGCGCGCAAGAACGGCTCCGCCGCGATTGGCTTGATGCCGTCTCTCGGGACGAAACGCGCGATCACGCCCTGCTCGGTAGCGCGGAGCTCCACGTCCGTGAAGCCGCCGAGAGCTTCCGGATAGCGACGTGCGAGGCGGCGGATGGCGCTCAGCGCCTGATTGAGGCTGGGGTCGGCCACCGCGCACCTCGGCACTTCCACGAGCTGGTGGCTGCCCCGAGCGAAGAAGCCGAGCTTGCCGCCTTTGCCGACATGAAAACGAACGCGCGAGCGGTAGCCAACGCTGTCGCCTGCGGTCGTGAGCGGCGCAGGCTCCGCCGCAACGCCGCCGACGCGCTCAAGCGCGTCGCGGAGCATGAGCTGCTTCTGCGCCAGCTCCTCGGCGCGCGAAACGTGCATGACGTCGCACCCGCCGCACGTGGAAGCGACGGGGCACTCCGGGACGACACGCTCGGGGCCGGCCGCGAGCAGCTCGCGCTCGCTGACCAACCACGCGCCGCGCGCTTTATCCAGGCGGTTGATGCGAATGACGTCGCCGGGCGCTGCGCCGCGCACGAACACCGCGCGACCGTCGGGCAAGCGCAAGAAGCCGTCGCCCCCGGGCACCAGCTTCTCGACCGTGACTTCCAGCCCTTCACCATCCGTCACTTTGCCACCTCGTACTCGCTGACAGCGATTCGATTACCGTCGGGGTCACGCAGGTACGAGGTGTACGCAGAGCGGGACTCGACCGCCGCCCCGAGCCGCGAAGCGCGCTCCTCGAACGCCTTGCGGTCCGAGCTGTCGGCGCGAAAAGCGAGCAAGAACGCGCCGAGCCCAACTCCTTCCACCCGCGGACGCTCGGCGCTCTGCTCTGCGCGCTCGATCATGAGCCACACCCCTGCGAGGTCCAGCCACACCGAGCGCAAGGCGCCACGCTCGTCCAGGTGGCGCTTGCGCTCCTCGACCTGAAGTAGGTCGCAGTAGAAGCCGGCCAGCGCCGCCACGTCGCGCGTGCCGAGCGCGACGTGGTGCACGCTCGGCATCACTTCGCGTTACCGCGCGAGCCGGTCGTCCCGAACACTTTGTCCCACACCAGGTTCGACACGCCGAAGCGGTCGTCGTGATCCCGGAAGTGGTGCAGCATGTGGTTCTTCTTCAGCCTCAGGCCGTACGCCGACTTCGGGTTGTAGTGGTGGATGTAATAGTGGGTGATGTCGTAGAACATGTACCCAATCACGTACCCACAGTGGACGCCCCAGAAGAGGCGCGGCCCGAGCGTGTAGTAAAACAGCGCGCCGAAGATGAAATAGAGCGAGATGCTCACCGCGGGCGGCATCACCAGGCGGTATTTGTCCTTGGGCCACTTATGGTGCACGCCGTGCACCAAGAAGTGCAGGCGCTCCCCCCACTTGCCTGGCGGTTGCCAGTGGAAGAAGGTGCGGTGCAGCCAGTACTCGGACAGGGTCCAAAACGCGAAGCCGGCCGCGGTCAGCCCTAGCATCGCGAGCACGCCGAGGTCCGCGTAGTGCAGGCCGCCCCAGAACAGGAAAGCGGCGCCTGGTACGAAGAGGATGGGAACGATGGTCCAAGGGGTGCGGGAGAAGAGATCGATGAAATCGTTCTCGAACATCCGCGGGGATTCGGGGGTAGCCCTCATCAACATTTACGAGCTCGGCCTTCCGGGTTTCGGGACCTGACCATAGAAACCGATCGGCGCTTCCGCAAGGTTGGGCGCGACGATTGCGCCGCCTGCCCAGCTTTTGGGATATTTCAACGCGAGCGGAAAATCGCTACTCGCGGCAAAACTCCTGCGATCTCGCTGTCATGGTAGTTCCTCTGAGTGTGGACGCGTTGCCACGTGGCATTGAAACGGTTCCGACGGGCAGAGGCCGCGCGACCGGGAATTTCGTGAACCACCCCGCAGGTTTACGCATTGACTCGCGCCGCCAAGGCATGCGGGGGCCAAGGCGTCCAACCCAGGAACAGAACCTGCACTGATGGGTTGGAACGACTGACACACCCGTCAGAGTGAGAGAAAGAGTCGATGTCTCACATGGCCCGCAAGAGTCCTCCTCCTCACGACCTCGTCCCGCCCCGCGACGACGAAGCGTCGACCGTTCGCTCGCGCGACGGAGAGGCGGGCACGCGCCCCCGCCAAGAGTCCTCGTCCGAGCTGAAGGCGAGCGCTTCCCCTCGGCGCAGCCACTCGAGCACGCGGCCCGCGCAGGGCTCCCTCGACGACCGGCTCGCGAAGAAGATGCAGGTCGCAGGTGAGCTGATGAAAGACCTACCGCCCACGGACGCGCGCGTGCGCCTCCTGTACGTCGCGATCATGCGCCGGGACGAAGCCTTGCTCGACGGCCTCCTCGCAGAGCTGAACAAGGTACCGCCTTCCCGCTGAACGCCCAAGTACGTTCCGGTCACACGCCGGACACATGTCGCCCAACTTTTGCAGTGGTTTTCCACAGCGCAGCTGTCGGGCGCTGTGGGGATCATGAAGCTCTAAAGCCACCTGAACTACGCGCCGTTCAGAGCGAGCATGTCAATCAGAGCCGCCGTCGTCGCCCTCGCCTGCTGCGTTGCCACGTCCTCCCCGGCGTGGGCGAGTGAGCCGGCCGCCGGCAGGGCGACGGCGGGCGAGACGCGCACGCTCCCAGGGGGGGCCGTCGTCACGTTCTCCAAGGACGCGAAGTACGAGGTCGGCAAGCCAATCAAGCTTCAGCTCTCGGCCACCGGTAGCGACAAGACGCCGGTGCAAGTCATCCGGCTGAGCGCGGGTCGCGCCAGCGTGACGATTCCCGAGAGTAAGAAGCCGAAGACGGCCGTGCTGATCCAAGCGCCACGCAAGGTGAGCGCGGTCGCGAAAGGCGGGCAGAGCCTCGTCATCGTTGCGGCCGACCGCGTCTCCGTTGCGGCCGTCAAAGGCGAGATGCTCGCCGCGCTCGGCAACGACTGGAAGCCTCTACCGAGCGGCATCGTGCGCTCGCACGGCGCTGGGACCAGCACCGATCAGGCCGTACCGGCGGCCCCCAAGCTCCACGTGGAAGAGAGCCTCCTGCTCGCGCTCACCGGTACGGCGAGCACGAAGCTCCGCGCCCAAGCGCAAGACGTCGCTTACCGAAAGCTCGCGTTGTCGCGGGTGGACGGCGCGAAGCGCACCCCGCTCCGCGAGCAGGAGTGGCGCAGCGACGCGCACCAGCTGCCGGAGCTGGAGCCGGGCCGCTATGAGGTGACGGCGCGCGCCGTCGACCGCTTCGGGGTCGAAAGCGTGGCGTCCGAGCCGCTCACGGTGCGCGTGATCGGCGCCACGCTGCCGGACGGAGCGCGCCTTTCGGAGGGCGCCATCTTGCTTGGCCGCTCCGGGCGCGTGAGGCTGATCGGCGCCGAGGGCTTGGAGGCGAGCTACGGCAAGGCCAGCTTGTTCATCCCCGTCCCGGCAGACGTGGGGCTCGCCCGCGGTGACAGCACGCTGTTGCGCTTGCGCGCGCCCGGCGCCAAAGAGGAGCTACGGATTCGACTGGAGCCGCGCACCCTGAAAGCGGACGTGGAGATCGGCCCGAAGAGCGCGCGCTGGCCCACCGACCCGCTCCAGGTCACGGTCAAGCTGTTCGATCACCGGGGACGGCCCATTACGGAGGCGCTCAAGATCAAGCCGCAGGTGTTCGTGAACGTCGGGCAAGTCGAACCGACGTGGACTCACACGGGGAACACTTACACCACCAAGGTGGCGCCGGCCGTCGGCATGGGCCCGTGGGTCGTGCGCGTTGAAGTCACCGACGATTTCGGAGACTCGGCCGGCCGCGATTTCATCGAGCTGGGCTCAGCTGCCACCGCCTCCGCACAGTGAGTCAGCGGGCGCCCAGCCAGCCGAAGAACTCGGCCAGCCGCGCGCGCTGCTTTTCTGGCATGAACTCGAAGTTGCGCCCGCGGTCGATGATTTCCCAGAAGTCCTTGCTCGTCACCGCTTCCAGCGCCCGCCGGATCGAGAGCAGCCTCTCCGCGGGCTCGCTCTCCATGTCCCGAGCGATGAGGCGAGCCCGCTGTGCGGCCTGCTCCGTGTCTTGGGAGAGGTAGTAGGCGGCGAGCTTGACCTGCGCCTTTCTCACGCCGAGGAGCGCCGTCTCCTGGCTAGAGACGCGCAGCGGCCGGTCCAGCTCCAGGAACATCCGCAAGATCTCGTCTTCTTGAGGGATGCCGAGCTCGCTCGCCACCTGACATAGTGCCGAGACGTCGTACGCGACCGTTTCCGTCACGAACGTGAGCTTCATGTCGAAGCTGACGTGCCCATAGTACGACATGTGACGCACGCCCTCCACGGCCGCACCCGCGCTGCCCTGCCGTAGCATCGACTCCACCAAGAGCCGGTACTGGTTCAAGATGTTGTAGGCGGTGCGCACGTCACGCGCGTTGAGCGCCGCGCGCAAATACGAGTTCATGAAGCGGTACACGAGCTGGATGAGCTCGGGATCCTTCGCCGCCGCGGCGGCCTCCCCGATGTATCGCGTGTCGATCGCAACGAGGTAGTTGATGTCGCGCATCGTCACGAGGGCTTCGTTGAAGATGCCCAGGTACTGGCGCATCACCTTCCACTCCACCCAGGTGCGGCGCTGCTCCAGGTCCTGCAGGGACTCGGGGTCCATGGCCACGAAGTCCGGATTTTCGCGGATTTGCGGGCCGATGTCGAACCACGCTCGGGCCGCCTTGGGCTTGCTCTTGACGTACTCGAGCGCAAAGTCCTTGAGCGCGTCCACGGCGCCGCTGGCGATGATTTTATCCTTGCCGGAAATGGAGTTGCTGGTGATGTCGGTGAGCTCCTCCATCGCCCCGAGCGTGACCGCCTGGCCGCGCACGACCTTCTCGGGATCGACCGCGCTGAACGCAGCAAACGTCGTACGCAGCGCGTCGCTGCGTATCTTCGCCACGATGTTCATGGGCTCCACGAACCAGAACACGTAGCGAAAGTATGGTCCCATCAGCACCATGCCCAGCGTGTTGGCGCCGATCATCCCGAGCAGCGCCGCGCGCGGCACGTAGTCGTGCCTTATCGCGACGCTGAGCCACACCCCGCAAACGCAGGCGATGACGTAGTAGCCCATCACGAACAAGTTGAGGCGGTCCGCCAAGAATAGCCTGGCCACACCGGTGTAGCGGTCCGCCGATAGCTGCACGATGAGCGAGACGACGGTGATCACGATGCCGAACACGGCCGCAATCATGCCCGCCATCGAGCTTACCGCGTCCGTGATGCTGCTCGGGTCGAAGTTGAAGTAGTCCCACATGGTGCCGCCGGAAGCGCCGCCAGTGCCGTGGGTGAAAAAGTGATCGACCGCGTAGAACGCCCAGAAAATCGCGAGGGCCGCGCAGGTCAAGAAGACCATGGGAAACAGCCACTGACGGCGAAAGCTCTGGCGCTCGGGCATCGGGACCCCCGACATTGCAAGGCCGCCCGTCCGCTTTCAACCGCTACCGCACGCCCTCTCGCTTTCGGCGCCGGATCGGCAGCAGCACGGCCGCCAGCGCCAGCGACCATAGGCTGAGGCGCAGGCGCTGAGGCCGGCCTTTACGCGCGGAGGTCAGGCTCGCCTGAGTGGCGTTCGGCTCCGCATCAGCTTCTGGCGCGGCGCGGCCCGTGCACGTGTCGCCGTCGTAGCTGCTGTCGCTGCTCCCGGAACAGCTGTCGTCACTGCTACTGCTATTCGTATCCGAAGCACAGCCGTCGTCGCTGCTGCGGCTGCTGCTCGACGTGTCCGAAGCGCAGCTGTCGTCGCTGCTGCTGCTCGACGTATCCGAAGCGCAGCTGTCGTCACCGGCGCTGGTAGACGTGTCCCCGAAGCAAGTCACGGTCGTGCTTCGGTCCTCGTAGTACGGGTCGCGTCTGGGCGAGCAGCTGCAGCCTTCGGACGCATACGGCTCCTGCACCACCACCGGCTCTTCGACGACCACGGGGTCGCTCCCCCCACGCCCGCCAGTGTTGCCTCCGCCGCCGGGTGGGAGCACGATCGGCGGAGTCACCACCACCTCCGGGCACGCCCGGTCATCGACCGATTTGGCGCGGAGAGCGGCCAGTCGCGGCTCGCCCCCTTCCCGGAGCGCGTCGGCGCCGGCAGGCTCGCTTCCAGAGAGGACGAACCGCTGCAGCACCGGGCCCAAGCCGGTCGCGGCGAGCGCCAGACTGGCGTCCGTGGCCCCGCCGCATGCCGTACCGTCCGAAGCGCCTCCGTCTTCCAACGCTTGCAGCGCCATCGTGCAGCGGTCGGCGTCCACGTCTTCACGCTCTTCCGTCGCGACCCGCGCGTAGCTCCGCACGAGCGGCGGTAGCGACACCGTGTCCGCCACAATCGACCAGCCGAAGATGCTGCTCCCCGCGCGGGCCTCGACCAGAGGCGCGCCCCCGTTCCTTACCCACTCCGCGAGCTTTGCCACGTAGTCAGTCGCTGGTTTTCCAGCCACGAACGTCACTCCGAGCTCGTCATTCGTCACCTCACCGGGCCACGAACGAGGACCTTGCGAAAGACTGTTCACGAGAACCGGCCAGCTCACTGCCGGCGCGAAGGAAAGGGCCGCGCTCACGCCCGAGATCCGCAGCGTGCGTGTCGTGACCTCGTCCTCAGTGGCGGGCCAGGCCCAAACCACGTAGCGAGGAGCGTTGGGCAACGGCAAAGCGTCTCCCAAGCCGTGCTCTTCGAGCGCGGTCGCGACGTCTTCGGCCGCGCTCAAGGTGAGCTCTTCGGCGGCTACGCCGGGCGAGCGCGGCCACCTTACGGGCACGAAGCTCGGGATCTTGCCGCAATCGGTCGCGCCGCGGGGCAAGAGCACATGAGGGCTCGCCGTTTGCTGCAACGCGGTGAGCCAAGCGTCGAGCGCGGGCTCGCAACGAGCGCTTGCAGGAAGCGCGGCCACGACTGCGACCGGTCCTCGCCGTATGCGCAGCGAGAGCCAAGTGACCGGCTCGCCTTCTCCTGCCGCAAACGCGACTTCGGCGTGCGAAAGCGCGGGCGGGCTCCCCGGTGTCGTGACGACCAAGAGCTGGGCACGCGAGCGCGACGCCATGAGAAATAGGGTCAGCACGAGCGTGAGACAACGCGCCGAGGCACGCGAGAGCCGCATACCGGGCCCGTTCTGCAACCGCTGTGCCCTGTTTTTTCGGCTCAAAACGACGGCGTCGGGCCCTGGCCGTGAACGCCGCTTCCACGCAGGTGACGCAACCGAGCAACAGCGGCGCCGCGCGCCGACGGTTTCACGCCGGCAGGCGCCGGCTCTCCGCGCCCGCGTCGTCGAGGAGCGATTCGCCGAAGGGGCGGCTGTCCAGCTCGGTCCACGGACGCATGACGCTTCTAACATTGGGCCAAAGACGCTCGCAGAACGCGAGGCTTGCCTTGCGCCAACGCAAGATGGCGCGAAGGGCATCTTCCCCTTCGAGCTCGAGGGTCGTGGCGTGCACCACTTCACCCTCGCGGAAAAACACGTAGCCGACGTTGCCAGGAATCTCCGCGCGCATCACGGTGGAGATGCAGGACTTGGCAGCCTGACGTAGCGCGAGCGCAATCTCTTCGGGAGCCATCAACGTCCTCCGATGAGGCAAGGCGGCCCGAACGCGGCACGACATAGGGCGACGCGGGAGGCCGCTCTTGCAAGAGTCTCCATGGGGACATCGTGACGAGGCCGCGCGATTCGTTCAAGTCCTAATGAGCTACACGCCATGACTCATTTCGAGTGTTCGCCGAAACCTCGACGACATCCAGACTTACAAGATCGCCACTAGCGCCGCCAAACGCGGAGCTTTCCGGCGTCAGACGAAATCAAGGCTTCGGCGGCTCGAGCTTGATTGGGTAATTGATGAATACCCGACCGCCGCTCGGCGGAGGAAATACCAGCTGCTCGATCTCGGTCAGGATGCAGCGAACGGTCGCTTCGTCGGCGAGGGCGTCGTCGCCTTCCGCGGACGCGGCGTGAACGACTTTCCCCTCGGTAGAGACGACGAAGTCCACGTTCACGCTGCCACTGAGCTCGGGCTTGCTCTTTAGAGCGCGCTGGTAACAGCTCAATATCCCGGGCTGCGCCTCCTTGAGCTTCTCGTCGACGACCCCCTTCGGCAACTTGCCGCGCGTCGGTGCGCCGGTCGGCGCGATGCCGGGCTCTACGGGCTTCGCTGCAGGCAATACCGGCGGCTCCGTGGGCACGGGCGTCGGCGTCTCCTCGGGAGGAAGCGGCGCAGGCTCGTCGCTCGAGGGCACTGGCGCCGAGGTGGGAGCCGTGGGCTCGGCGGACTTGGGCGGCGGGCAAGCAGTCAGAAGCAGCACGACGACTAGGCCCGTGGCGTTTCGCAGCATGGTCCGCCCATACCATCGCCGCGCCGAGGGAACAGGTTCGCCCGTCCCGTCTCACCAGGGCGAGCCGCGCAAATCGCTCAGCCGCCGGCGAACGTGCGCTCTACCTCGTCCAAAATCTGCCTCGCGCGCGCGAGGCCGATTTGAGCGATGGCGGCTCGGAGCTGAGCCTCCGCGGAGCCCCGCAAGCTGCTGCCGTTCTTGACGGGGCGGACCGGCACGGAGCGGGCCGCCTGCGCGCTACGGATGTTGTAGACGAACGCCGGAGTGAGCCGCAGCCCCTTCTTTTCTGCCAGAGCAATCACTTCCGCCGCCGATAGTGCGCGATCGAGAGATCTAACGAATTCGCTTTTGGCGCCGAAGCGCGGCTTTCCAGCCTTTTCTCCAGCCATGTGCAAAATTCTCGACGTTCGTCAGTGCCCGCAACGGGCCCTCGTTGCCCGCTCGCTCGACGATTAGAATACACAGCCGGACGCTCGGATTCCACATTAAGATCGCGCGAATAGAACAACCGTTACCTAACGGCGGTGGTCTGAACTGACGGCCGGATCACCACCTATTTGTTAGATCTGCAGATAAGTTGCGACGACGCAGCGCGCTGGCGCTGCGTGTCAGTCGTCGAACGCTGCTTCCACGGAGGCGACCACGCGGCGGGCGCGAGCCAGACCCATCTCCGCCATGGTCTTCCTGAGCTGAACTTCCAGGGGGGAGAGGGGGCGCCGCTTGGCGGTCGCTCCCGCGACCTTCCCTTTCGGCGTCGCCTTGCGGGCGATCTCAGACGACGACGTCTGCTTCCTCGCCCTCGATTTGCCTGCCTTCTTCGCTGACATCGAGCGGATCCTTTCTTTCGACACTGCGGGTGCCATGCGCAGAGCTCCGCCCGATGAACGAGCAGCGCTAAGGGTCCTCGCGGACCAGGTCATGGTAGGGAACGAACAAATCGGGAGCCGAGGCAGCGGCCACGCGCGTCGTCGACCCACCCTGCAGGGTGGTAGAACGGGTCAACGATGAGCGCCGGCGACTAGGAGTCGCGCCGGCGTAGGCGCGCGCTTCATCACGACCACAACGGTCAGACCGCGGCTAGGCTCATGAGATGCATCTTCCAGTGATCGGTGGGTTAGCACCGGTTGAAAGCGCCGAGTCGTCCCGGCAGATGCCCGTCGCGAACCGGGTCGTCCCGGCTCAGGCTGACCAATTGTCGCTACGCTTATCACGAAGCGGCACTGTTGTATATTCGCGATACCGTGTTTCGGGATCGCTTCGCTTACATTACCCGCGTGCGCCGCCCGCGACTTTCGGACGACCAAGGCATCGCTCTTTTGGGTGAGCCCGCGGGTGAGCCCGCGGGTGAGCCCGCGGGTGAGCCCGCGAGTGAGGCTGCGAGCGCCTTCCGCGTCGCTTGCGGCCCGCAGTGCGCTCCAAGGCTGGGTCTTCGTCGCGCTCGCGCCGTTCTTGCGCGCTTCGACGGCAGCTTGGGACACTTCTGAAAGAGCTCGATTCGCTGGGGCGGGACCAAACATGAGCTCGTACTCAGGTTTGGTCCGGCCACCGTGTGCGTACCGTGTCTAGCCCTCTCGTTCTCGAGCGAGGTCGTCTAGCGCGTTGAGCAAGCAGTTAGACGACGCTCGCCGTTCTCACTCTCACCGCGCGCAGCGACCGCGCTGCATCGGCGCTGAATGACTCACAGCGGGCACGCTGACGTGATCTTGCGATCGTTGGCTGGCATCCCACGCAGGTACTCAATCAGGTCCGCGAGATTACCCTCGCTCATGTCGGGCTGGGGGATCATGAAAGCGCAGAGGTCTTCGCCGTCCTTATCCACGCCTTCTAAGATGGCCTTGCCGATCTCGGCGTCGGTCCAAGACCCGATGCCGTTGACCGTGTCCATCGAGATGTTCGGGTAGAAACCACTTCCACCCAAGTCTTTCTGGTGACATACCGCGCACGGCTCGTAGAGCTCCTCGCCGTGGAGGAATCCCGCGGTGGGACCAGGGTCCTCGGTACCGCCCGCGCCGGCCGTTCCGGGGTTCGGCTCGGTAGGAACGCCGCCGGTTCCGGGATCGGGCTCTCCCGCGCTGCCGCTCGGGCCCGTACCTCCGGTTCCACCGGAGACGGGGGGGGTGCCCGCCTCACCGGCAGCCGACGTGGTGCCGCCCGTGCCACCGCCGGTCGACTCCGAGCCGCCCTCGCTCGGCGGGTCCGTGTCCGGGGGGTTGTCCGAATCGCTGGAGCACGCTGCCAGCGCAAGACCGGCGCTGAAGAGCGCGGGCACCACGAATCGCAGAAAACGAGGGGTAATTGCCATATTGAAACGAGACCTGGGAGCTGAGAGGTGAGGGATGGTCACGAGGGGGCGACGCGTCGCCTGGTCTCACAATTCTCATTTGTTATGTTTCACGAAGCCCCCACGATTGTTTCGGGAGCACGCCGCCGCACTTTTGCGCAAAAGCCACGCCTGAGGCGAAAGAGCCAGAAAACATGCCCGTTCGTGAGAAGCTGGAGGCGCCCGCTCCTCACATATGAGACTGACAGATAATTGTTAGGGATTATCGAACAACCAGCCGGGCTACCCAAAAAGCGTCCCCATTCGGGACTTCGCGCCGGTTGCGCCCCCGTAGCTCGCGCATCAAGCTCGAGCTTCATTCGAGACGTCCATGCGGACCGGTGACGACACTCCCGAGCTCGGCCATGTTCGGGCGCTGTACGCCCGGGGAAGTCTGCAAGAGGCGCTGCAAGCTTGCCAGGCTTTGCTCGCCTGCGGGGAAGCGAGCGCGCAGGCGTTCGCCGCGGCGGGTATGCTCTCGCTGAAGCTGGGGGACGCGCAGATGGCGGAGGCGTACTACCGCCAAGCCGTGGGCAAGGACGCACGCTTCGCCGAGGCCCATTTCAACTTAGGCAACGTGCTGACTCAGCTGGGGCGAGCCCGTGATGCCGTCGACGCCTTTAGGCGCACGCTCGAGCTTCGACCTGGATTTGCCGCTGCGCACAACAACCTGGCCGGTGCGCTGTCTCGCTTGGACGAGCATGAGGAAGCCGACGCCTGCTACCGGCGGGCCCTTGCCCTCTCGCCCCGCGCCGCGCACGTGCATCGCAATTGGGGTACGGCGCTTCGAGCGCGCGGTCAGCTCGACTCGGCGCTCGAATGCTTTGCTCGCGCTGCCGCGCTGGAGCCAAGCTGGCCGAAGGCGCTGCAGAGCCTCGCGACCGCCGCGATGGAGCTCGGACGGTGGACGGTCGCTCGGCAGAGCTGCGAGCGGTGGCTCGCCCAGGCGCCCGGAAACGTCGAGGCGCTCGGGCTGTGGTCGATTGCCCTCGACGAGCTCGGCGAGCGCGCCACCGCGGACGAGTTGCTCGATACGAGCCTTATGACACAACGAGAGCTCCGCGAAGCGCCCGGCGGTGGATCGCTTCGCGAATTCAACGCCGCGCTCGGGCGGGCGGCTCACGAAGACCCTTCCCTGCGTGTCCCGGAAGCGAACGACGCGCGTTACCACTGTCCCACCCTCTTCATTTCCGGGGAGGTAAGAGACGCGCCCGGCGACGTCGGCGCTCGGCTTCAGAGCTGGGTCTCGGCTCAGGTGGAGGAGTACGTGCGTGCGCTGCGTGAGCAGGTGTCGTCGCACCCGTTCACTCGTGCCGCGCCCGAGCGGTGGGAGCTAAAGTCTTGGTTTGCGGTTCTAGCGCGCGAGGGCCAGCTCGAGCCGCACGTGCACTACGACAGCTACGTGAGCGCCGTTTACTACGTCCATGTGCCGCGGAGCATGCAGGGTGGCGCGCACGCCGGCAGCTTCGAGCTCAGCGGTGGTCCCAGCCGCTTTCCTTGTCGTCATCGGCGGGCGCCGTTCACGGTGAAACCGAGAGAGGGCTTGCTGCTCCTCTTTCCGTCGTACTTCTATCACCGCACCCTGCCCTTTCACGCGGCACAGCCGCGCATTTCCGTCGCGTTCGACGCCGTCCCGCTCGGGTCCAAGGCTCAGTGACCCGCGAACGTCTCTTCGACCTCATCCAAGATCTCTCGCGCCTTCGCGAGCCCTATTTGGGCGATCGCGGCGCGTAGCACCTGCTCGGCACTCTCGATTTTGGTCACGGTCCTGCGCTTGCGGAGCGAGCCATTGCCATTGACGTTGATCTTGCCATTGGAGCTGCTGCGAATGTTGTAGACGAAGCCTGCCGTGAGCTTCATGCCGCGGCGTTCGGCGAGGGCGACGACCTCCGCCGCCGGAATGCCGCGGTCCAGCGATCGCACGAACTCGCTCTTGGCTCCGAACTTGATCTTGCCGTTGGATTGGTCGTCTAGAGCCATGACCGGCGGTCCCTCCTTGCTGTACGGCGAGTCACGGGCAGGTCACGTTGCCTGCCGACGGCGTTCCAGCCGTCGTGTAGCTCACCAGGATGTTGATCTGCGCGTCGGTCAAGGGCGACCCCGTGGGCGGCATCTGCCCGCTTCCGACGAGCGTGTTGATGTCGGCGGCGTACGTCTTCACGTCGTTCCACGTCAGCAGCGAAATCGGCGCGCCATTCGTGGGCGGACTATTGTGACAGTTCTGACAGCGCGCCCTCAACACCGCTCTCACGTCGCAAGGAAGTGTGCCGCTCGCCATGCCTCCGCTTCCGGCGACACCACCGGAACCGGAGGAGCCGGCGCTACCGCCCGCCCCAGCGACGCCTCCGCTACCAGCGACGCCTCCGCTACCAGCGACGCCTCCGCTACCAGCGACGCCTCCGCTACCGGCAACGCCTCCGCTACCGGCAACGCCTCCGCTACCGGCGACGCCTCCGCTACCGGCAACGCCTCCGCTACCGGCGACGCCTCCCGTACCACCACTCCCCGCCGTACCTCCAAAGCCGGCCATGCCGCCGCTGCCGCTACTCCCGGAGGTCCCAGCGCTGCCGGCCATACCCGCCATGCCGGCTTCGCCAGCACCGCCTTCGCCGCCGGAAGCCGTCGGCTGCTCGCCGCCTTCGCCGCCAGAGCCGCCGTTGGTCTCACCAGCTGTAGCGGGAGCGCCGGATACGCCGGGCGAACCGCCCGCTTCCGCTCCGCTGTCTCCTACCGTGACCGACCCGGCGGTGGAGGTCGAGCCGCCCGCGGACTTGCCGGACGTGCTCTCGTCGCCGCCGGAACCGCTGGTCGGAAGCGCCCCATCGTTCTCGTCGCCGCTGCAGCCAAACGCCATGATGAGCGCGGTCGCGGTGGCGAGTAGCGCGTGTCGAGTGCCATGACGGAAAACTCGTGCCATCGATGAATCCCTCGTTGAAATTGCGATCCGCGACGTTAGAGGTCGTCGGCAATCGGCTCGCGGCCTCCGCTTCCAGCGTCGCCTGCGAAAGCACCGGCCGTCCCCGCCGATTCAGCGCCTCCTACCGCCGAGCCTTCGCCGCCGGGGCCACCTCCGCCTTCGCTCGAGGGAGATCCGCCGTTGCTCGGCTCGGGACTTTCGCCACCCGCGCCAGCGTTTCCTGGCGGCGCTCCGCCGATACTCGGTTCAGAAACTCCGCCCGTGCCCTGTCCGGCCTCTCCACCCGCGGCCTGCTCGGAAGCGCCACCGGCGGGCTGCCCCGCGGCTCCGGCCATTTGCTCTTCCGCGCCGCCCGCTCCGCCCTGGCCCCCAGCGCCGCCGCTGGGGCCGCCGCCAGGATAGAAGACACCGCTTTCACCCGCCGCGACGGCGCTGCCGCCGTTTGCGGTAGAGCCGTGAGCGACTGCATCCTGCCCCTGCGGCGACGATTCGCCGCCTTCGATGATGGCCGTACAACCGACGAACAGGGCAAAGAGCGCGAGGGGCGTCGCGCGAATGGAGTGCGCTGAGTTCGGACCAGAAGAGGCTCGCTGCATGTTGAGCTCCAAACAACGAAGGGTGCCGGGGAAGGCACCCTTCGTTGTGGTAGGCGCCGCGAGCTCCTTACTCGCTTCGCTTGCGCCGACGACGTCCCGCCATCAGCGCGAGGCCCAGCGCGGCGATCCAACCGCCGCCAGAGGCGCTCGTCGCCGTGGAAGAGACGCTGCAGCCATCGTCGTCGCCGCCGCCACTCGTCGAGGTGCCGCCCGTGCTGGGTACGCCGCCCTCGCCCGGCTCGCCGCCGACGCTGCTGGTCGCGCCCATGCTCGTGCTGCCACCGGTAGACGAGCCGGAGACGCCCGGCTCGCCGCCCATCGGTTCGGGCTCGGGCTCATTGCCCGTACCCGCACCGCCGACGCTCGGCTCTTCGGGCTCGCCACCGGCGCCGGCGCTACCGCCGACCGGGGGCTCGCCGCCGACTCCGCCTTCTCCAGCGACGCCGCTTCCCGCGGTACCGCCGGTTCCGGCCGTGCCCGCCGTGCCACCTGAGCCACCGCTGCCGCCGCTGCCGCCGCTGCCAGCGATTGCCTGCACGGTGACGGCGAAGGACGGACCGTAGCCCTTGAGGTTGCGGCGATCCGTAGCGACCGGGCTCACGGAGATCTGCGTGTAGGCCGCCTGCGCCGGGAGAGTGACCTGGAACAGGTCGCCACCGACGAAGGTCGCCTTCACCTTGCCGGCCATGCCTCCGAGAACGGAGTATGAGACCGACACGTCTTTGACCATGTCGCCGGCGTCGTTAGTGAAGGCGTCCTTGACCGCCAAGCGTAGGACGATGGGCTTGCCCTCGACCGCGACCGGCTTCTGAACTCCACGGAACGTTGGCGCGCGCGTGTCCGGCTTGGCGCCGGTACCTTCCGGAGCGGCGACGCCCTGGTAGTAACGGTTGACGTACGTTCCGCCCTCGCCCTGGCCCGTCCAAAGGTCGAACAAGCCGTCGCCGTCGAAGTCGGCGGCGTCGATGCCGAGCGAGGAGTCACGCACGGCGGGGATGCCGTCGCTCACGTAGTTGAACTTGCCGGTGCCGTCCGCGATCAGCACCTTCTCGAAGTTGCCGAGGCTGGCGACGACGAGGTCGTAGTTGCCGTCGCTGTTGAGGTCGACGCACTTGACCGCGTTGTCGTCCGCGCCCGGCTCACCGAAGATGCGCGCGCGAGTCTCGTCCGTGAACTTGCCCTTGCCGTCGTTGACCAGCACTTGGGTGTAGTTGCCGGTCTGCCCGGTGGGCCGAGAGCCTGCGTTGTCCAAGAGGAGGTCTAGGTCGCCGTCGTTGTCGAAGTCGCAAACCTCCGTGTTGTAAACGTACGGCCCGCGCTTTCCGGGCATGTTCGCCGACGTGTAAACGAGGCCGGCTTGGGCGCTCACGTTCGGGTCGGTGAACATGCTGACCTTACCGGTGCCATCCTTGAAGTAGCCCTTGCCATCGTTCAGGAAGATACGGCTCACGCCGTTTCGCATGTTGACGAGGATGTCCAAGTCGAAGTCGTTGTCGACGTCGGCGAAGTCCAGGTCGATGGCACGGGAGCCCCAGTAAGGCGTTTGCGGATTGGCGGCGCTCGCGATGGTCGGAGGAAAGCGGTCGCTGGGTAGCCAGAAAGCCGGATCTTGCTCCTCTTCCTCGAGGGTGAACTTCCCGGTGCCGTCGTTCAAGTACATGGTCAGGAACACGGGGGTTCCGGTGGCGGCGGTGAGCCAGTCCGTGGTGACGAGGTCGAGATCGCCGTCCCCGTCCAAGTCGCCCAGGTGGAACCCGGGCGTGTTGGACTTGAGTCCGGGGGGTAGGAGCTCGGCGGCCTTGTCCGTGAACGTCCCAGCCGGGCCCTGGATCCAGAGCTTGTCTACATCCACCCCGTAGCCGCCGGGCTGGAGGATGTCCTTCAGTCCGTCGCCGTTCACGTCGCCCACGCCGACTTGGCGAAGGCGCGACGTGGGGCTGTTGAACACCGGCCCCGTGGCGTCCACGAAGTTGCCCAGGCCGTCGTTCATGTACACGACGGACGGCTCGGCGACGCCCACCGCGTAGTAGCCGCCGCCGTTGGCGAACAGAACGTCCATGTGGCCGTCATCGTTCAAGTCCGAGGCGACGAGCCAGCTCGTGAAGCAGCCCGCCTTGCTACCGGGGATGAGAGCGCAGCCAGAGTCTGGCGGGCTCTTCGTGTCGGTGAGGTCCTGGAAGAAGGGCACTGCCGCCGCCGGCTTGGGAGCCAAGAAGGCGATGGCGAGAGCGAGGGCCGAAGCCCCGCTCGTCGCTCGGCCGAGGTTGGGCCGAGAGGACGAGCGGAGCCCCGAAGTAGTCGTCGAATCGTTGGAGCCGGCGCTGCGCACCGAGTCGTTCACTGAGAGCTTTCGATGAGTCATGAATTCAAGCTTTCTAGTTGTGCGGTGCGGGCTTCAGAGCGAGGCCGTGGGTTCGACGACATCGACGGTGATGGGCTCGTTGCCGTTGCAGGTGACCTTGAGGCCATCCGGCAGAGTGGCTTCCGAGAGCACCAAGCACGACCTCTCGTACGTGGAGCCAGCGGGAGTCAGCTTCGGAACTTCCGTCGCATCGGGCGCTACGACCGCGACGAGCGACATCAGGTTTTGGGGCGCCGTCACCATCGCGCCGCATACCTTGCGGTAGGCAGGTTCGCTGAGGGTGTCGATGCTGGCGTCGAAGGTCGTGCCCATCAGCTTTTCGATCGCGGCTTGCTCGGCGGGTGTGTAGAGCGTGGTGCCGAACAAGCGATCCTTCAGCACGTCCAAGGCGTCCTTGACCGTCGCGCCATCCAGCGTTTTCGCTTTCGCGAGCACGTCGTTGATGGCGTCCGGGCGATTTTGGTACGGGAAGAGCTTCTTGCACTGACCGAAGCGATCTTCGAAGCCGAGGCGGGCCTGGAAGTCGAACCCGCGGAAGCCGAGGTCCGTGGTCTTGTTGAAGTAGCCGGTTTCGTTCTGGAACTGTCGCTCGAGCGGACCGGTGGTAACCGCCGCCGCGCCACCCGGCACGGCCGGAGTGATGGTGAGCGAGTTCTCGATCGACCCGGACTGGTTCGGGAAGCTGGAACCCCACGCCGACAGACGCCAGCCGAGCGCGCCATAGCTGGAGCGAGCGGCCGTGCGTGCGCTGAGCATCAACGCGCCGTCACCGACGCTGTTGTTGCGGCGAACCGGATCCGCGTCACCCGTGACCCACGGGTCGAAGATGCGCGGGAGCGCGTAGGCATTCTCCCAGCACTCCGAATCTGGCGGGGCCAGGTTCAGGTACGGGCTCGCGAAGATCTCCTCGAGCAAGGCCTTGTGCGAGTAGCCAGACGCGATGAACGTATCCGTCAGGTGCTGGAGCTGGTCGCGAGCCGCAGCGTTACGCGGGAAGTACGTCGTGATGGTGAGCCCGGTGCCGGTGATCTCCTTCCAGACCTTCTCCACGATGGTCATCGACGTCATGTAGGCGAACGCCTTGTCCGGATCCGACACCTCCCAGGTGACGGGATCGGCGCCGAGGCCCTCTGTGCGGAGCTTTTCGAAGCCGTTACGCAGGGCGCGCGCCGTGTCCCAAGCCGTGCTGCGCAGGCCGCTCGTGCTCGCGAAGCGGCCGTTCACACCGGCCAAGTCAGCCGGCACCGCGCTCGGGTCCATGAACTGACCGCAACCCTGGGCGATGTTCCAAGGCCTCGCGCTGCGCGACTGCTGGACGGTCGACAAGCAAACGATGTCGCGTGGCCCGAGGCTCGAAGCCGTGGTGCACACCCGGTAGTTGCTCAGCGGCGCGTTCGCCGGTCCCGGCGGGCACATGTCAGGCGTGATCGTTCCCGCCGCGACGGCGGCGTCGAACACGGCCTGACTCGGCGGATTGTTGCAGGTCGACACGAATCGCGCGAACTTCAAGTTCGCGTGCATGATGTCGCCCGCGTCGAACGAGCCCGAGACGGGCGCGCCGGTCGAGTAACCCAAGAGCGCCTTCTCCAAGAGCGCGGGGATCGGGAAGTGGCGGTTGGTCGCCGGATCGGCGCTCTGCGTGACGGAGAACTCGCTGTTGTGGCAGGTCAAGCACACGGGGTCGCGGTTCAGGTACGCGCCGTCGAACCAGGCGCCGAAGTCTTGGCGACGCCCGACCTCCGATTCGATGGGCGTGCCGTTCGCGCCGTCGTAAGTCTTGACGAGCATGCCGAACAGGTTGGCCGTGTACATCGGCGTGACGTCGTCCAGCATCAGCGAGCCGGCGATGACGTCCGCCATCGTCGGCGGCGTGCCGCCGTCGCCTGCCAACGTCTCGGCCGGGTTGTCCCGGATGAACTTGGCCACCGCGTCAGCGTCGGGGCGTGTGCGCGCGGAGTAGCAAGCGGTGTTGCTGTACACGTCGACGCGCTGCACGCGCATGATGTCGCGGTAGAGCTCGTCCCAGTTGGCGAGGTATTCAGGGTTCTGGAAGAGCGCCTGCATCACGACCTTACGACCGTGGCGCAGAGGCTTTCCGGGCTGAGCGGGGAGCTCTTCCGGGTCCACGCCGTCCAAGGCGTCCACCTCGGCGAGGAGGTCCGTGTAGAGGTTGACCTCCGCCTGGCCGTACGGATGCCGCCCGAGCACGCCTTGAATGGCGCGGCGAACGAACTGCTGATCCGTGCCCTGACAGGCGTAGTACGGCTGAGGCTCGGACGCGCCGCCCTCGCCACCTGCGCCGCCGACGGCAGAAGTACCGGCCGTCCCGGCGGTGCCGCCCGTTGCGGTGCTGCCGCCGGCGCTGGTGCCAGCGGTGCCGCCCGTGTCGGTGCCGCCCTCGGGTGCGCCCGCGATGGGCTCCGTGCCGGTGCCGGCAGTGCCGGAGCCGCCCGAGCCGCCGCTGGTCTCGCCAGCTTCGCCGCCGCCCGGAGTATTGTCGTCGTCGTCGCCGCAGCCTGCGAGCGCGGAGAGCGCGACCAAAGAGATGATGGAAAGGGAAGTTTTCATACGGTGTGTCCCAGAACTCGTTTGATGATGCTGCGTGCCGCCGGTCCTTCTTGCGTCTCACCCTGAGCGTCGCTGCCGCTGTAGGCGGCCGGATCGAACGGGTAGATACCGAGCGCGAGGAGCGCAGCGATGCGGTTTTCTGCAGGCGTGGTGAAGGTCGTGGCGACCGCGGACTCGTCGATGTGGCCGTAATAGCCGGACTGTTCCTCGCGGATAGGCCCGCCGATGTACAGCTGCGCGAAGCCGAGCGGCCAGTGGTTGCGCCCGAGGCCGCCCGCGTTCTGGCGACCAGGAGCACGCCCGAACTCCGAGTTCAGGACGATCATCGTCTTGTCGAGATCGAGCTTGTCCGGGTTTCCCTCACCCGGCGTGTTGATCTTCTCGAGCATGCACTTGAGGAAGTTGTCCCAGTTGCTCGCTTGTCGCCACGGACCGTTCGAATGCGTGTCGTACCCGCCGCCGCCGTCCGCCTGTTGCACGCCCACGTCCACGACGGTGGCATGGCGCACCGGGAAGGTCGGGTGCGTGAGCAAGTGGGTGGCGAGGCGCAGGCTCATCGCCGGAATGTTGCCGGCGACGCCAACCTGCGGAGCATTCGCCGCGAAGCCGGGAACTTCGGCCGTTTGCCCCGTCACCTGCCGGCACGACGTGCTGTACGGCATGCTCGCGTTTTCGAGCAGGTTGCTGCCCATCGGCGCGAACAAGTCCACGCCCTCCTTGCGGAGGAGGTTGTCGATCAGGTCGACCTTGGACTGGGTGATCGATGCCTGGAGTAGCTCCTGGAACTTGGCCGCGCGCACGGCGTCGGCGGTCCCGCCCAGCTTCAGGCGATCCTGGTACTGATTGAAGTAGACGTTGAGGAGCGCGTCGTAGTCGCTGCGGCTGTCACCCACGGAGGCGCGGCTGAGCAAGGTGCGCAGGCGGGTCACCTGGTCCACCTTGACCATCAGCGGGCGGGCGTTGCCGGGGTGAACGCCTTGCGCGAAGTACGACAGCACGTTGTCGTTGGGGATGAAGTTGCTGCCCGTGGCCATGCCGACCGAGAACGGCGTGGGGTGCGCGTTCGCCGTGTCGCGATCCACGAAGTAGCGGTTGATGTGCGTCGAAAGGCCGGCCATGGCCGGGTTGCCGAGCGTGCGCCCGGTGGCGACGAGCGGAATGGCCGCCTCGTGCGGCGACAAGCCGTGACGGTTGATGACAATGCGCAGGCGGCTCAGCACGTCGGGCCGATCCAGCAGCCGCTTCATGTAGGGGCCGAAGTAGATCTGCTGCCCCTTCGAGTCCGTCTTCCAGGGAGTGAACACGTCCCCGGTGTAGCCGCAGCCCTCCGCCGCCTTGATCATGTGCGCGTAGTTCGTGTACGCCCACGTCTGGTCCACCTCGCCACGGCCAGGGATACAGTAGAAGGTCTCCCAGGGAATGAGGCCACCGTAGAGGAAGCATTCGAGGATGCTCTCCGCTCGCAGGTTCGCCGGCAGCATGGAGCTGGCTTTGTCAGAGGGGATTTCGCCGAACGGGACCGCGTTCGCCCGCCGAGTCCAGACGGAGGCGCCGACCGCGGCGGCTCCTCCGGCTGCGGAGGCGCGCAGGAAATCACGTCGTTTCATACACAATACTCCATATAGCGATGGACTCACGACTCGGAGGAGTCACGAATCTCACTTTGTTTCTCACAGGTATCACCTGTGTAAAAAGGGCGGACAGAGGGGCAGGGACGAACGAAAAGGCGCGACTCACGGCGGTGAACGCCGCGCATCGACAGTGAAGTCTGTAACGTGGGCCAGGCCTAACGGTCAAGGAGCAAGTCATGAGACCTCGATTTTTATTTGTTAGACCAACACCCATTCACCCCCCACCCGGGGCGCGACCGACTCGCCCTGAAACGAAACTACGCACCGCGGTTTTCGCGGCAATTCCCGGACATCTGCTCAATTTTCAGGCTGATCCGGGCAAGGAGACCGCGCTTCGGAATCTGTTAGAACTAACAATTACCAAACCCGGAAACACTGCCATGCACGGAGTCGAAACATTGAGATTTCGGACGGCGCCACCAACCCCCACGGGTGGGAGAAGCCCCCGATTTCCTCTCTGATTACTGCGGAAACATGCCGTGCAACATGCCCGAAGCACTGCGGACGCGCCGGTTCCACGCGCCCCGAACTCGCCATCACGTACCTGTTAGATTCCGATGCTCGCCCGCCCGGCCCCGGTCGGCCACCCGGGTCCGCACCGCCGTTCGCGTCTCTTCTCTGCGCGTTCGCCCCGCTGGCGCCTCTCACGAAAATACGTAGGCTGCCGCAGCATGCGTTACTACGCGCGGCTCAATCCAGCGAAGCTCGACCAGCAGTTTCTCAATCGACCGGAGGTGCTGCGCTTGTCGGACGTGGGGGCCCAGTTGGGGTTTGGGCTGTCGGTGTTGAATGAGCGGGGGATCTTGCGCGATCCCAACCTCCTGGACGCGAACGACCCGGTCCCGCTGCTCACTTGGCCTTTCCTGGATTTCGTCGAGTGCATCGACTTTTCCGGACAACGATTGCTGGAGCTCGGGGCGGGCAGCTCCACGCTCTGGTTTCAGCGTCGTTTCGCACAGGTTCGTTCGTTCGAGACGAACCCGGAGTGGTCGCAGCAGCTGAAGGGCTATCTCGCCCCCCACGTGGAGCTCACGCTGGTGGATCTGAAGGCCCTCGAGTCTGCGGAGGTCGACTACCGGGGAGAGGAGCTGGTGGTGGTCGACTTCGCCGGCCATCGCACGCGGTTCCTCGGTCGCTTTCTGGAGCGCTTGAGCGGCCAGCGGCCGCAGGCGATCGTGCTGGACAACGCGGATTGGTACCGCAATGGGGCGGGAGTGCTCGCGCGCCACGGCTACCACGAAATCCCATTTCACGGCTTCAAGTGCGGGCAGCCGCACCTCTCGTGCACGAGCCTGTTCATCGATCCGGCGCGGTTCGCGCCCCGCGTCAAAGAGCCGTTCCATCGGCCCGCCTTCTCCCGACCCGTCGACAACCCCTGGGACGAGCCATGAGCTTCAACGTCATCAAACAACTGCTGTCCGCCGAACAAGTCGCCCTCCTCCGAAAGCAGCTGGCGGACGGCCCGTGGCTGGACGGGAGAGCGACGGCGGGTCCGGAGGCTGCGCGCGTCAAGAACAACCTACAGCTGGACCTGAGCTCACCCGCGCACAAGGAGCTGTCGGACGTCGTGAAAGGCGCGCTCCACGCGAGCGAGGCGTTCAAGGCGCTCGCGCTGCCGCGGCGCATGTCCGGCATCTTGTTCAGCCGGTACGAGCCGGGCATGGAGTACGGGCGCCATACGGACGACGCGTACCGCGCGCTCGAGCTGCTGCGCGCCGACATCGCCGTCACCGTCTTCTTGTCGGACTTGGAGAGCTACGAAGGCGGAGCGCTCGTCGTGGGTGACAGCGCCGTGCGGCTCGCGGCCGGCGACGCCGTGGTCTACCCGGCGACGACGATTCACGGCGTCTCCACCGTGACCCGGGGCACGCGCTGGGCCGCGGTTTTCTGGGTGCAAAGCTTGGTGCGAGACGAAAGCCGGCGCGAGATCTTGTACACGCTCCAGAGCGTGATCGCGCGGGTGGGGGCGCCGGCGCTCTCGCTCGCGCTCTCGCGGGTCCAGCAGAACTTGCTGCGGATGTGGGTCGAGCCCTAAGTTAAACTCAGGGGACGAAGATGCGTCCGAGCGCGCCTTCCGCCCCATACTGCGTGTGGCAAGCGTTGCAGTCACCGTTCGTCTGCGGCGTGAGCATGACGCGCTCTTTGTCGCCCACCACGACCTTGGCGCGGTACGGCATGGCGAGCCCGGGGAGGATTTCCCCGAAGTTGCCACGACCGGCCACGGTGAGGCTCCGCTCCACTCCGTTCGCGTCCGTAATCACGACCTTCGCCCCCGTCTCTACCGGCACGCCGTAGCACTTGTCGGGCTCGTGCGCGGTCGGGAACACGGTCCCGGCTACGGTGAACAGGGGGGCGTAGGCGGTGTATTGCCGGTGACAGTTCAGACACGCGTGACCGGGCATCATCCAGGTCGCGCCCGTGAAGTTGCCGGGCCAAAAGCTGCCGCTCGAGCACTTGGCTGGCGCATCGTACGGATTGGACCCCGGCTCCGGGTCTTTGTCGCATTTGCTCGGGAGCATCCCGCCGTCCATCCACGCCTGCAGCATTTGGATTTCCGCGTTGGTTACTTGGCCCGCTCCCGCCGGTGGCATCGGGTTCAAGCTAGCCTTCATGCGGTGCAAGGAACGCGCAGCGACGGAGAGCGTCGGCACGACCTTCGAGAGTGAGGCGAGGTCGCGGTAGCTGAGGAGCGAGATGTCCGTCCCCGGCACCGGGCTCTTGGAGTGACAAGCCTGGCAACGGGTTTGCAGCAGCGTGCGCACCTCGCAGGGCAGCCCGGGAGCGTCGTCCGGCGGGTCTTCGTCCGGCGGGTCTTCGTCCGGCGGGTCTTCGTCCGGCGGGTCTTCGTCCGGCGGGTCTTCGTCCGGCGGGTCTTCGTCCGGCGGGTCTTCATCGGGTGGATCCACGATGCCCGGTTCCGGTTCCGGTTCCGGTTCCGGCTCCGGTTCGGCGCACGCGCACACTCCGCCCTCGGCTCCGTTCGAAGGGCCGCGCTGCCCACCCATGCCTCCCCCATCCACGCCCGCGTCGTTCGTGAAGTCCGGCGCGCTCGCGGTCGGCTGACCGCCAACTCCCGTCGCAGCCGGTTGCTCCGTGCAAGCAGCGGAGCTGAGCAACAACAACGCTAACAGCGCAGTCGCACGCGACCGAAACCGAAGGGCGCGCCCCTCAGCACGGAAGGAAAGAAGCATGCGGGGAGATATAGCTGATGATGCGCGACTGTCAGCTGACGCGAGCGCGAAATAGCTCGAATCGCAGACACCATGATTGGTCATCTTCGCGAAACGAAGCCGCTCACGTCGCGAAACAATGTATCGCTCTGCGCAATCTATCGATGTTGCGCGGGCCGCCACTGCGCACCCCAACAACGCAACTGACCACGCGTCGTGATCCCACAAGCGGACGCGCCGCCGGAAGCGACGCGGGCGAAGCTCTCGAGAGGGCTCGGGCCAAATCCTTCCCCGAAGCAGCTCACCGAAGCGTCGGCGCGCACGGCGCAGGCGCTCGCTTCGCGCGTCGAAACGCTCGTGTACGTGCCTTGCGGAGGAACGAGCGGGGCGTCTCCCCAGCACGAGAGCATGCCCTGCTCGCTCACCGCGCACGTCTGGTCGCGGCCGGCGGAAACGTGGCGAAAATTTCCGCGCGGTATCGGTTCGCTCGCTTTGCCGCCGCCCCAGCAAACCAAGCTTCCGTCGGGGCGAAGCGCACAACTATGCCGGTAGCCGGCGCTCACCTCGAGTAGCGGCCCGAGCGGCGGGCTGGCTTGCCCCGCACCGTCGTCCCCCCAACACGCTACGTCCCCATCCGTACGAACGCCGCAGACGTGCATACCGCCAGCGGAAACGCGGTGGAACGCTCCGCGAGGCCTAGTCAAGCGGAGCGGCGGGCTCCCCCAGCAGGTGATGGTCTGGTCATCCTCGACCCCGCAAGCGTACGAGGCGCCCATCGAGACCAGGCTGAGCGGAGCGCGCGGGGGTGCGGTTTCCCCCTCGAAGTTTCGGCCCCAGCACAGGGTCCGTCCCTCCAGCGTGCTCGCGCAGGTTCCGCCGTTGTCGTTCGTCGCTACGTCGCGAAAGACGCCGCTCGGAGCAAGCAACTGACCGAAGTCGTTGCTGCCCCAACAGTAGATGGTGCCCGCGCTCAAGCCACAGGCGTGGTTGCTGCTGCCAGCCGTGACCTGATCCAGGGTGGCGCCAACGCTCGTCTCCGAGAAGCCGCCACTGCCCCAGCACGTAGCCACGCCGTCGTACCGGAGCGCGCAGGCGTGAAACTGCCCCGAGCTCAGGCTCTCGAACGGGCCCGCGGGGATGCGACTCGCCACGCTGGCAGAGCCCCAACAAAGCACGTTGCCGTCGTCGCGCAGGCCGCACGTATGATAGTTGCCGGACGCGACGGTCTTGAACGTCCCCGCGGGCGCGCTGGCTTGCCCATAAAGGTCATTTCCGAAGCAGCGAATCGTCCCGTTCGGCCGCAAGGCGCAAGCGTGGTATCGCCCGGGAGAGACTTGGGTGAACACACCATCGGGCACATCCAACGCTGCCCCCGTGCCCCAATCTCCCCAGCAGTGGAGGGACCCGTCGGCCCGAACCCCGCACGCATTCTCTTCCTGCACTGCCACTTGAGCAAACAGTCCGGACGGCGCGGTCACGGCCAACGTTGGCTCGCCCCAACAGGCCAATTCACCCGAATTCCGAAGCGCGCAGTTGAACGCGCCCGCCGAATCGATGTTCGTGAACGTGCCGGCAGGCGGTTGAGACTGCCCGCGCCCGTCCGCGCCCCAACACACGATGGTTTGGTCGCTCCGAAGCGCGCAAGTGTGGCCGCTACCGGCGGAGACGGACAACGTGCGGACCTCGCAGCGCGCTCCCCAACGGCCCGACGGGCAGTCGCAAACGAAGTCGTCGCCCAGCGCGTAAGACGTCCCGCCCCCCTCGCAGGCGCCGCAGACGCTCGCGGAGGGAGGGCAATCGCCGCATTCTCGATCCGTCGTCGAAGTGCCCTTGACCTTCACGTACTGGCCAGCGGGGCAACTCTTCCACGCCACGCAAGCGCCGCTGCGCTGCGGGTCGTACGAACCCGTCGCGCAGGCCTTGGAAGCGGGTTGCGAGGGTGTACCGTCCTCCCCCGCTTCACCCGTAGGCGCGCCGCCAGCCTCGGCTCCTCCTCGCGCGTCTCCGCCAACGCCAGCGCGTGCCCCTACGCCGCCGACGGGCTCATGAGGATTGGCGCCGATGCCGCCTTCGCCGCCTTCCTCGCTCGGTTCCGAGCTGCCGCCGCTGCCGCCATCGACCGCGGACGCCTCGCCGCCGTGCCTCGCGCCTCCCCTCGGCGTCTCCGCGTCATCCCTCGGCTCCGTGTCTGCCGAAGGTTTGCCGCACGCTACGAGCACGACCGCGCCCCACACCGACAGCGAAAGCAACGACGCGGGCACGATTCGCATGAGACGAAGCTCGTCGTGCCCGACAACCGATGTCCGCGAGGTTTCCAGGCGAATCGTCCGGGGCAGGGTGCTCGACCCAACTGACACCAGCCGCCGCGCGCGGCAACGACTACATTTCAGCCACGCCGCGCAGCGAGCTCGAAGATCCTCGGCGGGCTGGGCTCGGCCTCGAAGTACTTCCGAGGGGTTAGATGACCGAGCATCTTCACGCCTCGGATCATGACTTTCTCACTGTCGGGGTAGACGCACACCTCGTGGGGATCGAACAGGCCGACCGCGAGGTAAACGAGGTCTTCGTCGTACGGATTACAGATTTGATGCGCTTGCTGGGTGCCGGCGGGGCACGAGATGCAGTCCCCGGGGCGGAGGTCGTGAAGCTCGTCGCCGTAGCGGAGCACCCCGCGGCCTTCGAGCACGTAGAACACTTCGTCTTCGCGCAGGTGGTAATGAAAAGGGCACGCGGTGGTGCCCTTCTTCAGGCGCACGTGGTTGACGCCGAGCGAGCCGCCCCGCGGTCGCATGGAGGGCGTGAGCGACGAAGATGCCGCACCATAGTGGCCCTCAGACGGCGGCTCGCCGCCCGAGGCGTGCGCGTTCACGATGACTGGCGGGGTGGCTTTCGTGTCCTCCATGCGACCACGGTAGCGCCACCGTTTCCGAAAAGCATTGCGGTGCTCCACGTGGCTAGAAACAAACCAGAAAGCCTTCGTGACGTAGCCTGGCCGGAGTCATGCGCGCGCTGTCACCCGTCAGGGTAATCGCGGCGCGCTCGACTCCCGGTGCGACCATGAAAAAAGCCCGACGCTTTCTCTCCCCCAGCTCCCCGCTGGCAATCGCCCTCGCCGTGCTCAGCGCCGGTACTTCCCTGCGCTGTGGCTCGGAGGAGACCGCGCCAGACCCTTCGGGCGACGGCGTCTCCGGCTCTGCGGGCCAGCCAAGCATCGACGAGCCCGGCGGCGCGCCCGGTGTTGGCAGCGTGTGCGAGCCCTTCGCGACGCGCCGGTGCGTTGGGCCCGCCGCCTGTGTTGGGGGGCAAGCCTGCTCGAAAGACGGCTCGGCGTGGAGCGCGTGCGACTGCGGCACGAGGCCCCGCGGCTCCGCAGGCGCCGGGAGCGCCAACGGCGGCGCCGAGGGCGGCGGCGGGTCGGGGGGCAGCATCCCCACCCCCGTCGCTTGCCAGCCCGCTCCGCAAAGCGGCTGCGATACGGACGAGAAGTGTACCCTCGCCGTCGTCACGGCGACGCAGTCGGTTTCGTTTCAGTGCGTGCCCGACGGCACGAAGCCCGAAGGCGCCGAATGCGCCTTGCGCGAGGACGGCACCGACGACTGCGCCCGGGGCCTTTTCTGTAACGGCGTCAGCACCGTGCCGCGCTGCCAGCCCTACTGCGACGTCACGGGCGCGGTGTCGTGCGACACCCTCTGCACGGAGCTGAACGTGGGCCACGGCGGCGTCGCGGTCGCATCCGGCTACGGCGTATGCCAGCCTCCGTGCGACCTCCTCGCGCAAGACTGCGACGAGGGCGACGCCTGCGTGTTCCTGGAGTCGCCGTTCCCCGTGTGCGGCAAAGCCGGTGCGGCGGCGCCCGGAGAGACGTGCGTCTACTACGACGACTGCGAGGCTGGCGCCGCGTGCGTGCTCAAAAACGCCGCGCAAACCGCGTCGATGTGCACGCCGTTCTGTGAAGCCACTCAGGCGGGCAGCTGTGAGGCCGAGGGCGACACGTGCCTCGCATTCCCGATGCTCTACGATCCCGTGCCGCAAAGTTTCTTCACGACGGGGCTCTGCTATCCGTGCGCGCTGTTGGGCATTCCCGATTGCGAGCTGCTCGCTCCCGGCGGCTGCGCCGAGGAGGCCGACTGCGAACCGCTGCTGGTGAGCATGGGCTTGCCGTTCACGTGCGACCCCCGAGCGGGCGTGTGCGTGATGGCCGCGCCGTGAAGCGGCGTCGGCGCCAGCCGAGCCAAACCCAACCGAAGACCGCGCCCGCCCACGCGCCGCCGCGCGACGAGCCGCGCGACGCCGCGCAGCCGCCGCTCTCGTCACCACGCGGGGTTGGCGCGACGCACAGCTCGGCGCCGCCGACGTCTTGGCACACCTCGCCCGCGCCGCACTCGGCCGTGCTCTCGCACGTAGCCCGACAAACTCCCCTCGCCGCGCCGTAGCAAAGCAAGCCTTCTCGGCACTCTCCGGAGCTCTCGCAAACCTCGCCTTCGGCGCGGCGCGGCTCTTCTCCGCTCGCGCCGCCGACGGAAGGCGGATCGCTGGAACCGGTCGTCACCCAGAACGGCGCGTCGTAACCGCCCAGGGCGGCGGCGTCCCTCGCTCCTCGAATGATGAAGTCTCGCCAAGCGGTGACGGTGCCGTAAACGGGCGAGCTGCAATCCGGGCTGCTCCGAGAAACGACGCCCACCACCTTGCCGTCCGCGTCCAGCGCAGGGCCGCCCGAGTCCCCGGGGCAAGCGCCGGTTTCGCCGCGGAACTCCGTGCTCTCCACGCCCGCCCCGCAGCGGCCCGGTTCACAAGCGACGGTGAGCTCGGCAAGCTGCATGCGGCTGCCACTTTGGTCTCCATCTTCGTCGACTCCGTAGCCGACGGCCGTGTACTTCTCGCCAGGCGTCACGTCCCGATCGATCCGGGGGACCGCCGGCATCGAGACTTCGGCGGGCACGTTCTCGTTCAGGAGGAGGAGGGCGATGTCGTAGCCACAGATGTCCGTCCCCTCACCCGGCACTCGCACCTCCGCAACGGAGAACGCGCGACTGCCTTGACGGGGGTGAGGGTCGTTCGTGGCGCTGAAGTCTTCCGCCGAATACGGCTCGCCGAGAACCGCATTTCCACACAGCACGTAGTCATCCCGGGTGCCAGGCGCCACGCAGTGCCGAGCCGTGAGCAGCAAGTTTTTCGCGATCAACGTCGCGGTGCATCGGGCCCCACGCGTGGCCAGCAAGAACACGTGTTCGTGAGAGAGGTCCACGGTGCCGCCCGCGATGGACTGCCGTGCGCCGTGAGTCTCGGCCTCGCTGCTGCAGCCCGCGAGCGTGGCGACGAGCAGCACGTTCACCCACGAAATCGCGGTGGCGCGAGGTCGCCGGAAGGAAGGGTCGGAATCCATCGCGCGTGGGGCTCGGACGCTCACATTACGCGCCTTGCCCTCCGTTGTGCTACTCGGGGTTCCCCGCTTTGAGAACCATCCGAATTTCCCAGAAGATTCCGGCGTCGCTCGACGCGTTGTGGGTCGCTTGCGCTACGCCGTCCGGAATCGCGGGCTGGCAGGCCGACAAGGTGACGGGCATCATCCAAGAGGGTGAGAGCGTCGGGCTCGGCTGGCCAGATCTGGGCGTCTCCATTCGCCTGGACGTGGTGGAGCTGCTCGAGGGAAAGAGTGTGGTGTTCGGACACGGAGACTCGCGCGTTCGCTTCGACGTGAAGGACGGCGAGGTGGAGCTCTCGCACTCCGCCCCGTTCGACGAGGACGAAGAGCTCGGCACGGAGTCTTCCTGGCGCTTGGCGCTCGGTACACTGGCGCACTACTTGGACCGCTACGCCGGCCAGGTGCGGGACACGGTGTGGCTGGTCAAGCCCGCGTCCACGACCGCCGAGGCCGCGCACGCATTTTTCACGCTGCCGGACGCGCTCGGCGCCTGGCTCGGCCGCGCCTCGGGCCCGCTCGGCCCCGTCGGCTCACGTTACCGCATCGCGCTGGGCGGTGGCGGCAGCATGAGCGGCATCGTGCTCGCGCACACGGACGGCCGTGATCTGGCGCTGCGCTGGGACGAGGCCAACTACTCCGTCATCACGTTTCGCACCTTGCCTTCCCCGAATGGGGAGCACGAGCGGCTTCTGGTCATCTCCTGGTCGCGCTGGCAGGAGCTGGAGAACGCCGAGCGCATCGCCGGAGAGCTAGACGGCGCCCTCGCGCGCCTCGTTCAGCTGCTGAGCGCAACCGGCACTGCGTAACCCCGCAATCGCGACTCAGCCGGCATCACGACAACACCGCGCGCCGGTGCTGTAGTCATAGTAAGCGGCGGCGTGATTGGTGACCTTCGCCTCGCAGCCGTTGGTCGTGCTGCGGGCGTAGAAGCCGCCGAGGAACATGCCGTCCTCGACCCACTCGTCTACGTTGCCGACCATGTCGTAGATGCGGTCGTCGTCCCATCGGGAAGTGCACGCCGTCGTCTCGCCGGTCACGCGGAGCAAGGGCGACTCGCCTTCGTGAACGAGGTTCAGCCGCGGGTCACGGTGCCCGAGCGAGGCGGAGCCGTGCAGCACCGCCGCCGGGTGGATGAACCGATACACGTTGCAGACGCCTTGCTTGTACGCGCCGCCGTAAGGGAACTTCAGCCCCGCTTTGCCTTTGCACGCGGCGACCCACTCGTCTTGCGAGCACAGGCGCTTCCCCGCGTTCTCGCAGGCTCGTCGCGCGAGAACCTGGGAGAGGTACGCCTGCGGGATCTGACCGGCGCGAGCAATTGCCTTGGGCTCGAAGCGGCCGGTGCGTTGCAGGGCGCTCAGGGGCGGGAGGGGCATGGCGCGGGCGGCGGCGTCGCCGAGTTGGCTCCGCTCGACGAGCCATCCGCGCCACACTTCGCTGACCAGCGCGGGGGTCGGCGGGTAGTAGGGCGAAAGCGCCTCACCCGTCGTCTTGTCCACCGTCGCCATCTCCCAGCGATCCACACAGAAGCGGCCGACGCGCGCCATCTCGCTCGGGCAGGGACGCGCGCGCGCCGACTCCGCCTCCGCTGGTTTTGGCCCCACCCCCAGCGAGCCGAGCGCGCCCAGGCCCAAGCCAAAGAACACCAGCGCCGCCTGCTTCACGCGGCTGACCATTGCACGCTTTGGGCAGGCAGCCTAAATCGATGCACCATGGCGCTCGCTCCCACCGCCGCCGGTCAGAAGCTCGCCGAGCGCGTCGCGCGAGCGAGTGACGTCGCGGACCCGCGTATCCTCGCGGCTTTCGCGCAGGTGCCCCGGGGCGCGTTCCTACCGGCAGAGCTGCAACACCGCGCGGAGGAAGACCAGGCGTTGCCGATCGGGCTCGGGCAAACCATCAGTCAACCGTCCATGATCGCGCTGATGCTGTCCGCGCTGGACTGCGCGCCGCGTCACCGCGTGCTCGAGGTCGGTTGCGGCTCCGGGTACGTGCTCGCGCTGCTCTCACAAATTGCGGCCGAGGTGTTCGGCGTGGAGCGACACGCGGAGCTTGCGGAGCGCGCGCGCGACACGCTTTCGAAGTTGGGGGTGACGGACGTCGTGGTGCAAGAAGGAGACGGCACGTTGGGCCTGCCGGGCCACGCCCCGTACGACCGTATCTTGGTCTCCGCCGGAGCGCCTGCGATTCCGGACACGTTGCTCGCGGCCCTCGCAGAGGGCGGGCGCCTGGTCATGCCGGTGGGCAGCCCGGACGCTCAGATTTTGGTTACTTGCGAGCGAGACGACAAGGGCACGCTCCACTACCGCGCCGGTGCGAGCTGCGTCTTCGTACCGCTGGTGAACGACTCCACGCCCCCGCCGCGCGAAGCTTGAGCATCAAGCCGAGCCGACGGTGCGCGTCGTGAACGCGATGGGCGTCGTGCCAACCTGGCCGTAAGCGGCGGTCCACGCTTGGTCGGAAGCGGTGTCGAACACCAGGTCCGGCACCACGTCGATCGGCAGCCACGAGCCGCCGCGAATTTCGTTCTCCAGCTGCCCCGGCGCCCAGCCCGCGTAGCCGACGAGCGCGATGAGGCTGCGCGGCACCGTACCGGCAGCGATTGTCTCGAGAACCTTGCGTGACGCGGTCGCGGTGATGCCGCTCCCCACGTCGAACTGACCCTCGTGGTCCAGGAAGCGCTCCTCGCTCCGGTACACGAGCCACACCTGCTCGGGCGACACTGGCCCGCCGAGCCGAACCGAACCGCGGAGCTCCGGCGGAGTCTCCGATACCTGGGAGCGCACGAGCAGCTCCGGCAGAGTCATCAGCTCTCGACCATTGATGATCCAGCCGAACGCTCCCTCCGGCCCGTGCGCCGCTAGCAGCACTACCGAACGGTCGAAGTTCGGATCTCCGGGAGGCGGCGAAGCAACGAGGAGCCCCGGGGCGAGCACCGACATGACCCTGCAAGCTAGCCCGCCTCCCAGGCTCCGTCGAGAGCAGCGGCCGCCCAGGGACTTTCTGCGAGCTTCGCAGCGGGAAGTCACGGGCTTTGGTCGCGGTCTTGCGGCGGCGAGGAGCAGGGTGCGCGGCCCCCGCCCGGCGACCGGCGTCACGCCTTCGTGAGCACCTTTCGGGCCGGGTGAGGATGTTGATAGAGTGAGGGTTCCTGATGGAGGTCACCTTCTACGGCGTTCGCGGGTCGGTTCCGGCACCTGGCCCGCACACGGTGCGCTACGGCGGCAACACCTCGTGCGTCGAGGTGCGGCTGTCGGACGACTCCACGGTCGTGCTGGACGCCGGAACGGGGATGCGCGCGCTCGGCAACGCCTTGCTGAAGCGCGGTCGCTCGACGCCAGTGCATCTGCTGCTTTCGCACACGCACTGGGACCACGTGCTCGGGCTGCCGTTCTTCGCGCCCCTGTATCGTCGCGACACGCACCTGTTCGTGTACCCGCTCGCGAACGACGCGCAGGAGCTGTTCCAGCGCAATATCTTCAACGACATTCATTTCCCGGTCAGCGTGGACGACATCCCGGCGCGGCTGGAGCTCGCACGGCCGGAAAAAGCCGAGTGGCGCATCGGCTCGGCGACGGTGCGGCGCATCGCGCTCAACCACCCGGGCGGGGCTCAAGGCTTTCGCATCGACGACGACGACGGCACCTCTGTCGCCTACCTGACCGACAACGAGCTCAACGCCGACAACGCCAAGACGAGCATCGATCAACTAGCTCGCTTCGCGGACGGAGTGGATCTGCTCATTCACGACTCCCAGTACCTAGCCGAGGACATGCCGGCCAAGCTCGGCTGGGGCCATTCGGTCGTCACTGAAGTGCTGCGTCTCGGTATCTTGGCGGAGCCGAAGCAGCTCGCCCTGTTCCACCATGACCCGGAGCGTAGTGACAGCGCCCTGGACCTCATCGGCGAGACCAGCCAGAGCTTCATCAAGTCCGAGGGCAAGGCGACCCAGGTCCTGGTCGCGAGCGAAGGCCTCGCCGTTCACCTGAAAAAGTAGCCTTTTTGCGATCTCCGCCGGCGGCCCGCCGGTAGTCGTTGACGAGCGCCTTTCCGCGAGTAGGATTCGCCTCCCTTCAATCGGACCCGAAAGGCCCCGCCCCAAAAGTCCCCGTCCTCGCTCTTAAAATTGACGCTTCGGTGAGGTAGCCAAGCGGTTAGGCAACGGTTTGCAAAACCGTTATACGCCGGTTCGAATCCGGTCCTCACCTCCGATGAAACGCCGGGACTTCTGCCCCGGCGTTTTGCATTTCGGCTTCCGCTCAGGGCGAGACGTTCACGCAGATCGGCGCGGCCGCGCCCATGACGCTCGATTGGCAGAACGCGTTGCTGCAATCCTCTCCGACCGCTGCGGCTCGCAGGCAAACGTCCGCCGAGTTTGGTCTTCGAATGCACTCGCTTCCCGGGGGGCAGCCACGTTCGCTGCTGCAGGCCTCCCCGAGGCCCGCGTGCAATCTGCAAACGCCCGAAAGGCAGCTGGCACCGACCGGGCACGTCTCGTTGCCGCCGCACGGCGCGTCGATGGCCAGCGCGGTGCACGTTCCTCCTGGCTCGCCCTCCACGTTCTGCTTGCAGTAACCGTCTGAACACTCACCCCAATGGCTACACGCAGCCCCCAGGGCTTTCGTGGGCGCACATTCGCCTTCGGGCGCGGTGGTGCTTTGGCAGTAGAGCCCGTCGCCGCAATTGCGGGGCAGGCGCTGTCGGCGGAGCGAAGAAGGGCCAGACGAAATACGCGAATCACAGCGGGAGCCTTCGGGCGCCTCGGCTGGCTGGCACTTGCCGAAGTTGCATGAGAGCCCCGGTAAGCACCCTAGCGCTTGGTCCGGCCGGCAGTCGTCACCTAGCGCGCCGCGCTGTTCGCAGGGTACGGGCTCGAAATCCCAGAAGGCAGGGCAATAGTAGCCGGGCTTGCAGCTGGGCCCCCCTGAGTCGCAAAAGCCGACGTTCGTCCGCGGATCGAAGCAGTCGCTATCGATCGCCGAGGCTCCTCCGGCTCCGTCCGGGTCGAACGGGTGGTACATCGAGTGGCACTCGGAGCCTTCTGGGCACGTTCGCCCTGCGGCCTCAGCTTCCTGACAATCTTCCCCCGGCCGAACGAGGGCGCGGTTCTTACAAGCACCCTGGGTGCAGTACTGCGCGTTGCCGCACTCCGAGTTGCCGTTGCAGGCGGTGCCCTCGGCCACGGCTTCGCACCGCTCCTCATCGCAGCGCTTGTGCCAGGGGCAGTTGGCGGTGGTCACGCAGAACTCGCCCGGGCAGACGCAGCGCATTCCCGACATCTCCCCGCCCGCGCCGGATTCGCAGACTTCAACTGGCTCCTCGACGCTGCCCTGCCCTCCCGCACCGCCACCAGCGACCGGAGCCTCCCCACCCATGCCTCCTCCCGCGACCCAAGCGCCGCCCCCGGCCACCGGAGCCTCCCCACCGGCGCCGCCCTCGGGCGGTGCACCGCTGCCACCTTGTGCCTTCGTCCCCGCCGAGGGGCTGCCGGCTTGATGCGGACCTTCTCCCCCAGCGCCGGCTTCACCGCCGTTTGCTGCCGGATCGTCCGTCGTGCACCGAGTCAAAACGAGGAGAGCCGAGAGCGCCACCAACGCTCGAACCGCGCGTAATTTTCCCAAAGCTACCTTCCCTTCCCGAGTCCAGGCGACTCTAGCACCGGTTCGGAGCTTGTCTCGCGAGGCGGAAGTTGAGCGCGACGCTCGGGTGGGGGTGTAGCTCCCGTACGAACCTGACGGTTCAGGAGCCTCGGCTAGGCGCCTTCACTTGCCGGCCTCGCACGTTGGCTCGCTTCGTACGCCGCGAGCCGCATCGCGTGCACGAAGCCCGTGGGCCGTAGGCCCGCGGTGTCGTTGAAGGGTGAGAAGCGGAGCGCGCTCTGGTCCACGTCTACCGGCGCGAGCAGCGTGACCTCCGCGAGCGGCTGCCAACGACGTCGCAGCGGCGACACGTCCAAGCGTCGAAGCTCAAGCCGAAAGACCGCGCGTCCGGCGCGCATGGCGTTCTGCAAGTGCTGGCTGCGCGTGGAGTCCGTGCCGTTGTCGAGCCGCGGCGAACGAAGCCGAAATTTTGCTGGCCCCACTCCGGGCACTTCGAACGGTGAGACTGCGTGGTAGTGATTCCAAAGAAAGCTTCGGTAGTTCGTGGCGAGCGGCGCGAGCAGCATCGTCCAGGGGAAGCGAATGGTGGCAAGCAGCAGATCTTGCGTGCCCGTTTCGCCGTCCCAGCCGAAGCGAAGCGCGGCGCCGAGCACGTCCGGCCATTCGTGACCCCGCCAGAGCGCGCTCGAGAAGCGCGCCAAGGTGGGCCCAGCGAGGCGCTCCGCAACGCGGCGCAACTCCGGTTCGGATGCGCACGGCTCCGTGCTCGCCCTCACCACCACGCCGTCCGGATGGAACATGCGCGCGTTGCGTGCGTGGCTGATGGCCGCCGTGAGCGGGGCGAGCCCAGCCCCGACCCAGAGTCCACATCGTTCGCTCAGGGCCGGGTGTTGGATGGTCACCTGACGCTACATCGCAAGATTCGTGCGCGGCACGCGACATGCAGCGGCGTTGCGCATGGCCAAAGAGAACCGCGATCAGGATGAGCAGAAGCACGTGCCCACGGAAAAGAAGCTGGAGCAGCTTTACGAGCTGATCGACGGTATCGAGACCGCCATGCTGACGACGCGCACGCAGGACGGCGCGCTCGTGTCACGCCCCATGCAGACCCAGGCGAGGCGACCTGGCACGGACCTTTGGTTCATGACCAGCGTGGACAGCGGCAAGGTAGACGAGCTCATCGCGGAGCCGCAGGTGAACCTCGGCTACTACAAAGACGGCACCCGCGAGTACGTCTCGGTCAGCGGCACCGCGCACGTCACCCAGGACAAGGCGATGATCCATGAGCTGTACAAGCCCGATTGGAAGGCATGGCTCGGGGATGAAGGCGGCGAGCGCGATGGAGGCCCCGATGACCCCCGCATCGCGCTCATCGAGGTACGCGCCGACACTGCCTACTACCTCAAGTCGACGTCGCCAAAGCTGGTAACGCTCTTCAAGGTCGCAGTCGCGGTGCTCAGTGGTAATCCGCCCAAGGCCGGCGACATGGGCGAGCTCGATCGGTCGGCGCTGGCCGCTGGCGCTGGCCGTAAGTAGTGGATTTCCGGAGGCGCTGAGCCGCGGCGGTCGCGGCGGCTCAGTCCGCCGCGGCATCGGTCTTGCGCACTTCAAGAGCTCCGTGCGGGAGGCCCGCAGCTTGCCTTCCCGACGGAGCAACTGCGACTGCTCGAAGCCGCTGGCGCACGCCGCCTTCCTGGACTCCGAGGTCGACGCAGACGCTTCTGCGCGGGCTGAACCCGTCGCGGCCAGCACCGAGAGCGCGACCTGAGACGACCAGACACCCGCGATGGAGCTACGAAGAGGAGTCGTGTTTTACAACGGGGGCAACTAGTCTGGACGTGTATCACGACGCCGAGCCCTGCGGGCTACGCTTCTCGCATCCTCAGACGACCAAGGTGCACCTTCAGCCGGCAGACCTACACGAGCGCCACGGCTCGCCCAGGTAGCTGCCGATCGAGGCCCGAACGCCTTACGCTTGGGTGAGGCTCATGAAGCTCGCCCTTTCAGCGCTCGATTTAGTCCCGGTTTCCAGCGGCTCCAGCAGCGGGAAAGCCGTGCACGACAGCCTCGCCTTGGCCGAGGAGCTGGACCGGCTCGGCTACGAGCGGGTCTGGTACGCGGAGCACCACAACATGCCGGCGATCGCGAGCACGACCCCCGCGACGCTCATCGCGCTCGCCGCCCAGCGCACGAAACGCATCCGCGTCGGGTCCGGCGGGGTGATGCTGCCCAATCACTCGCCGCTGCAGGTAGCGGAGTCGTTCAAGCTGCTGGAGTCCGTTTACCCGGGCCGTATCGACCTGGGCCTCGGGCGGGCGCCGGGCACGGACCAGATGACCGCACTGGCGCTCCGGCGCTCGCGCGAGGCGCTCCTCGCGAACGACTTTCCGGAGCAACTGGCGGAGCTCATGGACTTCGGGGCGGGGCTCCAGCGCTCGCACCCGTTCATCGGGGTGACGGCTCATCCGGAGGATTGCGCGTTGCCGCCCATCTACTTACTCGGGTCGAGCGACTTCAGCTCCGCTCTCGCCGCCAAGCTGGGGCTCGCGTTCGGCTTCGCCGCTCACTTCAGCCCGGACCGTCCGGACCGCCCGATGCTGGCCTACCGCCACGAATTTCAGCCATCCGAATACCTAGAAGTGCCGCACGCCATCCTCACCCTCTCCGTCATTTGCGCGGAGACCAACGACGAGGCCGAGCGGCTGTCCAGCAGCATGCAGTTGTCCTGGGTGCGGCTGCGCAGTGGGCGCCCCAGCAAGATCCCCCCGCCGGAAGAGGCGCTCTCCTACCCGTACAACTCGCAAGAAGCCGCCGCCGCGCACGGCTATCGGCAAATGCAAATCGTCGGCACGCCGGACGTCGTGCGTGAGCGCATCGAGTCGCTCGCGCGCCGAACGCAGGCGGACGAGGTGATGGTGACGACCGTCACGCACGACCCGGCCGCGCGCTTGCGCTCCTACCAACTGCTGGCCCGCGCCTTCGCGGACTGAGCTCAGCGCCACGCCAAGTGCGGGAAGAACACGAAGGCCGCGACCACGACCGCGCCCAGCGCGCAGATGAGCACCGCCGCGGCCGCGACGTCTTTGGCTCGCTCGACCAGGGGATGAAACTGCGGCGAGGCGACGTCGCACAAGAGCTCGAAAGCGGTGTTGAGGGCCTCAGCAGACCAAACGAGCACCATCGCGAACACGAGGGCCAGCCACTCCATCCGGCTCAGGTCGAAAGCGACGCCCAGCCCCACCGCGACTACCGTGGCGAGCGCGTGGATCCAGGCGTTGTGCTGCGTTGCCAACGTGCCCAGTCCCCGCCCCGCGTAGAGAAAGCTGCGTAGGCGCGCCGCCAGTGAAAACTCGCGAGCCGCGCCAGCAACCCAAGCCGTATCGTGCGTAGAAGGGAGCGACTTCACCCCCGCACGGTGACACCTCCACTCCGAAAGTCGCGTGAAGATTCCGTGGAGACCGCCGGCGTCAGAGGCGCACCCAGTCGATGTTCAGTACTGCCAAGGTCTGGGGCTCCGAAGGCTCGACGATGCCCGTGACGCCGCCCACAGCCTCCACCAAAAGCTCGCGGACCCGCGCAAAGTCCGTTAGGGACAGCGTGATGGGGGCGGTGAACGCGAAGTCCTTCCGAGTCATCGACTCGTAGCGCGACATGACCTGGGCCCGCCAGTTGCGGTGGTGCGCTGAGACCAACGGCGAACTAGCGCCGAGGTCGGTGCGCTTCGCGAGCAGGGCATACCCGTCGTCTTGCTTGGCGATGAGCCCGACCGATAGCAGAAACTCGAGCGTCGACTGGACCAGCGCCCCTGGGAGCCCCAGTCGCTGGGCGATACTTTCGGCGTCCCTCATTCCCGGCAAAGAGCTGACGAGCCGGATGGCGCTGTAGTACCACTGCGAATAGAACGTCGCGCGGTCCTCACGAGAGAGCGTGCGGGCGCCGGGCAGGCGGTGCTCCACTTCCTGGTGGCGCTCGCGGAGCGCGCTGAGCCGACGCTCGAGCGCGCGCTTCAGCGGCGTGCTGCCGGCGCGATTGCGCTCCACCAGCGCGAGCAAGTAGTCCGCCTCCAGCTCCGGCAGCTCCAAGAATGAAGCGAGGCCGCAGGCCTGCTCGGGCGTCAGGTCCTTCTTGCCGCCGAAGACGTGGCTGAGCAGCGTCGTGTGGACGCGCATGTGTTTGGCCATGCGCCGATACTGACCGTGCCCGTGCCGGGGCAGCTGCTCGACGCGTTCGCGCACGAACTCGCGGTAGTCGGCGTAATCGAAGATCGAGATGGCCATTCGTTGACTCTAACGTCAACTTTGCGTCTCAAAGTAGAAAACGTTGACCTAGAGCACAACTCAGGCATCCGCTACACCAAGGGCATGGAGAACAGGGCAATGCTGGTCGTCATGGGGATAGCGCTGGGGTTGGTCTCGCTCGGCTGCAGCTCGAGCGATGCGGAGAGCTCGGACGGTCCCGATCGAAGCGAAGGAGGTGGCATGGACGGGGGAGGCCAAATCGGCGTCGGGCTGGCCTGGGACAAGGACGTCTTCCTGCAGCCGCTCTGGCAAGACGGGGAGATGACGATGAACGTCGTCAATCGCCGCGCCCAGGCCGTCGAGGTCGAGATCGCGCCGTTCGTGTGCGAGGAGAGGGATACGGGGTTGGCAGATGATTGCGAAGTCGTCCTCACCCAGGCGCTCGTCAACTGGCCGGTGCCGGCTGACAGCACCGCGAGCTTCGCCGGAGCGCCGCTGCTGGAGCACGACGGCCTCCTGAGCGTGCGGCTCGGCGACGAGCAGCTAGGCCTCATGGAGGCGCCTCACCCACCGCTCGGCGCCGACCCGGGTGCGTTCGTGAGTAACCAGGGCTTCGGCACGTCGTCGCGCCGCGGCCGGGTGGAGTTGACTACCAGCTACGCGAGCGTACCCGGCGAGACCTTTCAGGCGCAGCTCACCGTGACTCAAGGCGGGCGATTGTTCATCGCGCCGGAGCCGGCCCAGGCCGGCGTCGTGGTGGTGACTCCGCAGGCAGCGCGCAGCGACGCGCCGCCGGTCGATGCTTCCGGGGTGGATTTCGTCGTCGACGTGCCGCCGAGCGCCTCGGAGACCAGCCCGTTCCGCCTCGAGCTCGAGTTTGCGCTCCCAAACGACGCGCCCGCCGGCTCCGTGTTCGTCATCCAACCCGGACGCCTGTGCACCGAGTTCACGGAGGGCAGCACGTCGCTCACTCTGGAGAATTGCGCCGGCTCCACGGGAACCTTGCGCCTGCTGCTGCCGTCGCCGTAAGGGAAAATTCGTCGACGGCCCAGGGCGGCTCGATTACGCCCGTGCCATGCGCTTTCCGCCATGGGCCGTCGCTTCGTCGCTGCTCGCATGTGCGCCCACGCCGCCCAAGTCTCCCGTCGACCAAAAGGTGCGGCTGAGTGAGCAGGCACCGCCGGTTGGCTACGTGCAGGTGCGAGCACTCTCGATCCAGAGTGGCAAGGGCTGCGGGCTCCTCGCGGAGCGGGGCAGCCGCGAAGACGCCGACCAAAAACTGCGCATCGCGGCTGACAAGCTAGGTGCGACGTACGTGCAGGTCACCGGGCGTCGCGAGCCGGGCCCGAACCACCTGTGCTTGGAGCACGAGTACCACGTCAGCGGCGTGGCCTACCGAGCCCCCGGGTTTCCGGCGCTCTCCAGCGCCGCCCCGCCTTCGTCCGCGGCGCCCGTACCGTCGTCGGCGGCGTCGGCGACTGTCCCCACGCTTCCTCACGCATTGCTCAACTTCGACAGCGACGCGACGGTTGGTAAGCCGGCGCGCTCGACGGACCGCACCAGCGTCGCGCTATCGCTCGCGCCCGGCGATGGTGCGGGCACGGCGCTGTCGGTCAGCCACCGTTGCCAAGGCAGTGAGCCGCAGGCGCTTCTGGCCGTGTGGTTCGACCTCGGGCGCATCGATTTTCGCTCGGCCAAAGCGCTCAGCCTACGCGTCAAGCCGGACGCCGCGCTCACCCTCAGCGTCTCCTTCATGGACGGTAATCGAACGAGTTGGACGCAGCAGCCGGCGCCGCTCACGCCGGGCGTCTGGCAAACCGTCACGCTCGAGCTCTACAAGTTTTGGCATAACCCGTATGGCCCGCCCGGCGACAAGCCGTCTGCCCCCATGGACCTGACTGCGGTGAGCGCCTTCGGCATCGCGCCCAAAGACTGCGCCGACGGCCACTACCTTCTGGACGACGTGCGGCTGGAGTAGCCGCTGATCACGGCGGCGACGGAGCCGGACCGCAGAGCGTGCTAAACTGTGCATTCATGTCGACCCCCGAGCAACGCCGGGCGATCCGCCTTCAGACTTGGTCAGGTGGAGTCGCGCCCTCCTTCGAACGACTCGCGGACGTCGACTTCGAGCAGTGGCAGCTAGTGGCGCCGGTCGAGCGACTGAAGGCCGTCTGGTCGTTGGTCGCCGACTCGTTGGCATTGCGTGGAGACCATGGACCTACACCCCGACTTCAAAGACTTGTTGGCGGAGTTCGCCCGCTGCGGAGTTAAGTATGCGCTCCTCGGCGGCTACGCGGTGGGGTTCCACACGAAGCCCCGAGCGACGAAGGATCTCGACCTTTTGCTCTCGGGAAGAGGGGACAACCTCGAGCGTGCCGCCAACGCGCTCGGCGCGTTCGGAGCTCCACGGGTCGTCGTGGACAGCGTGCGACACCTGAGGCTCGACGAAATCGCGTTCCTAGGCTCGCCCCCGGTGCGCATCGACTTGTTGCGTTCGGCGGATGGTATCGAAGCCGAGGCGGTCATCGAGCGCGCGGTGAGGGTGGAGGTAGATGACCTCGTCGTCCCCATCATCGCGATCGAGGACTTGTTAGCGAACAAGCGCGCCGCCGGGCGGCCTCAGGATTTGGCGGACGTGGCGCAGCTCGAGCGACAATTAGCCAAACGCGAGGCGTAGGCCGCGGCCGCGACGGGGGCGTGAGGTGGCTTCCCCTCCCATTCGGGCGTCCGCCCGAATTTGGGAGGGGCGGGCGCGCGCAGGCTGAAGGCCGAGCACGGCCGGGGGTGGGCAGCCCGGTCCCGCCTTCGGCGCCATTCGCAGGCGCACCAAAACGAAAACGGCGACCTCGTGAGAAGTCGCCGTCTTGGTGGAGCTGAGGGGGATCGAACCCCTGACCTCTGCATTGCGAACGCAGCGCTCTCCCAGCTGAGCTACAGCCCCGGGGGAGAAAGGAGGCCGGGACCTTATCCGCCGCAGAAAAATGATCAAGAGGAAACGTGCTCAAGCTCAGAAATTCACGCGGCTCCGCCCGGCGCGCTCGTCCAAAAATGCTGCCCGCTCCATATTGACCGCCCGATCGACATGATTATGTTGCCGGCCGTCGGTCGTTCAGGGAGAGCCTGAGCCCCGCGAAAATTCAGGTTACCGAGCGCGTGCTCCGCAGGCGGGCGCGGCCGGAGCCAGAGCCGGGAAACCGGCAGGAGTTGAGGAGCACGCTATGGGCAAGATTATCGGTATCGACCTCGGCACGACGAACAGCGTCGTCTCGGTGATGGAAGGCAAGGAACCCAAGGTCATCGTCAACGAGGAGGGCGCGCGCACCACGCCGTCCGTCGTCGCGTGGGATGACAAGGGTGAAGTGCTGGTCGGTCAGATTGCCAAGCGCCAGGCGGTGACGAATCCGGAGAACACGATCTATTCCGCCAAGCGCTTCATCGGCCGACGGTACGAAGAGGGCTCGGGCGAGGCCGCCCGCGTCCCGTACAAGGTCGTGAAGGGCCCGAACGGAGACGCCTGGATCGAGTCGCGCGGCAAGGCGATGGCGCCGCCCGAGGTCGCGGCCAAGGTGCTGCAGAAGCTGAAGAAGGCGGCCGAGGACTACCTGGGCGAGAAGGTGACGGAAGCGGTCATCACCGTGCCCGCGTACTTCAACGACGCCCAGCGCCAGGCCACCAAGGACGCCGGCAAGATCGCGGGCCTGGAAGTGAAGCGCATCATCAACGAGCCGACGGCGGCAGCGCTCGCGTACGGCTTGGACAAGAAGAACAACGAAGTCATCGCGGTGTACGACTTCGGCGGCGGTACCTTCGACATCTCGATCCTCGAGGTGGGCGACAACGTCGTGCAGGTGATTTCGACGAACGGCGACACGCACCTCGGCGGCGACGACGTCGACCACCAGGTGATGGACTGGCTGATGGCGGAGTTCAAGAAGGACTCCGGTATCGACGTGTCCAAGGACAAGATGGTCATTCAGCGTCTGAAGGACGCCGCCGAGCAGGCGAAGATCGAGCTTTCCAACAAGCAGGAGACGACCATCAACCTGCCGTACCTCACCGCGGACGCGTCCGGTCCGAAGCACCTCCAGAAGCAGCTCACGCGCGCCAAGCTGGAGCAGATGATCCGCCCGCTGGTGGAGCGCTCCATGGAGCCCGTGAAGCGCGCGCTGGAGGACGCGAAGAAGAAGCCGAGCGACATCCACGAGGTCGTGCTCGTCGGTGGCTCGACGCGCATCCCGCTCGTGCAGGAGACCGTCACCAAGTTCTTCGGCAAAGAGCCGCACAAGGGCGTGAACCCGGACGAGGTCGTCGCCATCGGCGCGGCGGTTCAGGGTGGCGTGCTCAGCGGTGACGTCCAAGACGTCGTGCTGCTGGACGTCACGCCCCTTTCCCTCGGCGTCGAGACGCTGGGCGGCGTGATGACGGTGATGATCCCGCGCAACACCACGATTCCGACGCAGAAAAAAGAGATTTACTCCACTGCCAGCGACAACCAGACGAGCGTGGAAATTCACGTGCTGCAGGGCGAGCGCGCCGAGGCACGTTACAACCGCACGCTCGGTAAGTTCCACCTGGAAGGTCTGCCGGCGGCTCCACGCGGCATGCCCAAGATCGAGGTGACGTTCGACATCGACGCGAACGGCATCCTCTCCGTTGGCGCCAAGGATCTGGCGACGGGCAAGGATCAGCGCATCACGATCACAGCGTCCTCCGGCATCAACAAGGATGACATCGACCGCATGGTGAAGGAAGCGGCCGCGCACGAAGAGGAAGACAAGCGCCGCCGTGAGGAGATCGAGCAGCGGAACAAGCTCGACAACATGTGTTACACGCTCGAAAAGCAGATCAGCGAGAACAAGGACAAGCTGCAAGGCGTGGACGTCGCCAGCATCGAGAAGCTGATCAAGGAAGGGCGCGACGCGGTCGAGAAGCAGGACGCGGCCAGGGTCACGTCTTCGCTCGAAGCCTTGGAGAAGGAAGCCCACGCCATCGCCGCCAAGATGTACGAAGGCGTCGGTGGGGCTCCGGGCGGCGCGCCCGGCGCAGGTCCCGAGGGCGCCCCGGGCCCGGCCGGCGAAGAAGGTGGCAAGAAAAAGAAGGGTGGCGGGGACGTGATCGACGCGGAGTTCGAAGAGTCGAACTAACGCGCCGTAACGTTTCAGTCACGTGAACGACACGCCCAGGGCCTCGCGGTCCTGGGCGTTTCTTCTTTTTGTACGCGAGCTTCCGGCCGCGGAGGCATCGCCCCCGCGACAAAACTGCCCGAATCCGCGCGTCTTCATTTGAGGCACTGGCGGGGCCTGCCACCGGCTTTAGACTTCGTGCTGTGACTGAAGGTGCGTCTCGCTGGCATGCGCGTAGCCGCCTCGGCGTAGAAGCGCTGCGCTTCGGGCGCTCACTCATCGTGGGCGGCGGCGGCACCTTGCTGGACCTGGGCGCGGTCACCATCAGCATCCGTCTGCTCGGCCTTACGCCAACGTGGGCCCGCGTCGTGGGGTTGGTCATCGGTTGCTTTGCCATGTTCTACGGCAGCCGTACCTTCGCGTTCCGGGCGCAGTCGGACAGCGCGGTCGGGCAAGCGAAGCGCTTCGTCCTCTCCGAGATCGTGGGCTTCCCGCTGAACATCCTCGCGTTCAGGGGCCTCATCGCCGCGCTGCCGTGGGTAGCGCCGGAGCTGCTCAGCCTGCTCGCGAATTTCTTGTTGCTGGTGACGTACTACTACCCGGTGCGCAACTTCATCGTCTTTCGGACGAAGGAGCCGCTCGTCGTGCAAGCGACGCCGCCCGTGGCGAGCGCGCGCGCGGTTACTTGAACGCCTTGGCGTAGGCGGCTTCGTCGAAGCCGACCAGCACTTGCTCGCGCTCGGGGATGAAAACGAAGGGCCGCTTGACGAGCTTGCCGTCGGCGACGAGCGCTTCGAGCGCTTGCGCTTCCGTCACGCGCTCGAGCTTCTCGCTCCAGCCCCCGTCGCGGTACGACTGGCCGGACGTGTTGAAGAGCTTCTTCAGCGGCATGCCGCCTTTCAGCGCTTTCTGCAGCTCCGCCTTTTTCGGCGGCGTCGTAACGATGTCGATCGAGTCGTAGCTCACGCCGCGAGTATCCAGCCATTTGAGCGCCTTCCGGCACGTGGAGCATTTTGGATACTGGTAGACCTTGGCCGCCATGGCTGAAGGGTAGTGCGAGCCGCGAGGCTTCGGCAATCCGTGGTAGCGTCGCGGCAATGCGCTTTAGGAGCTTGGTGTGGGCGGCAGCAGGTTTGTCGGTAGCGTGCGGTCCGAGTCAGGAGGCGAAGGGGCCTCCGACGAAGCCGACCGTGTCTGCCCCCGCGGTCGTAGAAGAGCCGCCGGATCTATCGCCGGTGAAGCGCCCGGCAGAGGTCGTGGTCGTCGGTCGCGTCGCGCGGCCGCGCTTGTTCGCAGAGACGCTCGCCAAGTGGAGCAACTTGCCGGTGCGGATCGAAGACATCATCCCCAGCGACGCGCGGCCCCTAGCCAAGGCAGTGCTGTGGGAGGCTCCCGCGGAGATGGTCGTCGCCCTGGACGCATTCGGTGAGGGCAAGGTGCCGCCGCCGCTGGTCATCGGCTCGATTGGGCTCAAGTCCTTGGACGAAGCGCTGAGCGCCGCGGACGCGCTGTCCATGCCGACGCGTAAGGTCGCGCCCGGGATCTACCGCGTCGGCGATTTCGAGAAGGCCAGCTGTGCGATTTCGGTCAGCTTGGGCGCGGCGCCGGCGCGGCTCATTTGCGGGCGCGCCAACAAGGACGTGGACGTGCTCTTACCGTATGCGACGCGCGGCTTGCCGAGCGAGCCAACTTCGGGCGCGGATCTGGAATTCGTGCTCGAAGCGAAGCCGATTCAAGATCGCTACGGGCGTGACGTCGCGGCGCTGCGGCTCCTCGCTGGCGTCGCCGTGCGCGCCGTCGCGCTGGATGCGCCCAAGTTCGACCGCGCGCTTTCGGACGCCATTTACGGCGCGGTGGACGAGACCATCAACGTCTTCAACGACCTGGACCAGGTCCGCATCGAGGCGCGCATCGACGGCGCGCGCAACGTCCTCACGGCCGCCTCGGAGCTCAAGCTGAAGGGGGAGACGTCTTGGGTCGCGGGCACGATCGCAGCATCCAAGCCCACGCCGCTGCCGGGCACGCTGCCGCGCCTCCCCCCGGGGGCGACCCTCGGTGCGTACAACCCGCCGTTGCCCGCCGAGCGCTACGCCGCGATCAGCCGAATCTTGGGGGATTTGACGGAAGGCTACCTGGAGTACGAAAAGGTGCCGGAAGCGACGCGTAAGCGCGCGCGACGCGTCACCGAGTCTTGGCTCACGAAGCTGCCGGAAGGCTTCGCGTTCACGATGAGCCCGACTCAGAAAGACGCGATCGGCTCACGCCACGCGGATACGACCGTCACGCGCATCAGCGAGCCGTCGGCGCGCATCTTGGGCATGTACACGGACATCTTGGCCCTGCTCGGGGACGCCGGCTTGAAGAAGCTCGTCAAGCAGAAGGTGACGATGAAGCTGGACGACAAGCTCTGGCCCAAGGTCACGAAGAAGCCGTTCAAGCTCGCTGGGTTCAAGGCGCCCGCCACCCTCTTCGAGGTGACGGCTGACTTCAAAGCGTGGGCCGCGTTGGATGCATCGATCGAGAAGGTGCTAAAAGACATGCTCCCGCCGCCCGGCTCGAACGAGCTGAAGCGCATCGTCGTCATCGTGCAGCCGGACGGCGACTCCACCTACGTGCTCACCGGGGACGACCCGGCGGAGATGACGAAGGTGATGGCAGAGCACCGCAAAGCCGAGCCGGGAATGTTCTTCGCCAAGCCCGCCCGTAACGACAAGGTGCTGCTAGCCGGGTTCATGACGCTGAACTACATCGCTCGCACCATCGAGCGGAGCGGCAAGACGGAGGGCGTGAGCAAAGCGCTCGCCGCCGCTCCCAACCACGGAGAAACTCCGATCACCTTCTCGACGACGGTGGGACCGGGCACTGCGCGCGCAGATATAGAAGTGCCCTCCGCCGTGTTCACGGACGCGAGCGCCGCGGTGATGGCGGCTGGGCCGGCTCTGAAGAACGCGCTCAAAGATCCCTGAGATCCCGCTTCGATAAGTCGAGCGGATCCGAAACTTTGGCCGCTTGATGCGGCCGGGGTATGCACAGGTGGTCTGATGTATGTCTTGAGACGACATCTCGCCGCCGTGCTGGCTCTGGCCGCCCTCCTGAGTGAGGCCGCGCCCGCGCGTGCGGGATGGGTCGAGACGCGCCCGACCGCGCACGCCGCGGTCGTTGACGTGGAGCGCAACGGCACCGCGACCGTGACCGAGGAGCTGGGAATCCGGCTCCGCGGCGGTCCACTCGCGGAGCTCACGGTGGCGGGCGTGGACGGAGACGCCGAGCCGCTGCCCGACGCGACCGTGATTTGCACCGACGACGCGAAGTTCGGCACCGTGCCGCTGTCCGTGACGCGGCAGCCAGACGGCTCTCTGAAGCTGACCGTGGAACGTGAGCGCGGCTTGCGCACCGGCTCGTACGTGTTCCGATTCGGGTATCGAACGGATCTGTTGAAGCGCGAGCTGATTCGCCGTGTTGGCTCGCACGTGGAGCTGCGCTGGGTCGGGCCCCGCCTCGAAGACGGTCTGGACTCGGCGCGCGTCACGTTCCGAATTCCCGAAGCCAACGCCGCGCCGATGCTACCGAGCCCCGGCGCCAGTGGAGGCGCCGTGAACGACCTGGACGAGCTGGGCGGCGTGTTCGTGGGCAACCTGAGGCGCGCTCCGGGCAAGGACGAGCTCGAGATCGTTCGGCCGCACGTCGCGCGCGGCGAGCCGGCGCTGTGGCGGGTCTGGGTCGCGGACTCCGCTTTCGAAGCGTTCGCGACGCCCCCGAGCGCCAAAAGCAAGACTATCCTGACCACGCGCGAGCTCGGCGAAGCGCCGCGCGAGCGTCTGCTCTGGCTGGGCGGCGCGCTGCTGAGCGGCCTCGCCTTCGGCGCCCTGCTTTTCGCCAAATGGCGCGGGTTTCTCCGCGCCGCAGAGCTGCGGGGAACCGAAGCGCGGGCGCTGGTGCCGCTTTCGCCAGGCATCCGCGCGGCCCTGGGTGGCGTCCTGCTCGCGCTAGCCGTGATCGCGGGCGGCCCCTGGGACGCGCCGACCGGCGTGGGCTTGCTGCTACTGGCCGCGATGGCCTGCGCCGTGCTTCACGCCAAGCCGGGTCGCCCGCAGCCGCGCGGCCCCGGTCAGTGGCTGCCGCTCGCCGAGTCCGACGCCTTCGCCCGTGAGCGCTCCGTGTTGCCGGGGCGATACTTGGACGGCACGACGCTGCGCGGGGCGCTGGTGCTCGGCGCGCTGTTGGCGGGCGCAGTCGCGCTTCACTTCGTGGAGCGACGCGTCTCGCCATACCGCGCGGTCGAGCTACTGCTGCTGAGCAGTGTGCTACTGCCGGTGTTCTTGACCGGTCGCGCGCGCGAGCTGCCCCTGCCCCCGGGGCGCGACGCGCAAGGCGTGCTCGAGCGCGTGCTGCGCGGCCTACGTCGCCGCCGACTCCGCACCGTTCCCTTGGCGCGCTTGCCGCAAGGGAGCACGACTCCGGACGAGCTACGGCTGCAGGTCCTGCCGCGCAGCGCGCTTTCGGGCTTGATGGCGGTCGAGGTGGGCACCGATCACGCGCTGGGCGTCGGCGGAATCGTCGCCGAGCCCTACGTGCTGCTGCGGGTGCGTGAGGGGTCCCCTTGCGCGGCGGCGCTGCCGGCTCAGCTATCGTTTCAGCGCGGTCGCAAGGCCGAGGAGCGCGTCGCGGTGCTGCGGCCAAAGCTGCCGACGGTGGCGGAGACGGTTTCGCTCGTGGCCGAGGTGTGCGAGCTGCTCACTCAGCCCGCCGCGAAAACCAGCAACCGTAGCGCCTCGGGTAAAGCGGCTTCGGCGCGAAAACCGGCGCGCCGCGTGTCCCCCGCCCACGCGATGTAGCTGCCGTGCAGGGCGTGGCGCGCGCCGAGCTCCGGCGCAGTCGGCCCTCCGTAGACCGCGTCCCCCGCGATCGGAAACCCGACGTGCGCCAGGTGCGCGCGGATCTGGTGGCGGAACGCGCGTTCGACGCTGAGCTCCACCAACGAAAAGCGATCGCCACGGTCCAGGACGCGGTAACGCGTGACGCACGACTTGGCGTAGCCGTCCGGCGCCTCGAGGAAGACGCGCACTCGCCGTGGGTCGGCGCGATCGGGACCGAGCAACGTCTCGATCGTTCCCGCGCCTTCCAAGCCATTCTCGGTGACCGCCAGGTACCGCTTCTCGAAGCCGTGCGACTCGAAGGCGGCGCGCGCGGCCCGAAACGCGTCTTCGTTGCGCGCGGCCAAGACGACGCCGGAGGTCTCGGTGTCCAGCCGGTGCACGAGGCCGGGCTCACGCTCGCGAAAGCCGACGCCGGCCATCTCCGGGTAGCGTGCCAACAGCGCGGCGGCGACGGAGTGGCTGCGAGTGCGCGCGAGCGGCGCCGTCGGTAACCCCGAAGGCTTATCCACGATGACGTAGTCTGCAGACTCGAACAGGACGTGGAGCGGGATCGAAGGGTCGGGCGCGATCGGGGCCGGGGGCGCTTCCACCGAAAGCTCCGCTCCACCCCGCACGCGGTCGCCCTTTTTCAGCCGCTTTCCGTCGGCTCGGACCCGCCCCGCCTCGAACAGCTGCTTGACCTCTTGCCGCGAGAAACCGGCGAAGGTCTTGAGCACCGCCTCGTCGGCACGGCGCTCGTGAAGCTCCTCGCGGACGCGCGCCCTGAGCTCGTCAGAATCGGCCAACCACGCCCGCTTCCATGCGCGTGCCGTGCGCTTCCGGAGTGGCCATCGCGTAGGGCAAGGCGGGCAGGCTTTCGCCGATCACGGGGTGGTCCGCCTTGCGAGTCGACCACCAGCCGATGCCGGCGCCGAGCAGCGTGCCCGCGAAGATACCGCCCAGCCAAGCGCGCGTGCGAGGCTTGCTCTCTTGCTCGTCCACGAGGAGCAGTGGGCTCCCCGCGGCGGCGCCGGTGAGCGCGCCCAAAGTCGCTCCGAGATCCACCAAGAGCACGCGCGACGCCTTCAAATCCAGCTGGGTCGCGACGACGCCAGCGCCCAGCGTGCCGATCGCGGCGCCGTACCCCATGCCGCCGAGCGGCGTGTGACTCGTCTTACCTTCGACGAAGAGCTGCGTGAGCCCGCCCAGCCCCATGCCGATGGCGCCGCCGCTGTGCGCGAGCGCGGCGTCTCCATCCGTCACGGTGGTGAGGCTCATGCTGGCGACGGCGAGCGCGACCCCGCCCGTCCCGGCCACGACGCTGTAAACGTAGCGATCTTCTTTGGGTACGTCGTGATGCGCCGAGAGCAAGAGCCCCGCGCTCGTCGGCCACCACAGCCCTGCCGCCAAGTACCAGGCGCCTCCCACGCCGACATCCCACTCGTCCGCGACGAGCATGGACGCCCCGAGACCGACGCCGGTCCCGAGCGCCACCAGCGGGTACACGAGGCGCTCGTCGGAAGAGCCGCTCGCAGACTGAATCGAATAGCCGACGTAGCCGCCGAACACGGCCGCGTTGAGGGCCAGCACCGCGCGGCCGGCGGAGCGCGGCTCGCTCGGGTCCGGGGCGAGGCTCTGCGCAGCCAGGGCGGGCTTGTCGAGCGGCGCGGGCGCGCTGCACGCTTGCATCAAGTCGCGCATCATCACGGCCACCCGCACGTCCAAGTCTTCCGGCGACGAGAGCTCGCTGCGGGTCAGCAACACCCGCGTGCCGGGGCGCACCGCCGTGATGCGCACGCGCAGCCCGCGCGGCCTCCGCTCCAATGTGGGCAGCACCACCCACGCGTCACGGGCGTGCCTTACCAAGCTGCCGTCACTCGGCACCTCGCGCGCGCCCCGCGGCTCCAGGGTCAAGGTGAGCCCCAAGTCCTGCACCGCTTCCGAAACGAGCTGGTCCAGGTGCGGGAGCAGCGTCGCCACCCCTGCGTCCGTGGCGCTCTCCGTGGCGGCGGCCGCCGGCAACGCCACGACGTCGCTCGGGCCCGCGTGCGCGGCGCCCGCCCCCGTGAGCACCGTGAGCGCTAACCTCAGCGCACGAGCCGCGCGGCGGGCCATGCTTCAGAACATCACGGTCGCGTTGATCCAGGCGTCGAACGCGCTGGCTCCGCTGACCTTGAAGCGATGCCCGGGGTCGTTGATGGTCTTGCGGTAGTTCGGGTTGGGGATGCCGCTGGGCTGGTCCCCCCCGCCTTCCGCCTTGGGCGCCTTGCACGGGCCGGCCTTGCTCAGGTCGTTCGCAAAGTCCGGATTGCAGGCCTGGTCGTAGCTGATGAGGTGCGACTGGATGATCGTGTAGCCGCCGCCGACGTTGAACTTCACGAACTCGCCCACTTGCCAGTTCACGCTGCCGGACAACGTATACACGCCGTACTGCTGCACGTCCGTGATACCGGTAAAGTACACGCGCTGGGAGTTGGGGTTGACGACCGAGCCTTGCCCGCTCGCCTGGTACTCGGCGAAGCTCGGGTAACGTAGCGTCGCGGCGTCCGACGTGCCGAGCGCGTCGAACAGCTCCGAGTAGTCACGGCCCTCCGACACGTAGGTGCCGGAGAAACGGAAGTCGAACGCCAACCGCTGGAACTGCTCGCGAATCTCGTAAGGGATGACGTTGAGGCCGAAGATCATCGTGCCGCGCAGCGGCGGATGGTTGACGAGCGAGCCTTTGAGATCCGTACTGCCGAAGTCGCTATTGTCGTTCTGAAACTCGAACAACGCGCGGAAGCCGCCGTACGGCTCGACGTACTTTACGCGGCGAGAAATCATCGTGTGGAGCTCGAGGCCGGTGGTACCGCGGCTCACGCCCGGCTTGCGGCCGCCGCTGAACGACCCCTCCAGCGAGCCGCCGTCCACGAGCGGCGCCGGGTACTCGCCCGAGATGCCGTTGCGGTTGATGTCCGACCGATGCGCGCAGTCCAGCTGCGCGTCCCCCGGGTTCAACATGCCGTTGGTGTTGAGCGCGCGCAGGTTCTTCCCGCAGGCGTGCATCGGCTCGCTCACCGAAAACCGACCTTCGATGCCGAGCACCCACGTCGGTTTCGTGCTGTCGCGCGCTTGGTTCATCGGCGCGGCGTCGATACCGAACGCCAAATACTCGATACCGCTGCGGGTCGGCGACTTGAACGGCAGCGAAAAGAGCTGCTCCCCGGGCGCGCCCGCGAGCGCAAACGCCTGGTTGTTCTCGCTGCCGGCGAGGCCCTTCAGCTCTCGGTCGTCCGACAGCACGATGGGCATGCGGATGACCAGCGCGATGTCTTTGAACAGGCCGACGTCCGCGCGCGTGTTGAGCCGGCTAATGCGCTCGGAATAGTGCGCGACGTTGAGGTTGGCGCGCGAATAACCCCCGTCGTTGAAGCCCGGATCCGTCAGCGCAGACTCGCGGAGGATGTCCGCGCTCTTCCACGTGCTCTGGTACCCGAGCGAGAGATGCAAGTCGAACAGGTCGTCGTCGTCGAAGGCGTCCACGACCTGCACCACCTCGGACGGCTCCCGGAGCACCAACGGCTCGCTGACCTTTCGCGGCTCCTCGGCGTGCGAGAGCGAGGTCAAGAGCAGCCCCGCCAGAGGCAGGGCAGAGCACGTTTTCAAGGTCAAGCGCCTCATCCTGGGACCTCGGGCGAGGTACATGCGCCCGTTTCAGCGGACGCTAGCGGCGGGGCCCGCAAACTGTCAACGGATCGGTCACTTTTCCGGGGGCTTTGCGCGCACGGAGCGCGGAATGCTCTCCCATAGCCCTTCCCACCGCGCAGCGTCGGCCCAAAGCCCGGCGCTTTGTGTGGGGTCGGCCACTAGCCCGATGGAGGCGGCGGCGATCGTGCACTTGGAGCGCGCCGCGCGCCGCGCTTTCACGTGCGCGGCGGCTCGCTCACCGAGCGACTCGCTGGCAGCGCGGTCGCCCACCTTGCGCCCCGTCTCGACCGCTTCCTCGGCCGCGACTTGGCAACGCGCCATGAGCGCAACCGGATCGGGCTTCCCGAGCGGAACGCCGAGCTTATCCTTCGCCCCGAGCGGGCTCTTGAGCGGCGTGTCCGTCGCGGAGTCCAGCTCCAGCTGCCCGGCTCGCACCTCGACGTTCAGCTTCTTGTCCGACAGGACGAGCTTGAAGTCCGCGTCTGCATAGCGCGCGACCGCGACGGGCGTCGCGATCAGGACCTCCGCGCCGGGCCGAACCCCCATCCCGGCGCCGGCCTGAACGGTACCGCGCGCCAGGAGCAGCTGCTCGCGTCCCCGAAGGCACGCGCGAAACAGCGCGGGACCTTGCACCGAGAGCTCTCGACCGCTGCTCGTGTGCTTGAGCGTGAGGCTCGCCCCTTCGGCGAGATTCGCCCATTCCTTACCGTCCAGCTCCGCGCCCGAAGCGAGCGGCGCATCGCCCAGGTGGGCGGCCCCGACCACGCGCAGCGCACGACACGTCGCCGGCGCAGGGGCCAGGTCAACGGCGCTGGCGCTCGGGGTCGGCACGCTTGGGGCCGCGCTCACCGCGACGCTCGGCGCGGGCGCTGAGCCGTGCCCCTTGCCGCACGCGACGAGCGCCGCGCAGCACACCCCCAGCACGACCCTCATTCGGGGCGCCGAGAGGGAGCCGGCGGCGGAATGA
>JAQSWN010000152.1 GCA_029266615.1 Polyangiaceae bacterium
TGCCGCACCCGGGCTCGACGGGCCGCACAAGCCGCGCTCGCCTCGCCTCGGCCAATTCCGCTATCGGAGCTGCTTTGCCACCAGGCGCGCGTACGCGCCGTCGGCCGCCATGAGCTCGTCGTGAGTCCCTAGCGACGAGCTCTCCTCGAGCCAGCACCGCGATGCGGTCCGCATTGCGGATGGTGCTCAGGCGGTGCGCGATGATGAAGCTGGTGCGGCCACGCATCACGTTTTCGAGCGCGGCTTGCACGGCGTGCTCGCGGTTGTCGCAGTAGTAGTTGACGCCCACGACGTCCAAGCACTTTGGCGCGCCACCGAGCGCGGGCCACACGTCGCCGCAGAGCATGTCCCACGCTTGATACTGGTACTCGTTGTCGCACTCCACGCGGCGCCACGTCTTCGGGTGCTCGGGGAAAGCAGCGATGTTGATCAGCGGCTCCGGCGGCATGAAGCGAGCGCGCGGCAGCACGTCCCAGATCGCTTCCATGCCGTGGATCGACGCTCGCACGAACTGCGCCTTGAGCTCGTCGCTGCGCGCCACGGCGAACGGGTTCATGCAGCGCACGTCGCCACCGGCCCACGAGAGGCAAGAAATTTCGTTGATGGGCACGATGAGGGGCTCGAGCTCGCCCTCCTCGGCCAGAAATCGCGCAAACGCGCGAGCGTAGCGAGCCTAGGTGCGTTCCGGCAGCGCCGGTAAAGAGGCTTCGTTTACCGTCCCCGTGCTAGTCGAGCGAGAGCACCTCGGCTACGACCACGGTCGATGACGAAGGTCGCGCGCTTCGCGTCGCTGCTTGCGCCCTGCGCGCTCTGTGCATGCCTGGGGCAAACGCTCGTTCCCGTCGCGGCATCCCGGGAGCCGCACGCTTCCGTTCCCGCACCCGTCGAGTGGGTGCGAAGCGAGCGCACCCCGAGCGGCGTTCGGCTCGAGACGACGCACGGGATCGTGGAGGTGGCGTCGGTGGGAGGCGAAACGTTCAGGCTCCGCCTCGCGCGCCGCGCGGAATCTCGTCGCCTGCCTTCGTTTGCGGTGCAGGACGACGCCGCTCTCGTCTCTGCCACGAGCGTCGAGGAGTCCGAGGCGATGCTGCTGCTGCGCACCGAGCGCGCGCTGCTACGAGTCGACAAGAAGCCGCTGCGAATTCGACTGATGAACGAGCAGGGACGGGTGCTGAGCGATCCCGCGCTGCGCTTCGAGTGGACCGACTCCGGGCTCAGGCTCGACTTCGGGCTCGGGCCGGGAGAGCGCGTTTTCGGGCTCGGTGACAAGGTGCGCGGCTTCGATCGGCGCGGGCAGCGCTTCGAGCTGTGGAACACGGACGCCTACGGCTGGAAGACCGACGCGGATCCACTCTACAAGTCGCTGCCGGTGTGGCTCGTCTTGGGTGAGGGACGCGCGCGCGGCGTGTTCGTGGACTCGCCAACGCGAGCCACGGTGGACGTTGGGGCCCAGCGTTCAGATACCGTGCGCTACGAAGCGGAACGCACGGACGCCGTGGACGTTTACCTGTTCGGCGGACCCGAGCCCAAGCAGGTGCTCGCCGCCTACGCGGAGCTCACGGGCCCGACGCCGCTGCCTCCGCTCTGGGCGCTCGGTCACCACCAGAGCCGTTACGGCTACCTCACCGAGGCGGACGTGCGCTCTGTCGTCGCGCGCATGCAAGCCGCGCGGATCCCGCTCGACGCGGTGTGGCTCGACATCGACTTCCAAAACGAAAATGCCCCGTTCACGGTGAACGAGAAGGCGTTCCCGCGCTTCGCCGCCATGGTGAAAGAGTTCGCGGACCGTGGCGTGCGCACGGTTGCGATCACGGACTTGCACGTCAAGTCCTACCAGGGCAAGCCGAGCGCGGGCTACGCGCCTTACGACACGGGCGCCGCCGGCGACCACTTCGTGCGCAGCGGGGGCGGCTTCTTCGAAGGCAAGGTTTGGCCGGGCGCGAGCGTGTTCCCGGAGTTCACGCGTGGAAAGACTCGCGCGTGGTGGGGCGAGCTGTATCGCGGGTTCGCTTCGCAGGGGGTGGCCGGCTTTTGGAACGATATGAACGAGCCGGCCGTGTTCGAGAAGAACAAGACCTTTCCGGACGACGTGCGGCACCGGCTCGAAGACGGCACCCAGGTCGCGCACGTCAACATTCACAACGCGTACGGCTCACTCAACGCGCAGGCAACGTACGAGGGTTTGCTCGCGCTGCGTCCCGATGTTCGGCCATTCGTGCTCACCCGGGCGGCGTACTCGGGGGTGCAGCGGTACGCGGCTTCCTGGACCGGCGACAACACGGCGGACCGGGCCCATCTCGCCGTTACGATCCCGCAGCTCTTGAATTTGGGCGTCTCCGGCTACCCCTTCAACGGCGCGGACGTCGGCGGTTTCATCGGTTGCCCGGACGCGGAGCTCTTCGCAGAGTGGATGGAGCTTGGCGCATGGCAGCCGTTTTACCGCAACCACAGCGCGAAGGACGCTTGCCGGCGCGAGCCGTGGCTCTTCGGAGACGCCGTGACTGCGCGCGTTCGAAAGGCGGTGGAGCGCCGCTACGCGCTTTTGCCCTACCTTTACACGGCGTTCGAAGTGACGTCGCGCACGGGCCTCCCCGTGATGCGGCCGCTCTGGCTCGACTACCCGAACGACGCAGCCATCTATGACGTGCACAACGCGTTCCTCCTCGGGGAGGACTTACTCGTCGCGGCCAAGCTCGTCGCGGGCCCCGCGCGCTACCGCGTCGTGCTCCCCGCGGTAGACTGGTACGACACCCAGACGCTCGAGCTCGTACCCGGCGGCCCGCGAGACATTCAAGCCGTTGCGGACGAGGGCGTTCGAGTGTTCGCGCGCGCCGGAGCGATCATTCCCGAAGCGCCGACCACCCAAAGCACGAAGCAAGCGCCGGATGGGCCGCTCTTGATCACGGTGTGGCCCGGCGCTCGCTGCCACGGCACCCTCTACGTCGACGACGGAGCCACGTTCGGCTACCGCCGAGGCGCGCTGCTGCGAGTCGCCTTCTCCTGCTCGAAGGGCGACGACCACGTAACGTTCGACGCCAAGGCGAGCGGCAGTTTCTTGCCGTGGTGGCGCGATCAACGAGTCGTGATTCACGACGTATCCCGCGCCCCTCTTAGCGTGCGAGATGGCGGAGGCAAGTCACATCCCCACCGCTACGACGCAAAGACGAAGACGGTAGTCGTGGACGTGTCCAACGCCGCGACGTCTCACTCGGTCGAAGTGCGTTGGTAGCGAAGGGACCGCCCGCGCCCAAGCAGGGCACGGGGGCGATGTCGCGGCGGTTACGTTACTTGACGACCACGGGCTCGAAGCACTTGATGTTCGTCTCGATGCGGAAGTTCGAGGCAGACGTCTGCCGCTCCGCGTGGAAGATGTCCATCGAGTAAGTCATGCCCGGGGTGATGCCGAGCGTCGCGGCCTGGGCGTCGAAGTCGATGATGCCCTTGAGCGCTTGGTGCTGACCGCCCACGTCCAGAGCGAGCTTGCCGTTGATGAAGATCCACAAGTCGTCGTCGCCGCGGAACGTGAACGTTTGACCGGCGGTGTACTTGAACTTCACGTGGATCTCGGTCGTGAAGTGGTAGTTGTGCGTCTGGCCGGGGGTGTTGCCGAAGCCCTGGTTATCGATCGGGAAGAACGCGTTCGTGTCGAACACGGAGATGCCTGAGCCCGGCGTCGTTTCGGCCAGCTGAAGCTCTCCCGGGATCTCCATGTTGACCCCGGCCACCGTCGTGTACCACTGGTTGAAGGTGGTTGCGTTCTTGATGCTGTAGGTCGCGGGCGGGCTGATCGTCCACGGTACGCACTCCCCCACCAGACAATCACCCATCGGGTTGGGATTCGCGGCCGTCCAGCACCCGCCTTGGGCGTTGCTCACGTTGCGCTGCAACTGGCCCAGGCCGAGACCGACCACGACGCCCGGCATGGTCATGGGGGCGCCCGTGTAGGCGGTCGGCTTGCTATTGGCGCCCAGCGTTGGCTCGACCAGGCCGCAGCCGATCTCGTTCCAACCCTCGAAGGTGGAGCCGTCTGAGTTCTTCACCCCGCGGGCCTTCGCCTCGAAGTCGTCGTGGCCACCCGGGCCGCCGTATGCCTGGAAGTCGCGGTAAGTGACGGGCAGGACTTGGGCGCATGAGCTGGCGCCTCCGCCAGTGCCGCCGGTGCCTCCCGGGTCGAGGATGACGCCGGTGCCGCCAGTTCCGGGGTCCAGGATGACGCCCGTGCCGCTGGTGCCGCTTGGGCCCGCGCCCGTGCCGGTGCTGCTTCCGGAGCCGTTCGTTTTCGACCCATTGTCTTCGCCGGTGGCAGAGCAACTAACGACAGCGAGCGAAGCGACGGTCAGAGCCAGGGTAAGCGCAGAAAACGAGCGTTGAGAAAGCACGAGGACTCCTTGGAGTGAGGTCGGCGGCGTGGCGACCTGTAAGCATTCTGACACCGAGCTGGAATCGGTTCCAGCTCGAAGCGCGCTTAACGCGTAGCGGCGAGAGCCCCAGAGCGCGGTGTGCCGTTTCGACCACTACTTGCGGAGGAGCACGTCCACCAGGAACCCCACCACGCCCGCGAGGTCGTCGAGCAGGGTGGGACCATCGGCGCTGCGAGAGGGAGTGGTGGCCGAAAACGCAGGCTGTTGAGAGCGGGGACCTTGGGCCGAAAGCACGGCGTTGGCTTTGGCCAGGCCCCCGCGCCTCACGAAATCCAAGACGCGCGGTAGCTCTCCCGCGTCGAAAAATGTGCCGTGGAGCGAGCATACGTCGACGACGATTCCGCTCGCGCCTCCGAAATTCTTGCGGTTCATCAGCTGGCGGCACGAAGGGCAGGCTCGATACCGAACGCGCTCGGAAAGGGGGTTGCCGCGGGGTACGGCCCCGGGGGACGGGACCGCTTTCCCCAGCGCCTCGCGTTGCTCGATGAGGTCTCGAAGGAGGTGGTGCGCGACCATCTGGCCGCCACATTGCTCACACGCGAACAGCTCGCCGCCGCGTGCTTGAAACGCGTGCAGCGGAACCTTGCAGTCGGGACAGCCGAGGTCGCTTGGGCTGGGGATGGGGTGGAGGCCAAGCTCTCGACCGCAGCCGCGACAGTGCAGGTCGTCGGGGAAGCTGAGCTCGAAGCAGTGGCCGCAGCGAAGAGTCGCGAGAGCGGTCTGACAGTGCCGGCAGTGACGCTCTCCCTCACGTGCAAACGCGCCGCACACCGGGCAGACGTGGACACGAGCCTCGACCATCTCCAGCAGAGCTTACTTTGTGATTGGCAGAGGCGCGAAGCAGTCTTACTAACCCCCCAATGAAGAAGCCCTTTGCAACGCTCGTCGGCGCGGGTTTGGGGCTCACGGTCCTTTCCCTCGGCTGCTCCAAAGCTTCGCCGAGCCCCGCCGCGACCGAGCCGGCTGCTTCGACGGCCGACGCCGCGCCCCTCGCCGAGGGAGCGGCGGCGCCGAACGTGACGTTCTCGCTCAGCAACGGGGAGCAGCTCGAGCTCGCCAGCCTGCGCGGCAAGCCGGTCGTCGTTTACTTCTACCCGAAGGACGACACGCCGGGCTGCACCGTGGAGGCGCAAGAGATCCGCGACCTGTACGAGCAGCTCAAGGGCACGGGGGCGACGATTATCGGCGTCTCGACGGACGCGCTGGAATCCCACCGCGCCTTCGCCGAAAAACACGGGTTACCGTTCGGATTGGCGTCGGACGAGAGCGGAGCTCTGGCGAAGGCGTTCGGGGTTCCCATGAGGAACGGGCGCGTCACCCGGGTAAGCTTCGTGGTGGGCGCAGACGGACGCATCAAGCGCACGTTTCCGCAGGTCACGCCCAAGGGGCACGCGGCGGAGCTCCTGGCCGCGATCAAGTCCTGAGCGCTCGAAACGCGCAAAATCCCACACATTCGAGTTGCAATCCGGTGGCCGGCAGCGTCGCGCTCCCTTGGTGCCAACAGCGGGAGCCGGGCGTCGGCAACGGCTGGGAAGCGCGTGGGTTGACCAGGGCGAATGCGAGTAGCGCCCGCCGGCACGCCTCCCATCTAGGCACGAGCACAGCAACGAGCGTGCCGGTCGCATGGCCGGGGTGCCCCAAATTGGCCGATCACTGATACTCCGACCAGCGGTCATGGAGAAATCCATGCCAAAGAGACGACGATCGCTTGCCTAGTGGCGGGTGCTTTGCTACGAAGCGCCTCCCCTTTGCTGGCCCACTCACGGTGGGCTTCGCCAGCCGCCCAGCGGGCGGCGCGCGGCGGGTTCGCAAGAACCTACTGGCCGCGGCCCCCGGTGGCGGATGTCGGAACGCCGATAGCCGTCGTTCCGAGGGTCGACAAGTCTCACGGAGAAACTGTCGTCATGATTAGCAACGCCAAAGCCAATTATCAGAGAATCAGTCCGCGCAAAGCGCGCATGATCGTGAATCTGATTCGGGGACGGGACGCAAGCGAGGCTCTGCAACTCCTCGACTTCACCTTCAAGGCCGGAGCGCCTTTTGTGAAGAAGCTCATCGCGAGCGCTGTGGCGAACGCGAAGCAGAAGAACCCCAGCATCGACGTCGACTCGCTGTTCATCAGCCGCGCGTCGGCCGACAAGGGTCCGAACTCTCACCTCCGCCGCTGGCGGCCGCGCGCTCAAGGTCGCGCGACCCAAATCCAGAAGGGCGTGACGCACATCAACATCGAGCTGGACCAGCGCTAAGCGCGCGGCAGCTGCAGCCAAGAAGTAACCCATGGGACAAAAAACTCATCCTTATGGCTTTCGTCTAGGTGTCATCAAGACCTGGACCAGCAAGTGGTACGAGGACAAGCAGTACCAAAACTGGCTGCACCAAGACATCCGCATCAAGCGGGCCGTCAAGGAGTACCTCTACAACGCGAACGTCGCGTCCGTAGAGGTGGAGCGCGCTGCCAACAAGGCGAAGATCATCGTGTACACGGCGCGGCCGGGTATGGTGATCGGCAAGGGCGGCAAGGGCATCGAGATCCTCAAGGTCGGTAACCTCGGTACGGCCGCCAAGGGCGAGACCAAGTTCGCCGGCGTTCAGTCCTTCACGGACAACGAGGTCTTCATCGACGTCCAAGAGGTGCGCAAGGCCGAGACCAACGCGCAGCTCGTGGCCGAGAACATCGCGACCCAGCTCGAGCGTCGCATCGCCTTCCGCCGCGCCATGAAGAAGGCGCTGCAAACGGCGATGAAGTTCGGCGCCAAGGGCGTGCGTGTCCGCTGCGCCGGGCGCCTCGGCGGTGCCGAAATGGGCCGCGTGGAAACCTACCGCGAAGGCCGTGTGCCGCTGCACACCCTCCGCGCTGACGTGGACTTCGGCCTGGCCGAAGCCCGCACGACCTACGGCACCATCGGCGTCAAGGTCTGGATCTTCAAGGGTGAGGTCTTGCAGCGCAAGGCCCGCCGCATCCCGGAGTGATGCGTCATGCTTCAACCGAAACGCACCAAGTTCCGTAAAACGCAGAAGGGCAAGAACCGCGGCGTCGCCTGGCGCGGCTCCGACGTCTCCTTCGGCGACTTCGCCCTCCAGGCCGTCGACCATTGCCTGGTCACCTCGCGTCAAATCGAGGCCGGTCGTATGGCGATTCAGCGTCACGTCAAGCGCGCCGGGAAGCTCTGGATCCGCGTGTTCCCGGACAAGCCCATCACCAAGAAGCCGCTCGAAGTCCGCATGGGCTCCGGCAAAGGTGGCGTCGAAGGTTGGGTCGCCGTGGTCAAACCCGGCAAGGTTCTATTCGAGATCGCCGGCGTTCCGGAAGCGGACGCACGTCAGGCGTTCAAGCTCGCGGCCAGCAAGCTGCCGCTCGACACCAAGTTCCTGGTTCGGAGTGCACTGTGATGAAAGCCAAGGACCTGCGTGAGCGGTCGACCGAGGACCTGACCGCCTTGAAGGCGAGCATCTCCAAGGATCTGTTCTCACACAAGATGAAGAACTTCACGGGTCAGCTCGACGACACGAGCCTCATCAACAAGACCCGCAAGGACATTGCGCGCATCGAGCTCCTGCTCAGCGAGCGTGCCGCCAAAGGAGCGAAGTCGTGAGCGAGACGGAAGCAAACAAAGGTTCGCCCGTCTATCGCCGCAAGCTCATCGGTCGCGTCTCCAGCGACAAGATGGACAAGACGGTGGTGGTCGAGGTCATGCGCTTCAAGCGCGACACCATGTACAAGAAGTACGTCCGTGTGCGTAAGAAGTACAAGGCGCACGACGAGACCAACCAGTACAAGACCGGCGATCGCGTCGAGATCCAAGAGCACCGCCCCCTCTCGGCGGAGAAGCGCTTCATCGTGACCCGCCTCATCACGCGCCCCGCGTCGGAGCTCGGCTGAGCCATGATCCAAACGCAATCCTTCCTGGACGTGGCCGACAACAGCGGCGCCAAGCGCGTGCAGTGCATCAAGGTGCTCGGCGGCTCGCGTCGCCGTTACGCGCACGTGGGCGACATCATCGTCGTCAGCATCAAGGAAGCGCTCCCGGGCTCCAAGGTGAAGAAGGGTGACACGGCCAAGGCCGTCGTCGTCCGTACCGCCCGCGAGTCCCGCCGCGCCGACGGCAGCTACATCAAGTTCGACGACAACAGCGCCGTCTTGATCAACGCGCAGTCCGAGCCGGTCGGCACGCGCATCTTTGGGCCGGTGGCTCGTGAGCTCCGCTCCAAGAAATTCATGAAGATCATCTCGCTGGCGCCGGAGGTGCTGTGATGAACCGCCTTCTCGTCGGCACGGAAGTGATCGTCATTCGCGGCAACGACAAGGGCAAGCGCGGCAAGGTCAGCAAGCTGATCAAGGACCGTGACCTCGTCGTCGTCGAAGGTGTGAACACCGTGAAGCGCCACCTCAAGGCCACCCCGCAGCGCGGCGGCGGCATCTTGCAGGTCGAGGCTGCCTTCCCGGCGTCCAACGTCATGCCGGTGGACCCCGAGTCCGGCAAGCCGACCCGCGTCAAAGCGAAGGTCGAAGGCGACAAGAAGACCCGCACCGCCAAGAGCGGTACGGCGCTCACCGTCGCGAAGGAGAGCTGAGCCATGTCCGAAACCGTCAATCCGCGGCTCCAGGGCAAGTACAAGAGCGAAGTAGTGCCGGCGCTGATGAAGCGCTTCAACTACACGAACGTGATGCAGGTGCCGCGCCTCAAGAGCATCGTGCTCAACATGGGTCTCGGCGAGGCCGTGGGTAACCCGAAGATGGTGGACGCCGCCGTCGCGGAGCTCACCCAGATCACCGGCCAAAAGCCGGTCGTCACCAAGGCCAAGAAGAGCATCGCGACCTTCAAGCTCCGCGAAGGCATGCCGATCGGCGCCAAGGTAACGCTGCGTCGCGAACGCATGTGGGAGTTCATGGACCGTTTGGTCACGCTCTCGCTCCCCCGCGTGCGCGACTTCCGCGGCACCAGCCCCAAGGCCTTCGACGGCGCGGGCAACTACACTCTCGGTCTCAAAGAGCAAATCGTTTTCCCGGAGATCGACTTCGACAAGGTCGAGAAGGTCAAGGGAATGAACATCACTTTCGTCACAACCGCCGGAACCGACGAGGAAGCCAAGGAGCTCCTCGCAAACCTCGGCATGCCTTTCAGGAGCACCTAACGATGGCACGCGCTTCCCAGTGGGCCAAAGTCAACCGTCCGCCGAAGTTCTCGACCCGGCTCGTGAACCGTTGCAAGGTCTGCGGCCGTTCTCGCGCCGTTTACCGAGACTTCGGGCTGTGCCGCCTGTGCTTCCGCCTCCTCTCGCTGAAGGGCGAGATTCCGGGCGTTACCAAGTCGAGCTGGTGATCCCATGATGACCGATCCGATTGCCGATCTGCTGGGGCGTATTCGTAACGCCGCCATGGCTCGTCATGAGCTGACCCGCCTCCCGGCGAGCAAGCTCAAGAAGAGCGTCGCCGAGCTCCTCAAGCAAGAGGGCTATGTCTCCGACGTGCGTCAAGAAGAGTGGGGTCCGAAGAAGCATCAGACCCTGACCATCGTGCTCAAGTACTCGACCACGGGTAGCAACGAGCGAACGAGCGCCTTTCAAGGCATTCGTCGCGTCTCGCGCCCCGGCCGTCGCGTGTACGTGGGCCACGACGAGATTCCGCGCGTGCTCTCGGGTCTCGGGATTTCGATCCTGAGCACCTCGCACGGGCTGATGACCGACAAGGAAGCGCGTCGCCAGAAGGTGGGCGGCGAGCTTCTATGTGAGGTTTGGTGATGGCTACTGCAACCGAAGAAGTTGTTCGTCTCTCTCGCGTCGGCAAGCGCCCGGTAAACATCCCCAAGGGTGTCACCGTGAACCTCTCCGACGTGAAGCTGGACGTGCAGGGCCCCAAGGGCAAAATGTCCGTTCCGATCCCGGAGCGCGTGATCGCGAAGAAGGATGGCGACGCCATCAGCTTCACGAGCTCGGCGCCCGGTCGTGACGGCGCGCGCCTGCAAGGCTTGGCTCGCGCCCTGTTCGCCAGCGCCGTCAAAGGCTCGGCGGAAGGCTACGAGCGCGTGCTCGAGCTCGTCGGCACCGGCTATCGCGCCGAGGTCAAGGGCAAGGTCATCACGCTCGCCCTCGGCTTCTCGCACCCCACGAACGTGGAAGTGCCGGCCTCCATCACGGCGGTCGTCCCGCCGGACTCGAAGGGCACGCAGCTCGTGCTCACCTCGGCCGACAAGGCTCTGCTCGGTCAGCTCGCGGCCTCAATCCGCGACCTGCGTCCGCCAGAGCCCTACGGTGGCAAGGGCATTCGTTACCGCGGCGAGAACATCCGTCGCAAGGCCGGCAAGGCCGCCAAGGGCAAGGGTAAGTAACCATGGCCAAGCTCACGGGTCGGGAGCGCCGCAAGCTCCGCATTCGCAGCAAGATCAGTGGCACGCCGGAGCGTCCGCGCCTCAGCGTGTTCCGCACCGGTCGTCACATCTACGCTCAGGTCGTGGTCGACGACGACGGCAAGACGCTGGCCGCAGCTTCTACGCTCTCGGGCGACTTGAAGAACACCCTCGGCGAAGACAACAAGACCGACAGCGCCAAGAAGGTCGGCGCGCTGATCGCGAAGATCTGCCTCGAGAAGAAGATCGAGCAGGTCGTGTTCGACCGCAACGGCTACCTGTACCACGGCCGCATCAAGGCCCTCGCCGAAGCGGCTCGCGAAGCCGGGCTCAAGTTCTGAGGACGTAAGCATGGCGATCGAAAATATCGACGAAGAGAAGCTCAAAGAGCGCGTCATCCACATCAACCGCGTCGCGAAGGTCGTGAAGGGCGGTCGCCGCTTCAGCTTCAGCGCGCTGGTGGTGGTGGGCGACGAGTCCGGTCACGTCGGCGTGGGTCTCGGCAAGGCCAATGAGGTCCCCGAGGCGATTCGCAAGGGCAACGACCAGGCTCGCAAGAACATGTTCAAGGTGCCGATGATCGGCTCGACGGTTCCGCACGACGTGATCGGTCACTTCGGTGCCGGCCGCGTGCTGCTCCGTCCCGCCTCGCCCGGTACGGGCGTCATCGCCGGCGGCGCCGTTCGCGCCGTCGTCGAGTCGGCTGGCATCCACGACATCCTGAGCAAGTGCCTCGGGACGACCAACAAGCACAACGTCGTGAACGCGACCATCGCGGCCCTGCAGATGCTGCGCGGTCCCGAGCGCGTCGCCGCTGCTCGCGAGAAGCAAACGGACGAGATCGCAGCTGACTACCCGGTTTCGGCCATGGCCAGTCACGCCGGTGAGGCTTCGTCGATCGTTTCCGGCAAGACGGCCGGTGGGACTACCCCATGACCAAGCTGCTTGTAACCCAGACTGTCAGCGTGATCGCCCGTCCGCACACGACGCGCGCCGTCATCAAGGGCCTCGGCCTGCGCGGCCCGGGCTCGAGCGTGACCGTGGAGAACACCCCGTCTTTCCGCGGCATGATCAAGAAGGTGCTCCACCTCGTTAAGGTGGAGGAGAAGAAGTCATGAGCAACGTTCTCGCACGGCTCACCCCGCCCGCCGGCGCGGTCAAGACCAGCAAGCGGCTCGGCCGCGGCGTCGGTTCTGGCCTCGGCAAGACCTGCGGCAAGGGCATGAAGGGTCAGAAGGCCCGCCACGGTGGCAACTTCGGTAAGCTGCACTTCCAAGGCGGTCAGACGCCGATTCAGCGTCGCTTGCCGAAGCGCGGCTTCAACGTGCCGTTTCCGGTCGTCACGGTGGCCCTCAACCTCGCGGACCTCGAGCGTTTCGACGCCGGTTCCGTCGTGAACGAAGAGGTGCTCCGCGCCGCTCGTCTGGTTCAGGGTCGCGACGTGAAGATCAAGATTCTCGGCGATGGTGAGCTGACCAAGAAGCTCACGATCGAGGCCCACGCGTTCAGCGCGTCGGCCAGCGAGAAGATCGAGAAGGCCGGCGGTAAGGCCGTCGTTCTCGAGTCGACGGTCGCTGCGAAGACCGAGTCCGCGAGCTAAGCTGACCGACCATGGCACTCCGGTCACAACGTTCCGTTCTGCACGCTCGGCAAGTTTGGGTTTCGGCGAGGCTCTCGCGAGCAACGGAGCGCAACGTACTCTCGTACGTGAGCACCGGAGCGCAGCGAGGGCGATGCCCAAACCCAAAATCGCCGGGCGTCCTGACCGGTAGCGAAGGGATCTGAGCCATGGCAGCGTTGGCCGGCTTCTCGAACATCGGTAAGGTACCGGAGCTGCGACGGCGGATCATCTTCACGTTGATCGTCGTCGCAATCTACCGGGTGGGCGTGTTCGTCACGACCCCCGGCGTCGATCGCGTCGTGATGCATCAGGCGGTCAAGGGCCAGGGCGGTTTGCTCGGGCTCTTCAACCTGTTCTCCGGCGGCGCGCTCGCGAACCTTTCGATCTTCGCGCTGGGCATCATGCCGTACATCTCGGCCAGCATCATCATGCAGCTCATGGGGCTGGTGAGTAAGCAGGTCGAAGAGCTCAAAAAAGAGGGCGAAGCGGGCCGCCGTAAGCTCGAGCAGTGGACGCGCTACGGCGCGGTCGGCTTGGCGATCTTCCAGTCGTTCGGCTTGGCCCTCACGCTCGAAGGCATGAACGGCGGAGACGCCGGCGCCAGTGTCGGCCACGGCGACGTCGTGACGAACCCCGGTTGGGGCTTCCGCCTGCTGACGATCTTGACCCTCACCACCGGCTCATCTTTGCTGATGTGGCTGGGCGAGCAGGCGACGGAGCGCGGCATCGGCAACGGCACGTCGATGATCATCTTCGCCAGCATCGTGAGCGGCATCCCAAGCGGGGTGATGAGCTACTGGCAAGGTACGGGCGGCGACATCCAGCCGCTGACCATCGCGGTGCTCCTTGGCGTCCTCTTGGCGAGCATCGCCATCGTCGTCTTTTTCGAGCGCGCCCAGCGCCGCATTCCGATTCAGTACTCGCGACGCCAGGTAGGCCGCCGGGTGTACGGTGGGCAGAACGCGCACCTGCCGCTGAAGGTGAATATGGCGAGCATGATCCCGCCCATCTTCGCCTCCAGCTTGCTGATGTTCCCGGCCACCTTGGCCAGCATGAACATCCCGGGCATGCAGGAGTTCAGCTCCCTGCTCAACCGCGGGGACTGGCTGTTTCATAGCCTGTTCGCCGCCCTCATCATCTTCTTCGCGTTCTTCTACACGGCGGTCACGTTCCAGCCGGTGGACGTCGCAGACAACCTCAAGAAGCAGCAGGCGAACATCCCGGGCATTCGCCCCGGCCGCCAGACGGCCGAGTACATCGACCGCGTCCTCACTCGTCTCACGACGGGCGGCGCGCTCTACATCGCCGTCATCTGCACCGTTCCCGCCATCGTCGCGCAAGCCTTCCGGATTCCGTTCCAGTTCGGCGGTACCAGCCTGCTCATCGTCGTCGGTGTCGCGCTGGAGACGGTCAATCAGATCGAGGCCCACCTCATCACGCGCAGCTACGAGGGTCTGACCGGCCCGCGTACGACTCGTCTCTCGGGCCGGAGGCCGGCGTGAGGCTGATTCTTTTGGGAGCTCCCGCCAGCGGCAAAGGCACGCAGGCCGCGGTACTGACCGACCACCTCGGCGTGCCGAAGATCTCGACCGGTGACATGCTGCGCGCCGCCCTCAAGGCCGGGACGCCCCTCGGCAAAGAGGCCGCGAGCTTCATGGACAACGGCAAGCTCGTGCCGGACTCCGTGGTCATCGGTCTCGTAGAGGAGCGGCTCAAGGAGTCCGACGCCCAGAAGGGTTTCATTCTGGACGGATTCCCCCGTACCGTTCCCCAGGCGGAAGCCCTCGATGGCCTGCTGAAGCGCCTCGGGGTGGGTTTGGACTTCATCGTTCAGATCGATGTGCCCCGGGAGCTGCTCATGGAGCGAGCTACCCTACGGCGCACCGATAAACGGACTGGACAAATCTACCACCTCAAGTACAGTCCGCCCCCCTCGGATGCCGAGCTCGAACATCGGGCCGACGATCACGAGGAAAAAGTGAAGACCCGCCTCGACGCGTACGACGCGCAGACGGCGGCCCTTCTCCCGCACTACGAAAAACTCGGCGTACTCCGCCGGGTAGATGGGGTCGGATCTCCCAAAGAGGTCACTGCCCGAATGCTTTCCCAGATTGCCGGCTGAGCCGGAAGAATAGAACGGAGGATCGAAACGAAGGAAAGACTTGAAGCTGGCATCATCGAAGAGGTTCTACCGAGCGCTATGTTCTCGGTTCGCCTGGACGATGGTCGCAGGGTTCGCGCGGGAGTCGCTCCCGCCCTCCGCCACGCAGTCGTCAGACTGATCAGCGGCGCCCGAGTCAGCGTCAAGCTCTCTGAGCTCGATCCCAACCGCGGTCAAATCACCGAAAAGATTTGAGGCAGGTCACATGAAGGTCCGTCCCAGCGTCAAGAAAATCTGTGAGAAGTGCAAGATCGTGAAGCGCCGCGGTGTGCTGCGCATCATCTGCGACAACCCGCGCCACAAGCAGCGCCAAGGCTGAGGAACTGAACGATGGCTCGTATTGCTGGTGTTGACCTCCCCCGCCGTAAGGCGATTGCTTATGCCCTGCCGTACATCTACGGCATCGGCCCCTCGACGGCGAAGACGATCTGCCGAAACGCGAACATCCCCGAGTCGCGCAAGGTGGACGAGCTGTCCGAGGCCGACGTCAAGGCCATCCGCGAAGCCATCGAGTCTTCGATCAAGGTCGAGGGCGACGCCCGCCGCGAGGTGCAGCAGAGCATCAAGCGCTTGATGGATCTCGGCTGCTACCGCGGCCTCCGTCACCGTAAGTCTCTTCCGGTGCGCGGTCAGCGTACCCGCACCAACGCCCGTACTCGTAAGGGTCCGCGCAAGAACCTCGGGCGTCGGACCTGAGGGGAGCACCCAGCTAAATGGCAACAGCATCGACCGCCACGACCAAGGGCCGCCCCGCCAAGAAGGTCGTCAAGAAGAACATCTACACGGGCATCGTCCACATCCAGTCGACCTTCAACAACACCATCGTGACCATCACCGACGTAAACGGTGCGGTCATCTCTTGGGCCAGCGCGGGTTCGCGCGGCTTCAAGGGCTCGCGCAAGAGCACGCCGTTCGCGGCGCAGCTCGCGGCAGAGGAAGCCTCGCGTCGCGCGCAGGAGCACGGGCTCCGCTCGGTCGCGGTGTTCGTCAAAGGTCCGGGCGCGGGTCGTGAGTCCGCGCTGCGCGCGCTTCAGCAAGCTGGCTTCAAGGTCACGCTGATTCGCGACGTCACGCCGATCCCCCACAACGGTTGCCGGCCGCCCAAGCGCCGTCGCGTCTAGTTAGAGGAAGATCCAGATGGCACGGTATATTGGTGCAGTTTGCAAGCTCTGCCGCCGCGAAGGCGGCAAGCTTTACCTCAAGGGCGAGCGTTGCTTCACGGAGAAGTGCGCCGTCAGTCGCCGTCCGTACCCGCCGGGTCAGCACGGCCAGGCCCGCATCAAGCTCAGCGAGTACGGCCTCCGTCTCCGCGAGAAGCAAAAGATGCGTCGCATCTACGGCCTGCTCGAGAAGCAGTTCTCGGGCTACTACGTGCAAGCGACTCACCTCAAGGGCCGCACCGGCGAAGAGATGCTCGGCCTCATCGAGCGTCGTCTGGACAACGTCGTCCTGCGCATGGGCTTCGCTTCCAGCCGTGCTCAGTCTCGCCAGCTCGTGCGCCACATGCACGTGAAGGTGAACGGCAAGTACGTCAACATCCCGAGCTACGTCGTCAGCCCGAACGACAAGATCGAGATCGAGGAAGCGGCGAAGAAGATTCCGTTCATCGCGGCGGCCTTGGCTGCAGCCGGCAACCGCCAGCAGGCGAGCTGGCTGGAAGTCGACAAAGAGACGTTCAGCGGAACGTTCAAGAGCATGCCGGTTCGTGAAGAGATGAACGAGCCGAGCGTCCGTGAGCAGTACGTCGTCGAGTACTACAGCCGCTAATTAGCGGCGACGCGGGCAGGCTGCGGGCGCGATGGGAGGAGCGGTTTCCACCATTGCGCCGGGACGGCCGCGCGAACCCTGAAACGAAGAAGGAGAGCATCGAATGGTTACCCAAATGATGAGCCGTAACTGGCGCGACTTGATCCGCCCGAAGGCGATCACGCTGGACCCCGAGTCCAACAACGAGGTTTACGGCAAGTTCACTTGCGAGCCGCTCGAGCGCGGCTTCGGCATCACGATCGGCAACTCGCTCCGCCGCGTGCTACTCGCTTCGCTTCAGGGTGCGGCCATCACCGCCGTCAAGATCGAAGGCGCTCTGCACGAGTTCACCACGATCCCGGACGTGGTGGAGGACATGACGGACATCATCCTCAACCTCAAAGAGGTGGTGTTCAAGGCCGAGTCGCCCAAGACGTACACGGTTCGCCTGGAGAAAGAGGGCCCCGGCCCCGTTCTCGCCGGCGACATCAAGGTCGTCGACGGCCTGACGGTGCTGAACCCCATGCACCAGATCGCGACGCTCGACAAGAAGGGCCCGCTGTCCATGGAGCTCACGGTGAACGTGGGCCGTGGCTACGTCGCCGCTGAGCGCAACAAGAGCCCGACCATGTCGATCGGCACGATCCCGATTGACGCGCTGTTCTCGCCGATTCGCAAGGTGAACTACACCGTGCAGAACGCGCGCGTTGGTCAGCAGACGGACTACGACAAGCTCGTGCTCGAGGTGTGGACCAACGGCGCCGTGCGCCCGGTGGACGCCGTCGCCTTCGCCGCGAAGATCATGAAGGAGCAGCTCTCCATCTGGATCAACTTCGAGGAGAGCGAAGAGACGAGCTACCACAGCACCGGTGGCGACGAAGAGCCGCTGAACGAGAACCTGTTCCGCTCCGTGGACGAGCTCGAGCTGTCCGTCCGTAGCGCGAACTGCCTCCAGAACGCCAACATCACGTTGATTGGCGAGCTGGTTCAGAAGACCGAGCAAGACATGCTCAAGACCAAGAACTTTGGTCGCAAGTCGCTCAAAGAAATCAAAGAGATCCTGT
>JAQSWN010000366.1 GCA_029266615.1 Polyangiaceae bacterium
GAGGACGCCGAGGAGGACGCCGCGCACCGGATCACGGAACAGAATTTGGAAAGTGAGCTCGATCGTTTGGAGCGCGAGATCCAAGCCGAGTAAAAGGGGGCTTCCCCATGCGCTCGATCGTCTTCGCGTTGCCCCTCGTCTTCGCGTGCTCCAAGTCCGAGCCCGCGCCGCCCAACCCCGCCGCGCCGGCGCCCAGCGCTCCGAGCTCCGTTGCCGCCGCCCCCCCACCGAGCGCATCCGGGTCGCCTTCCCCCGCTCTCGTTCCCGCCGGGCCGAAGAACGTGCTGTTCGTCACCATCGACAGCCTGCGCACGGACAGCTTCACCAAGGAATACGCGCCCAACCTGTACGCCCTCGCGGAAAGGTGCACGACTTACGAGAACGCCTACTCCGTTTCCAGCTACACCGCGAAAAGCGTCGCAGCGTTCCTGAGCGGGTACTACCCGAGCACCCTTTACCGAAGCGGCTTCTTCTTCGCGAGCTACGGCACCGCCAACGACTTCATGGCCGAGCAGCTGCAAAAAAGCGGCATCGCCACGCTCGGTTGGTTCGGCCACATGTACTTTTCGCGCGCCAAGGGGCTCGAGCAAGGCTTCGACGAGTGGCGAACCACGCCCGGTATCAGCTTCGACGCGCAAACGGACAACCACGTGACGGGCGACAAGATGACGGCCTTGGGCATCGAGCTTTTGAGCAAGCCCGAGCTGAAAACCAAGCCGTTCTTCGCGTGGGCCCACTACATGGATCCTCACGATCAGTACAACCGCCATGAAGAAGCGCCCAAGTTCGGCAACAAGGCTCGGGACCGCTACGCCCAAGAGATCTTCTACACGGACCTGTGGGTGAAGAAGCTACTGGACTTCGTCGACCAGCAGCCGTTCGGCAAGGACACGTATTTCGTGCTCTCCGCAGACCATGGGGAAGCGTTCGGCGAGCACGGCATGTACAAGCACGCCTTCGAGCTGTGGGAGGTGCTGACGCGCGTGCCGCTCGTCGTCTGTGGACCCGGTATCAAGGCGCAGCGCATCAAAGAGCGTCGCTCCCACATCGACTTGGTACCCACCTTCCTGGACCTACTCGGCCAGAAACCTGCCGCATCACTCCCCGGTAAGAGCGCCGTGCCCGAGCTCATGGGCAAAGAGCCGCCCGCCAGCCGCGAGCCCATCTACCTGGAGATGACCGAGGACAGCCACAATCCGCCGCGCCGAGCCATCATCCGCGGGGATTACAAGCTGATCTGGAGCGGGCCGGGCGACAAATTCCAGCTCTTCAACCTCAGCCAAGACGCGGGGGAAGAAAAGGACCTCGCGAAGGCGGAGCCGGAGACGTTGAAGGACATGGTCGCCGCTTATCATGCCTTCTGGGACAAGCTCCCCATGGTGGAGCCCTACGGAAACGTGAAGCTCAAAGAAGGTGGCACCGCGCGCGGTCCGACGGGTCCCAAGGCAGACTGAACTTTTCGCGAGCTCGTCCGTTCGATCGGGACGTGACGAGCTCGATTCGCGTCCTGTTGATCGCCGCTCTGGTGACGCTGTGTGCGAGCGCCAACGCCAGCGTGCAGTCGTGCAACACGCGCTGCCAAACCGCGCAAACCGACTGCAACTTGCGCTGCGACGGCCACATCCCGTGCATCAACCAGTGCCAGCTCTCCGCCGACAGCTGCGCCGAGTCCTGCCTCAAACAGTGAGCGCACAGGCGCGCACTGTCGCGCAGCCCCCGCTACTTGAGCACTGAAGCGAGGTCGGTTTCGATCTGCTCGGCAGTCGTCGTGGGCACTTTGACGTACCAGCGATCCCACTCCGTGCGCGCCAGGTAGTCGTTGCCCTTCTCGGCGGGCACCTTGTACAGCTCCACGAAACCGACGGCCTTGCCGCCGTCGAAGTACTCGACCCGGACGATCGCGTTTTCGGGCTTCAGAGGCGTGGCCGGCTTCTCCACGAAGTCGCTGCCGCGGAGGCGGTTGAGCTTCGTGACCCAGTTGCCGGCGGTCTCGTCTTGCTTGGTCGGGGTCGCGGGGTCGCCCCAGCCGTCGTTCTTCTCTTTGACCCGCACGAGCTCACGCGACTTGCCGGCCTTCTGAATCCGGACCCGCTGAATGTCTTCGTTCTTGAAGCCGTGCAGGTCGCGTTCGGGCAGCCGCGAGTCCCCGAACATCAGGCTTTGGGCGATGTCCCCGGAGATGGCGAACACCTCTCCGCTCTGGTACTTGGCGTAGCGCTCCGAGCCGCCGGGCGTCGTGCCGCCAATGACGAGCGTGTGCTCCTTGCCGTCCACCGTGACTTTGAGCGTGCCCTCGGGCTTGTCGAGGCCGAACTCTTCGTAGCGGCCCGGCTCCACTTTTCCGACCGCGCGTAGCGCCTTGAGAGGCGCGAGTGCTTTGACGAGAGTCTCCCCCGCCTTCACGGACACGAATCGGGTGGTTTCCTTCTTCGGCTCGGTTCCCTCCGGGGGCTTGAGCGGCGCACCCTGCACACCCTCGTGCGGGTTCTTCGCGGGCGCGTCTTCCTTGTCCACCGTGCCTACGTAGAAGTAGCCGAGGTCGTCCTTCTGGCTCTCCAGGCGCACTTTGCGCGTCTTGCCCTCGAACGAAAGCTTGGTAAAGGAGCCCTGACTCCCTCCCCACACGTCGACGGTCGGCTGCTCCTTTTCCGGCGCCGCTTCGTCCTTGTTCCAAACCGAGTACGCGAGGCCGGCGGAGACGACCAGCAGCGCGGCGTGTAGCGCGAGCGGCTTCACTTGCTACCTCCCTTCAGGGCGCGGCGTCTCACGAACAAGCCCGCGGCCAAAACGAGCGCGGGTGCGCCAAAGATCGTGGAGTAAAACCAGGCCAAGTCTTGCTGCTTGGTGTGCTCGATCAGCACGTCTTCCTCGCTGTTGGTCTGCCCCATGTAGCTCTCTTCGCCGACGAGCCAGCGCATCGCGTCCACGAACAGGATCTGGTTACCGACCACGTTGGTCATCACCAAGTCGCTGAAGGCGTCCACGTCCGCGCTAACGAAGGCGCGCATCTCCTTCGGCTCCGGCTTCTTGTCCTTACTCTTGTCGTCGGCGGGCGGCGGCGCCTCTCCGGCGACCGGCCGCGTGACGGCGGCGGCCACGTTGTAGACGGCGGTCTTCTCCACGTCTTTGTCGAGCCGGAAGTTGCCGTTGAGGTCGCCCCAGGTGCTGCTCGGAGAGCGCACCGTGAAGTCCACCTTGCCGGCCAGGCTTTGAGGCTTGTCCAAACTGCCCGCCCCGAACACGACGATCGCGGCGCGCGGCGAGTTGCGGCTCAGCGTCGAGACGGAAGCGTGCGAGGAGAAGCTGCTGAGCTGCAGCCGGGTGCGATCCGCGTCGTTGCTCCGCGCGCGAATGTGCTGCGTCTCGTTGGTGAGTAGATCTGGGGAGTACGTGAGGCCGGTGATTCCAACCAGCCCCGCCAGGTGGGCAGGAACCGGCGTCTTGGGGGCGGGCGGCGGCGGCACCTTCGTCGAGCCGGACGGCGTCGGCTTCGGGGCGGGGGCGGCCGATGGCGCCGACGTCGCGCCCGGGGGCTCGGTGCTCGGCGCGCTCGTGTCCGCGTTGGTCACCAGATCCAGGTTGGAGGTCGACTCCGGATCCAGCGCCAAGAGCAGGTGCCCGCCGCGGTCCGCGAAGCGCTGCAGTGACGCGAGCTCTTCCGCCGAGAAGGCGCTGCTCGGACCGAGCACGGCCACCGCGTCCGCGTCGCCCGGCACGTCGCTCCCGAGGCCCTGACCGAGGCCGAGATCCTTGACGGTCACGTTTTGCTTCTGCAGCAAGAGCTTGGCGATGCTCGCGGTGCGACCGTCTTTTTCGGCGCTGCCCTTGGGAGCGTCGTTGATTTCGCCGTGACCGACCGTGAAATACACGGTCTTGTGGGAGCGCACCGCCTTCAGGAGCTGCTCTTGGAAGTCGCGGTCCAAAGTGAGCAGCTTGGGGCGCGCCGTCTCCAGCTCCGTCCCGATGTTGAGGGTGTAGGTGGCGCTGCCCTTCGATAGGATGACCACGCCGTCCTGCGATGCGCGGAGCTCTTTGGCGAGCTTCGGTGCAAGCAGGCGATCACGCACCTCTACCTTGAGCTTCGGGCTCATCGCCGCGAGCTCCTTCAGGTAGCCGGAGACCTCGTTTCTGACCTCGTTCACTTCCGGGAAGAACGCCACGACCCGGATGGGCTCGGTGAGGCTCTTGGCGATCTTGGTCGTGGACTCTCCGGGGCGAGAAGTCTTGAAGTAAGAGTAGTCCCACTTCTTCTTGATGCCGCCGGACGCGTAAACGAGGAGCGAGCCGTACACGACCACCATCGCGAGCGCGCCGCCGGCCATGGCTGCCGCCCGCACGCGCCGCGCTTCGGGCCGCTCTGCGCGGCGCATGGGGCGGAGCGCCGCCTCCGCGAAAACTTGCGGCACCACGGCCAGGGTCAGCAGACTCACCCACAGCACGCGGAGCAGCTCCAGCGCGTGGTCCCGCTTTTCGGTCGTCAGCTTCGCCAGGCCGAATCGCTCGCTGCCCGAGTCCGTGGTCACGTAGTAAACGGCGAGGGCGAGCACGCCGAGGAGCGACAACAGCGCGAGCAGCCGCTCGATGCTGGCC
>JAQSWN010000153.1 GCA_029266615.1 Polyangiaceae bacterium
CTTTGCCAGGCTCGCTTTGGGCCGAAATGCGGCCGCCGTGCAGCTCCACCAAGTCTTTGGCGAGAGAGAGGCCGATCCCGGTGCCGCCGTACCGCCGCTTTCTGCCCATGTCGGTCTGAAAAAAACGCGAAAATACGCGCTCGGACAGCTCCGCGGAGAAACCCACGCCGGTGTCGCGTACTTCGACCTCGGTGGTGGTCTCCGTTCGCGACAGGCGAATCGTGACCGCCCCGCCCGCGTCCGTGAACTTGGTCGCGTTGGAGAGCAGGTTGATGAAGACGCGCTCGAGCCGCTCCAAATCGCAGAAGACGAGCGCGCGCGCGTGCTCGCTCACGAACGTCAGCTTCACGCCCTTCCGCTGCACGAGGAGCTGCGTCTCGCTCGTGAGCTCACGCAAGTACGCGGCCAGGTCGTGCTCGGCGACGCGCAGCCGCACGCGCGACTCTTCGATGCGGCTCAGGTCGAGCAAGTCGCCGATGAGCCGCAGCAGCTTGGCCCCACTGCGCTGCATGGACTGAAACGTGGAGCGCTGCGCCTCCGAGATCATCCCGAGCTCGCCGTCCAAAAGCAGCTCCAGCGACGTGAGCACCATCGTCAGCGGGGTCTTCAGCTCGTGAGTGATGTTGGCGAAGAACTCGGACTTGAAGCGGTCGAGCTTCTTCAGCTCGGCGTTCGCTTTCTCCAGGTTCTTGCGAGTGCCCTCCAAGATGACCTGGCTCTGCACTTGCTCGCGCAGCGACGCGTACGCCAATACCTGACCGGTGCCGGCAATGATGGTCGTGGAAATCAGGAAAAATAGGTTGGAAATGCTGGTGAGCGCGTCCGCGCCGCGCCCCCACAGGAGGTTCGGCAGCAGGAACGACGCGATGATGGTGGCGTGGGTCGGGACCACGACCGCCATCGGCCACACGAACAGCAGACCCGTCGCGACGATGACCAGCGACAAGCCTGCATAGTAGGGAGAGCTCAGACCGCCCATGAACACCGTCATCAGGCTGATGCCGAGAGAGACCATGACGATGTACGCGGCGGACAGCGCGTTGGACCGGCGTTCGAACGAGGAGGACTGGAGCACCCTGAACATGGCGAGCGTCACCACCGTGACCACCGCCCGCGTGCCGTACAGAAGCCACAGCCACTTGGTCGGCGCAGTCAGGTAGTCCAAGATGCCGAACAGCGGGTAGAGCGCGGCTACGATGTAGAGCAAGCCGCGCATGCCGCGCGTATTGCGGCGAAGCTGCCAGGCTGCCCAAGCCCGCGAGAGCTCTGCAGGTTGGTCCATGGCGGCCGCGCTCGGCAATCCTCAGTCCCTCGTCAGCGAAACGAACGGGTTCACCCCCGTCGGCTCCTCGCACAGGAGCAGACGCGCTCCGGGCACGGCCGCGCGCGCCAGCTCCAGCATCTCTTCGTGCTCGCGATAGACGAGCGCCCAATCCAAGTGCAGCTCCATGAACCAGCGGCTGGGGTTTCGTGGAACCATGTTTCCCACGTAAAGCGTGCCGGCCGGCGCCACGGTTCCGTAGAGCGTGCGGCACAGCTTTACCCACGTGTTGCGCTGCAGGTAGTCGCACAAGCCGCAGGCATAGACCATGTCGTACTCGCCGGCGGCAGGGAAGACGGTCGAGCCCAAGAGCAGCCGCTTGATGGAGTCGTGGAGCAGCGTCACCTTCACCCGGCTTGCCCAGCGGTGCTTCACGACGCGGCTGAGACGCGAGTAGGCGAAGGAGAGCGCACGGCGATCTTGCTCGAAGAGCACGATCTCGACTTGGCCGTCGATCTCCCCTCGCTCGAGCAGCAACTCGTACACCTCTTGAGCCGGGCCCGCGGCGATCGACAAGATCCGGACCGAGCGCTCGGGGGAGGCGCGGTCCAGCGCTTTGCCGAGCTCGCGCTTCATCAGGTCCTTGCGTGTTCGCACCGCTTCCGCCGCGGGCGTGGAAACGAACGCCAAGTTCACCGCGCGCGCGAACAGGGTGCTCCCGCTGAAGAGGTTACCGTACAAGCCGTTCATCAGCTCGAAGTCGCCGGGATAGCCGAGCGGCTTGTGACGCGCGCGGTTCATCCACGGGGATTGCATGAGGAGCGGGTGGAGCTGGCGCTGGGAGAACTCGCGCAGCGTCCCATTCGCTCGGCGTCGCCGCGCGCGTCGCCGCGTCGATCTGGTTGGAGTAGCGCACGATCTCCGCAGAAAAGCCGTCGCGCATGCGGGCGATGAGGGCGTCTCGGGCGGGCGAGGTTTGCGCGCCTTGGAGGATGTGCGACGGGAGCGACGCTTCCAGCTCCGCCAGCTGCACTTGACCATCCTCCAGAAACAGACGCAGCTCCGACACGCTCGCTTTGATCTCGTGCAACCCGTGCACGAACCAAGGCGCCTCGCGCGCGCGCAGCTTGTCCCCCTTGCTGCCCGCGACCCATGCTTTGACGTCGCGCAGGTGCAGCACGTCCTCGATGTTCATGAGCGAGTCGAGCAGAGACACGCCCACGACCGTCGTCGCTCCGACGTGACGCACGGAGCCTACCTTGGCTAAGCCCGCATACGCTTCGTGCTCATCGAACTGGATCGTCAGCTTCTCGAGCTCGGCGCCGAGCTCTGGCGCGTGCTCGCCCGACCATTCGAAGGCGATCCCATTTTGGGACACGTCGAACAGCTCGCAAAAGCGACGCTCCCCGCCCAACCGCACTTCCACGTTGACGCGGACCAAGCCCAAGTCCGAGCGCAAGTACCGGTCGGGGCGGTAGAACACGTCGCGCCCCGAGCCGCCGTCGAGGTCGACGTAGTCGGCGGCGGGGGGCTCGGAGGAGCGGGGACGGCGCGTGACGTCCTGGCTCCGCGGTGCCTCGCTATCGGGGCTCGTCGACGCGAGGAGGGTTGAGGCGGCATCAATCATGGGCGGTCTCGCTGGGCATGTTGGGGGCCTACGGGGCCATAGCTTGTGAGGCCGAACGTTTCCGTGGCGCTTCCAGCAGCCGAAAGTTCACGCTCGGCGAACGCGGCGGTGCGACCCACCACCCAACCGGGTGAGGCTACTCCGGCGGGTGAGCACTTCTCAGAGCGGGAGATCCGACGCCGGGCGGTACTCGGCGTCGCGCTTTACCAGCTCTTTGCCGCCAATCGATTTTTCGCGCCAATGCCGGCGTGGCGGCGACGCGTCGAGCCAGTGGAAGCTGTGCTCGCGGCTGTCCAAGTGGACGTACTGCGTCTTCGGGTGAGTGTAGATGCCCACACCGGTGCGCGGAATGTCGCGCAGGTAGCTGGCGAGCTCTTTCGCGCTCACGCCACGCAGTCGAAAGTCGATGGCAGAGCCTTGGCCGTGCGGTCCTTCACGGCGCCGCCCGGGCTTGCGGTACGCGGAGACGACTTCTACCTCGTAGCTCCGAAAGTGATAAGCGGCCTTGAACAATAGCTGCAGGGTGCGCCGGTCGATGCGCGTGGTCGCCCGCTGCTTCGGCTTGCGGGCGTCGCAGAGCAGCGCGTCGAGCGCGGTCGCAGCTTGCTCGTCGATCGCCCCGAATGCGTCGTACAGCTTGAGCTCGCGCCGTTCCCGCGTGGTCTGATTCTCGATGAGGAGCGCGGGCAGGGCGGTGAAGCGCGGATCCGGCGTGGGCGCACGCGGCGCGACGATGACGATCGGCGAAGGCGGCGACGAGGGGCGCGGTCGCTCCTGCGCGGCCGGCGCCGGGCGCGGCGCGAGCGCGAGCGCGAGCGCGAGCGCGAATACCAGGCCGAAGGCGGGCGCGGAAGCGAGCGCCAGCACGGAGAGTCCTCGAAGGCTCATGCGCGAATCACGAGCTTGTCAAAGCTCGGCGCGCGCATCAACCGCGCCGTCGCCGAACACTACTTGCTCGCGACGCGAGCACTGACCGTCTTCGCAGGTGCGATAGCAGCCGTGCTGCCGCTGGCGATCTCCAGGAAGTCTCGGCCCAGCAGCGATCCGAACTGGTCTTTCACCTCCACCCGCAGCACCCAAGGCCCCGGCCGCTCGGGAGGCGGCACCGCTCCGATTAAACGATTACCGTCACGCGTGAACGAGACCGCGACGGGCTCGATGCCGAGCTTCACGTCGGTTTTGAGCTCTAGCCACTGGGGCACCGCCTCGCCGTCCTTGCTGCGCAGCTCGATGACGATCTGTACCGAGTCCTTGGGCCACACCGCCCGGCTCGGCCCGAGCGCGACGTGCGCGAACACGCCGCGTGGCCTCAAGCGCGCCGTCGTCGGATAGACCGAGCCGCGCACGCGGAAGCTCACGACCGTGGTCTCACCGCGGTAGAGCGTGACCGCTTCCGACGCCGGCACGTAGCGCCCCGCGCCTTCGTAGGTCATCTCCAGGCCTTCGGTGTTGGAGAAGCGCACCTCCTGACCCTTGCCGATGAAGATGTCGCCGGCGCTGCTGTACCCGCCCGGAGGTAGGCTTACGCCGACGACGCGCACCGGCTCCACTGCCGACCAAGCGCCGGCGATGCCCTCCGCGTCCACCGAGCGCAGCGCGAGCTCGTATCGACCCGGCGTGAGGCCGACGAACGCCTCGTTCAGGCGCGTGCCGCTCTGCACCCGGCGCAGCTGCTCGGCGCTGCCCTCGCCTTGGCGCAGGCGCAGCTCGTACTGTGCGGCGCGCTCTACCTTCGCAAAGTCGAAGCCACTCACTTCGATCGGCTCGCCCGCCGAGAACCACAGACGTTGTCCGGGCGCGAGCTTGGGCGCGGCGAGCGTCGGCTCCGGCGACGAGGCGCGCGCTCCGTCCACGTGAGAGAGAGTGCCGGGCGGCAGCGTCTGCCAACGATCCGACACGAGCGTGCGCACGTCGCCCTCGAAGCTCGCGACCGTGAAGTCATCGGCCCGCGTGAGAATCGCCGCGCGGCCGGTCCCGATCACGGCCGAGGACTTGCCGAGGCTGCAGAGCACGGCGCTCTTCGGCTTGGCGGGCACCGTCACGTCGACGCGACCGCGCAAGAGAGCGAAGCTGTACGTTGTCGTCTTCGCGCCGGGTGCGAGCTGCAGTTGTTGTGGCACCGGGAACATCCGCACCGCTGCGCCGGGTGCGAGCCTCAGCCGAGCCTGTGTCGGCAGCAGGTACTCGGCGCCGCTCGCGCCGGCCGTGAACACGCCGCCGCTCGTGCTGCCGGAACCGGCCACCACGCCGGTCTTCGGCGCGGCTCCTTCCGCCGAGCTGGGCACGAGGACGCAGGCAGCACACAGGGCGATGGCAGCGGCAGCGACGATACCTTGCGACCGCGCGAGAGCACGAGGGGACGTCATGCGCACCGAGTACGGCGCGGATGCTCAGGACTTGAGCTAGGCGCGGCGAAAACTTTGGTTATGATGAAGCGGTTCATGGCCGCTCCGAAACGCCCGCGGAAGACCGCGCTGAAGAAGACGGCGTTGCCCAAGTCCGAGCGACGCCAACAGATCCTCAGCGTCGCGCGGGACGTGTTCGCGCGTCGCGGCTATCACCAGACCACGATCGACGACATCGCCCTTCAAGCGGGCGTCGCGCGCGGCACCTTCTATCTCTACTTCGAGGACAAGCGCGCCATCTTCTCGGACTTGATCGATAGATTCGCCTCGCAGCTCACGATGGCGATAGTTCGCATCACGGTGGACGATCCGCAGCGCCCGGTCGTGGACCAAGTTCGTGAGAACATTCGCGCGATTATCGCGACATGTCTCATGGAGCGCAGCATGACCAAGATCTTGTTCACGGACGCGGTGGGTATCGACCCCGCGTTCGATCGCAAGCTCTTCACCTTCTACGACATGGTCGTGCAACTCTTGGCGGAGAGCCTCAAGGACGGGCAGGCGCTGGGCATCGTGGAGGAGGGCGAGCCGCGTGTGCTCGCGTATCTCACCATCGGGGCTTTGAAGGAGCTCTTGTACCAGGCGGTAACGCTCGGCTACTCGGAGGAGAGCGCGGACGTGCTCACCCAGCAGATGTATTCGTTCCTGAGTGGCGGCTACCTGCGCGCAAGCACGGGCGGGGGGAGACCGGAACGGCCCCGTCGGTCGCGGCCATGACCCCTCAACTCCCGCCTTCGTCCACCGAGCTCGTCTTTCGTTCACCCGGAATTTTGTAAAAGCCGGGCGCGACGCCGCTCATGCCCTGGCAAATCGTTGCCAGAGGCGGGGCACTTCGGCCCCGGACCTGCTTAGCCAAACCGGAAATACTCCCGAAACTCGGCCTCGGGCGAAACCGAATCACTACCGAAACCGGATCGTGACGGGGTTGTCAGACGAAAACGCGTTCGATTGGCTTGACCCGCGGGGTTCTTGGGGGGAGAAAACCGCCGGGTTTAGCCGAAACATGACCATTGAGACCACCGAAGGCTCGCCGAGCACGCTGAGCCTGTTGTTCGCTGAGGGGCTCTATACCGATTACCTCCAAGACCCGAGCTCGGTCCCGCCAGATTGGCGCGCGTACTTCGACTCGCTCGGCGCGGACGGCGCGTTCGCGCGCAAGCCGAAGCTGGGTCCGGACTTCCGCCCCTCTAGCGTCTTCAACGCACCGGTCGCGCTGAACGGAGCCGTCAAGGCGACGAACGGTCACGCCAGCAATGGTGCGAGCGCGCACGGCAACGTCGGCTCTTCTCCCACCGCCAGCGGCGTCTCCGACGCAGCCGTGAAGCAAGACCGCGTGGACGCGCTGGTGCGCGCGTACCGTGTGCGCGGCCACATGATCGCCAAGATCGATCCGCTCGGTCTTCCGCGGCCCAACCAGGCAGAGCTCGACCCCGAGTTTTACGAGCTGACCGGTCACGATCTGGATCGCAAGTTCAGCAGCCGCACCATCTTCGGTGCGCAAGTGCTCACGCTGAGGGAAATCCTCACCCGGCTGCGCAACACGTACTGCCGGTCCATCGGTGTGCAGTTCATGCACATCGACGACCTAAAGGTGAAGAACTGGCTGCAAGACCGCATGGAGGGCTCGGAGAACCGCATCCAGCTCTCGCGCAAAGAGCAGCTGCGCATCCTCACCAAGCTGACGGACGCGTCGATCTTCGAGGAGTTCATCCAGAAGAAGTTCGTCGGCGCGAAGAGCTTCTCGCTCTCGGGCTCGGAGAGCCTCATCCCGCTACTCGCGTTCGCCATCGACCGCGCCGCCGAGCACGGAGTGGACGAGGTCGTCTTGGGCATGGCTCACCGCGGCCGCCTGAACGTCCTCGCGAACATCATGGGCAAGAACCCGCGCGAGATCTTCCGCGAGTTCGAGGACGCCGACCCGCAGCTTTATTACGGGTCCGGGGACGTGAAGTACCACCTCGGTCACAGCTCCGACTTCGTGACCGAGAGCGGCAAGAAGGTGCACCTCTCGCTGTGCTTCAATCCCAGCCATTTGGAGTACGTGAACCCGGTCGTCGTCGGTCGTACGCGCGCCAAGCAGGACCGCGCGGGGGACCTCACGCGCTCCAAGAAGATCGCGTTCACCATTCACGGTGACGCCGCCTTCGCGGGCGAGGGCGTCATTCAAGAGACGCTGAACATGAGCCAGGTGGACGCTCACACCATCGGCGGCACGATTCACGTCATCATCAACAATCAGATCGGCTTCACGACGCCGCCGTCTCAGGCGCGGTCCACCACGTACGCGACGGACGTGGCGAAGATGCTGCAAATTCCCGTCTTCCACGTCAACGGCGAGGATCCGGAGGCGGTGGCGCAGGTCATCCGCCTCGCCATGGACTTCCGAGACACCTTCCTGCGGGACGTCGTCATCGACATGTACTGCTACCGCCGCTTCGGTCACAACGAGAGCGACGAGCCGTCCTTCACGCAGCCGCTGCTCTACCAGGCGATTGCCGAGCGCAAGAGCGTGCGCGAAGGCTACCTCGGCCACCTCACCAAGCTCGGCGAAATCACGGTCGAGGAAGCGGACAAGATCGCGGTCGAGCGCCGCGAGCACCTGGAGCAAGAGCTGTCCGAAGCGCGCCGTAAAGACTACGTGCGCGTTCAGGACTGGCTTGGCGGCTTCTGGAAGGGCTACCGCGGCGGCGCCGAGAACGACGTGCCGGACGTGGACACCGGCATCGACCGCGCGCGCTGCCAGGATCTCATCCTCCGCCAACAGCAGCTGCCGGAGGACTTCCACCCTCACAAGCAGATCGAGAAGCTCATCGGCGATCGCACCGCGATGGCGAAGGGGGAAAAGCCGCTCAACTGGGGCATGGCGGAGCTGCTCGCGTTCTCCTCGCTAGTGACGGAGGGCACGCGCGTTCGCCTCACCGGGCAGGACTGCGGCCGCGGAACCTTCAGCCATCGGCACGCCGTGCTGCACGACATTCAGGACGGCCACACGTACATGCCGCTGTGCCACATGGCGCCGGATCAAGCGCCCATCGAGATTTACAACTCGGTGTTGAGCGAGGCGGGCGTGCTCGGCTTCGAGTACGGCTACAGCTTGGACTGGCCGGATGCGCTCGTATGCTGGGAAGCGCAGTTCGGCGACTTCGCCAACGCCGCGCAGGTCATCATCGACCAGTTCATCGTTAGCGCCGAGGACAAGTGGAAGCGATTGTCCGGCTTGGTCATGCTCTTGCCGCACGGTTACGAAGGGCAAGGGCCCGAGCACTCGAGCGCCCGTCTCGAGCGCTTTCTCGCGCTCTCCGCGGAAGAGAACATTCAGGTCGTTCAGCCGACGACGCCTGCGCAATACTTCCACGTGTTGCGGCGCCAGGTTCTCAGGCCGTGGCGCAAGCCGCTCATCGTGTTTACGCCGAAGAGCCTCTTGCGTCTCCCCCAGTGCGTGAGCTCGCTCGAGGACTTCGGTACCGCCGGCTTCCAGCGCGTGATCCCCGACATTCGCGGCCTCAAGAAGGCCACGCGCGTGCTGCTCTGCACCGGCAAAGTCTTCTACGACCTGGAGAAGCGCCGCGCCGAGCTCGGTCGTAACGACGTCGCGATCGTGCGCATCGAGCAGCTTTACCCGCTGCCCGACCGCGTGCTGCGTGCCGCCGTGGATCACTTCGACGACGGCACTCAGTTCGTCTGGGTGCAGGAAGAGCCCGAAAACATGGGCGCGTGGCGTCACATGCGCGTCCGCCATGGCTCGATGATGTTCGGCCGCTTCCCGTTCTCGGGCGTGTGCCGCACGGAGTCGGCGAGCCCCGCCACCGGCTCCGCTTCGTGTCACAAGCTCGAGCAAACCGAGCTCCTGGAACGCGCCTTCGCCTGACCTGTTCTCCGCACCCGCTCCCGCTCGCCCGACTCTGTGACGGAGTTGGGCGGTTCGAGATGCACGGGAGGCGGGAGACGGGAGCTGGGGGAGTGGAAAGACTCCGCCACGTCGGAACGTCGTCGCGTCGCTCGATACGGAGTCGTTCAAGGTCGGGGGCGCCGCGTCGGAACGCCCTGGCGTCGAGCCAAACGGAGTAGAAACGAGCGGTGGGGCAACAGCTCGCGGGCGTCAGCGCGAGCCCTCAAATCTCGCTCCCGTAACTCCCGCCTCCCGCCTCCTGTTAATCAGGATCTCCTGATTCGCCCATGCGAAGCGTATGGCGCGGGCCGGGCAGGGTGGGAGCGCGGCGTCTGTGCTGCTTATTGCGCCAGTTTTTCGCCGGGTTTGTCGGTTGACGAAACGGGGGCGGAGGCGGAGAGTAGCGCCGCTAAATTTCATCAAGGAATCACCTGCAAGATGCCCATCGAGCTGAAAGTGCCGCCCGTCGGCGAGTCGATCACGGAAGTCCAGATCGGCGATTGGTTGAAGTCTGAAGGTGACGCCGTCTCGCGTGACGAGGTCATCGTCAAGATCGAGACGGACAAGGTCACGGTGGATTTGCCCGCGCCAGCGAGCGGCACCATCACGCAGATCAAGCTGAAGAAGGGCTCCGTCGCCGCGGTCGGCGACGTCATCGGTTACATGGAGGAGGGCGCCGCTGCCGCGAAGACGAACAACGCGCCGTCCGCGCCTCCGCCCGCTGCCGCTCCGCCCGCACCCGCACCCGCGCCCGCACCCGCACCCGCCGCGACTGCTGCGCCGGCGCGCGAGACAATCCCGCCCCAAGGCTTCGCACGGGTGATGCCTTCGGCGCGCCGCGCGCTCAAAGAGCGCGGGATGCAAGCGGACGAGGTCGAAGCAACCGGCCCCGGTGGTCGCGTCCTCAAGGAGGACGTGATGCGCGGCCCCGCGCGTACGGAGGCGAAGGCGCCCGCCGGCGGCGACAAGCACGAAGACGTCGTGCCGATGAGCCCGTTCCGCAAGAAGATCGCGGAGCGCCTCGTGCAGTCTCAGCAGACGGCGGCGCTACTCACGACCTTCAACGAGGTCGACATGACGAACGCCATGGCCCTTCGCAAGGAGTACCAGGAGAGCTTCCAGGAGAAGTACGGCATCAAGCTCGGTTTCATGTCGATCTTCGTCAAGGCGGCGATCGACGCGCTGAAGCTGATTCCGGCCGTGAACGGTGAGATCCGAGGCACGGACATCGTCTACAAGAACTTCTACGACATCGGCGTGGCGGTGGGCGGCGGTAAGGGCCTCGCGGTGCCGGTGATCCGTAGTGCGGATCGCCTGAGCTTCGCCGAGGTAGAGCAGACCATCGCGGACTTCGGCAAGCGCGCGAAGGACAACAAGCTCGAGCTGTCGGAGCTGATGGGCGGCACGTTCACCATCTCGAACGGTGGCATCTACGGCTCGCTCCTCTCTACGCCGATCGTGAACCCACCCCAAAGCGGCATCCTGGGCTTGCACGCCATTCAGGACCGACCCGTAGCCCTCAACGGCCAAGTCGTGATTCGCCCAATGATGTACATCGCGCTGACCTACGACCACCGCCTGGTCGACGGCCGTGAAGCCGTGACGTTCCTCAAGCGCATCAAGCAGTGCGTCGAGGCGCCAGCCCGCATGCTGATCGAGGTCTAACAGTGGCAAACCAGCACGATTTGCTCGTCATTGGCGCGGGTCCCGGCGGCTATGTCGCGGCGATTCGTGCAGCCCAGCTCGGCCTGAATACGGCCTGTATCGACGCGGAGGCGGCCCTCGGTGGCACCTGTCTCCGCGTCGGTTGTATTCCTAGCAAGGCGCTCCTGGAATCCAGCGAGCGCTACCACGAAGCGAGCCACGCCCTCGGCGACTACGGCGTGAAGGTGAGCGGCGTGGAGCTGGACCTCGAGCGCATGCTCAAGCGTAAGGAGGGCATCGTCAGCGGCCTCACGCAGGGGGTGGCCGGCTTGTTCAAAAAGAACAAGGTCACGCGCTACCACGGCCACGGCAAGATCGTGAGCCCGGGGCGCGTGGTCGTGACGGGGCCGGACGCCTGCGAGATCGACGCGAAGCACGTCATCATCGCGACGGGGAGCAAGGTCGCTCAGCTGCGTGGCGTGGAGTTGGATGGCGACCGCATCGGTAGCAGCACGGAAGCGCTCAGCTACCCCGAGGTTCCGAAGCACCTGGTGGTGATCGGGGCCGGTTACATTGGCCTGGAGCTGGGCTCCGTGTGGCGTCGCTTGGGCGCCAAGGTCACGGTGCTGGAGTACCTGGAGCGCATCCTCCCCGGTATGGATGCGGAGATGGCGCGCGAAGCCGAGCGCATCTTCGAAAAGCAGGGCATCGAGTTCAAGCTCGGCGCACGTGTCACCTCCGCCAAGCGCGAAGGGGACGAGGTCGTGGTCGGCATCGAGGGCCAGGAGAGCGTGCGCTGTGACCGCGTGCTCGTCGCCGTCGGTCGGACTCCCAACACGGACGACTTGGGTCTGGCTTCCGTCGGCATCGAGCTGGACCCGCGCGGTCGCATCCCCATCGACGATCATTTCCGGACGTACGTGCCCGGCTTCTACGCGATCGGTGACGTCGTGCGCGGCCCCATGCTCGCGCACAAGGCCGAGGAAGAGGGCGTCGCTTGCGTGGAGAGCATCGTGACCGGTTTCGGCCACGTGAATTACGACGCGATTCCGGGCATCGTCTACACGCATCCGGAAATCGCTTCCGTGGGTAAGACGGAAGAAGAGCTGAACGCCGCCAACGTGCCCTTCAAGAAGGGCACGTTTCCGTTCATGGCCAACGGGCGCGCTCGCGCGCTCGGCTCCACGGAAGGCCGGGTGAAGATCCTGGCCCACGCCCAGACCGATCGCATCCTGGGCGTCCACGTCATCGGCCCGCGTGCAGGCGACTTGATCGCTGAAGCGGCGATCGCGATCGAGTTCTCGGCCAGCGCTGAGGACATCGCGCGCTCCTCGCACGCGCACCCGACGCTCGCAGAAGCGATGAAAGAGGCGGCCATGGCCGTCGACCGCCGCGCGATCCACATCTGAACCGTACAAGCGGCGGGGCATCGGACCCGCCGCGCAAGTAACAGGGCCAGCCACTTCGCGGACGGCGCTGCCCTAGGCGACGCGCGCCGTGTACAGAAACGCGGTCGTGGCCGCGACCGCCGCTGGCTCCGCGCCGAAGTCCACGCCCGCCTCGAGACCGGCCGTCCGCCACTCATCGAATAGGCCGCGGGCGAGCGTCGCCAACCCCTGGCGCAGCCGCCCGCTGCTGCGCGCCGAGGCGCACAGCGAGACCTTACCGGTGTGGTGCTTCGCCATCGCGCCGAGCGCGGCGCTGGCGAGTTGACGGCGGCTCACGTGCGCGGCGTCGTCCAAACGTTCGTTGCAAGCGAGCGACAGTTGGCTCAGCGCCACACCACGACCGAACGAGCTTTCGAGCACGCTCGCGACGCGTTCGGCGAAGGTCGCCGGGCTCTCGCCCTCGAGCTGCGCGACGACCCGCCGGCAAGCGCCAGCCGGCAGGGCGATGGTGGGGAACTCCGCCCCGAGCTCCACCGCGACCATGACGCCGGCTGCGTTCGACGGAGCGAGCTCCGCCGCCCGCGCACTCGAGCGAGCGCCAGCAGCGACAGCACTCGGAACGTCGACGGCTTTTAGCGAATCACGCTGGCGGCTCGTTTTCTTGCGCATGGTTGCTTCCTCTTACCTACACCTCTCCATATTCCTCCCCGCTGAAATGGGCCAAGAAACGGCCGTCTCGGAGGGGGCCGAGGAGTGTGCCTGGTCGCCCGCGCATTGGGCTGCGTCGTGCTGCGCGAAATTTGCGGCGCGTTGGTATATAAGGTTTGCATGAGAGGGACTTTGCTTAGGACGCGTTCGTTCGTCGTGTGTGCTGCGCTGGGCGCGGCATTGCTCGGTGTCACTGGGCCTGCTGCCGCGCAGGGCGACGAGCAACGCGCTGGCGCGCGCACGTTGGCGACGGAAGGTGCGCAGGCCTTCAACGAAGGCCGCTTCAAGGAGGCGGTGGATCTCTTCGCCAAGGCAGAGTCCCTGATGCACGCGCCGCCGCACCTGCTGTTCATGGCTCGGGCGCACACGAAGCTCGGCCAGTACGTGAAAGCGCGCGAGGCCTACCTGAAGATCGTGAAAGAGCAGCTGCCCGCCAACGCGCCGCAAGCGTTCCGCGACGCGCAGCTCGCGGCGGACGAAGAGCGTAAGCAGGTAGAGCCTCACATCGGTCGCCTGAAGGTGACGGTCGAAGGCGCGGAAGGCGCGAAGGACCTGGCGGTGACCATCGACGGCCAGCCGTTCCCGGTCGTCCTGCTCGGTGTTCCTCAGCCGATGGACCCGGGCGAGCACACGGTGACGGCGACTGCGACCGGATTCAAGCAAGCCGCGCCCGCTACCGTTTCGCTCAAGGACGCAGGCAGCGGCGCGGTTGCGGTGAAGATGGAGGTCGATAACTCCGTGCCTCCGCCCGGCGCGACGCCAGCGCCGGTCGACAGCAGCAGCGTGCTTTCCGCGCCCTCGGGCGCCCCGCCGAGTGATTCCGGGAGCGGCAATGGCCTGCGCGTCGGGTCGTACATCGGCTTCGGCGTGGGCGCGGTCGGCATCGCGCTCGGCACCGTGTTCGTCCTCAAATCCGCCAGTAACCGTAAGGACGCGGACGCCGCCGCCGCCGAGTGCGGCAGTCCCTGCTACAAAGACGACCCCGCCGCCATCAAGGTCGCAGACTTGGACGACAAGGCGCGCAGCGCGCAAACGCTGGGCATCGTCGGCTACGTCGTGGGCGGTTTGGGCGTGGCGACGGGCGTCACGTTATTCGTCCTTTCCAGCGGCAAGAAGAGCGACTCGTCGGCGTTCGTCGCGCCGTACGTCGGACCAGGCGCGCTCGGCGTGCGGGGCGCATTTTGAATTTCTTGGGCTTGAGGAGTAACCGTCGCATGGCAAAAAATCGAGGCAGTCAACGTGGCGTGGTGAAGGTCGCGAGCAGCTTGCTCCTCGCGGGAGTCGGTGCGCTGCTGAGCGTCGCGGGCTGCGCGGTCGACGGCGAAACGGGGGCGGGGCCGAGCGGGGGACCGGAGACGGTCGGAACGTCGACTCAGGCCCAGCTCATCTGTAGCGTCAAAGGCGGGTGTCCGCCGAAGAGCGAATGCGGCGAATGGCTCTGCTCCGGCACCACGTGCAAGCTGGTGACAGCGGGGGCTGCGGATGGCTCGCGGTGCGCGGTCGCGGACGTCGGCAGGGGAATCTGCGCGGGCAACGCCTGCTGCACCTCCGGCTGCTTGGAGAAGACGAAAGCCGGCCTGGTTTGCCACCGTGGTACCTCGGCGGCCGCATGCGGCACGGCGCTCGCCGAGTGTGCAGACTGCACCGTTTCGGACGCGTGTAGCGTCGGCGTTTGCGTGCCCGACAAGTTCGTTTGTGACACCGTGGCGGCGCCGGCCAACACGCCTTGCAGCGACGGCAACAAGTGCAACGGCCAAGAAGTTTGCTCCGGCACGAGCTGCAAAGCCGGTGGGGAGCTGGACTGCGACGACGACGAAGAGTGCACGACGGACGCGTGCGACGCCGCAACTGGCTGCACGCACGTGGCGCGCACCGGCGCGAGCTGCAACGACGGGGATGGCTGCACCACGGGCGACAAATGCGGCTCCGACGGCCTTTGCAAGGCGGGCACGCCCATCAACTGCAATGACGGCGAGGTTTGCACGGCCGACAAGTGCGAGGCGGGCAAGTGCGTCAACACCGCCACGACCGTCGCGTGCTCGGACGGGGACCCGTGCACGACGGCGGACAAGTGCGTCGCTGGCAAGTGCCAGGGCACGAGCGCGAATGGCGTCGACTGCAACGACGACAAGCCTTGCACGGTGGACAAGCAGGTCGCCTGCAACAGCACGGAATGCTCGCACACCCCCGCGAGCGCGCAGACCGCGTGCCCGGCCGAGGACAAGTGCCATCAAAATGGCCTTTGCTCCGGTACGGACGACACGTGCGTTCAGGGACCCGCCATCAACTGCGACGACTCCAACCCGTGCACTACGGACGACTGCGACCCGGCAACCGGTTGCACCCACGTCAATAACCCGTCGGCGGATTGCAGCGACGGCGACGCTTGCACGGAGAACGACGTGTGCGTAGCCGGGGTCTGCGGCGGAAAGCCCAAGAAGTGCTTGGCGCTCGACGCGTGCCACGAGGGCGGAACTTGCGATCCGGATTCGGGTACCTGCGACGATCCTCGCTCGCAGGACGGCAAGGAGTGCCCCGGCGGAGCCTGCGAGAGTGGCAAGTGCGTTCTCGATCCGAACGCCAACGTTGGTGGCCAGGGTGCTGGCGGCGACAGCAGCGCGGTCGGCGGTGCGGCCAGTGGCGGTGAAGGCAATGCCGCTGCCGGCGACGACGGCACCTCTGGCAGCGGCGGTACCAACTCGGCGGGCACCAGCAGCAACGGCGAAGGCGGCGAGGCCGTGGACCCGACCCGCGTCTTCCAGCGCGAGCCGGGCGGCTGCTCCTGCAACGTGCCGAGCTCGACGCCCTCTGGGCTGAGCTGGCTGGCTGGTTTCAGCCTGGTCGCACTCCTGGCCGCGCGGCGGCGCGATCGGGGCCGAGGTGAGACCACGTCGGCTTGAAGTCTCCATCACCCCAGAAATTTGCGGCCCCGGACCCACTCATTTCGTCAGAAGAAACGTATCCTCGAGACGACCCGTAGCGAGAAGCCCCCATGTCCTTAGAACCCGGCCAATTAATCGATGGTAAGTACCGAATCGTCAAACTGATTGGCGAGGGCGGCATGGGGGCCGTCTACATGGGGGAGAACGTTCGCATCAATCGCAAAGTCGCGATCAAGGTGCTCCACGCCGCCTACACTGGCAACCAAGAGGTGATGCAGCGCTTCGAACGCGAAGCGCAGGCGGCCGGTCGCATCGGCAACGATCACATCCTCGAGGTGCTCGATTTGGGGCAGCTCGGGGACGGCGACCACTTCATCATCATGGAGTACTTGGAGGGTGAGCCGCTCTCCGGGCGCATCAAGAGCCGCGGGCGACTGATGCCGCGCGAGGCCACGCCCATCATTCGCCAAGTGCTGGAAGGTCTTGGCGCCGCCCACGCCGCCGGCATCATTCATCGCGATCTCAAGCCGGACAACATCTTCATCCTTCGAGAGAAGGCGGGCGTACCCGACTACGTGAAGATCATCGACTTCGGCATCTCGAAATTCAACCAGCTGGCTGGTGACGGCATGAAGATGACCCGCACTGGCGCGGTCATGGGCACGCCCTATTACATGTCGCCAGAGCAGGCGAGCGGCAGCGCGGAAGCGGACCAGCGCAGCGACATCTACTCGATGGGCGTGATTTTGTACGAGGCGGTCACGGGTCGGGTTCCTTTCGACGCCGGCACGTTCAACCAGCTCATGTTCAAGATCGTGCTCTCGGACGTCCCGCCTCCGGAGACGATCGTGCCCGACTTGGATCCGGCCTTTTCGAGCATCATCGCAAAATCGATGACGCGCGACTTAACCCAGCGTTTTCAAACCACGGGCGAGTTCATCGCGGCCCTGGATAACTGGATGCGCAGCGGCGCGTCGGTTTCGATTCCTCCGTTCGCCGATCCTGCCGCCGCGGGCCTCCTTCCGGCCGGAGCCATGAGTGGGCGCGGCCCGATGGGTTCTCACGCGAACATCGGACCTGGTACGAGCGCCAACTGGGCAAGCTCCCAACCGGACACGGCTCCGGTGGCGCCGAAGAAGGCGAACGCGGGCTTGGTCGCGGGCTTAGCCGCAGTCGGACTGCTCGTCGCAGGCGGTGCCGCGTTCGCGGCGTACTCGGTGCTGGGCAAGAACGACGAGCCCTCCGCCGCGGCTTCCTCCGCCCCCGTTCAGGCGAATGCCTCAAGCGGCGCCGCGGTTGGTCCAGCGGCCGAGGCCACGGCCGAGCCCAAGCCGGAATCTACGGTCGCCGCCGAGCCGGTCCCGACGCCCATCGCCAGCGCCGCGCCCTCGGGCGCCGCCGTGGAACCCTCAAAGCCTACTCCCGTCGCCGCGCCGCGCCCCGTCTCCCTGGCGGGCAAGCCAGCTGGCGCCAAGCCCGCGCCCGCCGGCGCAAAGCCTGCGCCCGCCGGCGCAAAGCCTGCGCCCGCCG
>JAQSWN010000154.1:0-31781 GCA_029266615.1 Polyangiaceae bacterium
CACGAACACCTGCACCAGGTCCGCTTCCGCTCGTGTCTTGCGTTCGCGCGCCGACGGGAGGTGCCGCTCGATGGGCCGAATTTTGTAGGTGAGCCGCAGCAGGTAGAGCGCGCCGATGTTGCTGGGCGCGATGAGCGAGATAGCGGTGCCAGTTCGACCCGCACGGCCGGTGCGGCCGGTGCGATGCACGTAGCTCTCAGCGCTCTCCGGGAAATCGAAGTTGATGACGTGCGTCAGGTGCGAGATGTCGATGCCGCGCGCGGCGACGTCCGTGCACACGAGGAAGCGCAGCTCACCCTTGCGGGTTGCCGCCATCACCGCCTCGCGCTCGTTCTGCGCCAGGTCTGCGTTCAGCCAGTCTGCTTGATAGCCTTGGGCCTGCAGACCCGCCGCGACCCGCTTCGTGTCGTCGCGCGTGTTCGAGAAGATGATCGCGCTCTCCGGGTTCTCCGTCTCGATGATCGCGATGAGCTCGGCGAGCTTGTCCGTCATCGTCATGTAGACGAAGTGTTGAATCGAGAGCGCGCCGATGTTGTCGCCGCTGAGGGTGACGTACTCCGGATTCTTGAGCCGCGTCTCCGCGACGCGTTTCACGTCCGGCGGCAGCGTGGCGCTGAACAGCAGCACCTGGCGCTGTTCCGGCAGGTAGCTCCAAATTTCGCTGATTTGGGGCAAGAACCCCATGGAGAGCATCTCGTCGCTCTCGTCCAACACGAACGCCTTGCAGGCGCTCATGTCGAGCGTGCCGCGGCGCAAATGGTCCAGAACGCGGCCGGGGGTGCCGACGAGAATCTGCGCGCCGTCCTTGAGCTGCTCGATCTGTTTGCCCATCGGCGCGCCGCCGTAGACGGCGACCACCTTGGTGCCGCGGTGCTTGGCGATAGCGGTCAGCTCCCGCGTGATTTGGAGCGCCAGCTCGCGCGTGGGGCACAGCACCATCGCCTGAAGCACCGGCTTTTGCACCTTGACCAGGCTGTCCACCAGCGGCAGGCCGAAGGCAGCCGTCTTGCCGGTGCCGGTGCGCGCTTGAACGACCAGGTCGCGACCGCGAGCTGCGATCTCGAACACTGCGCGCTGCACGGGCGTGGGGTGCGTGTAGCCGAGGTCGTCGATGGCCTTGCGCACATCGCTCGTCAAAGGGAGTGCGTCGAACGTGACGGGCGGGGTTTCTTCCGCAGGCTGTGTCATCGGGTGCGTTTCGTTACGGGGGGGACGGCGGCGTCCCCTTCAATTTGCGCCGAAGCGGCGCGAGGCCGAGCGACTCATACCTCACCGCGTGCTCCTCGGCATAGCGCAGAGCGACCACGTCCTTCAGGCGCTGGCGGCCAACCGAATCCTGCTGGCAGGCGGCCTCGACGGCTTTTCGCTCCGCCCACTCGGGCTCCAGTGCCCCCCGATAGCGCGCCAAAGCCGCGCGTTCGTCTTCATCCCCTGAGCCGGTCGCGTAGGCGAGGCGAGCACGTTCCACGGCCTGCTCTAGGCGGGCGGTACCAGCCGCGCAGCCGGCGGGGCTAGGTGGGGCGCTGCCCCAAACCGTGGTGAGGATTTGAATGGTCCACAGGAGCGTGGCTCCCGACACCAACGCCGCGAAGATCGCGATACCAGCGCGGCGGCCCGTGAGCCGGTGGCGTTCTGCCGGCGTCATCGGGGGCCGGGGAGGGCGAGCCATGGGAGCAGCCTTCTGCCGGAAGCAGGGTCGCCCGTCAAACCCCTCGTTGACCTTCGGGGCGGCCTACTCCATACTGGTTTCACAAGAATTTGAAAGCTCAGAAACTCGAAGATAGTTCCTCGCTGGGCCTCGGCCACAGCTTGAGCACGCTCGGCACGGCCGCCGCGGCTCATGTAGCGGACGATCTCCGGCTGGAGCGCCGGATTCAGTCGGTGCAGGAGCTTCTTGCGGACGACTTGAGGTGGGTGGAGAGCACACTTCAAAGCACCGTTTCTAGCGGCCCGGCGCCCGGAGTGGACGCCGCCCGTCACTTGGTGATGCGCGGCGGCAAACGCGTGCGCCCGATTGCGCTCTTGTTGAGCGCGGCCTGTTTCGGCGGCATCAACGACCAGGCGCGTGAGCTTGCGGTCGTGTCGGAGCTCGTGCACTCCGCCACCCTGCTCCACGACGACGTCATCGACGAAGGCATGGAGCGCCGCGGCGCGCCCACCGCGCGACTGCAGTGGGGCAACGGCATCAGCGTGCTGGCCGGCGATCTTCTCCTCGTGAACGCGCTGGACCGTACCGCGCGTCACGCGCCCGCGGCGATGCCGGACCTCATTTCGACCCTTCGCCAGCTGGTCGAAGGTGAAATCGTCCAGCTCCGTGGCAGGAGCGAGCTGGACGTCACGGAGGCGACGTACGAGCGCATCCTCCGCGACAAGACCGCTTCGCTTTTCGCGTGGGCGACCCGTAATGGTGCGCGAGTCGCGGGGGCGAGCCCGGCAGACCAAGAGCGTCTGAGCGGGTTTGGCGAACGCCTCGGAATCGCGTTTCAGTTGGTGGACGACGTGCTGGATTACTCCGGCGAGCAGACGGGCAAATCCTTGCTCGCGGATCTGCGTGAAGGAAAGCTCACCTTGCCGCTCGTGCTCGCCGTGGCGCGTCGCCCGGAGCTCGCGCAGGCCCTGCGGCGCATCCACGCCGGCGATCGTGAGCCGGTTCAGCTCGTTAGCCAGGCCGTGCTCGAAACCGGCGCATGCGACGAGGTGCGCCGTCGCGCCAGCCAATACACGCAAGGCGCGGTCGACGCGCTGAGCGCGCTCACGCCCGGCCCCGCGCGGGTACTGCTAGAGAACGTCGCCTCCGAGCTCGCGCGTCGCGCCGCTTGAACGCTCGCTTTTGCCTGCGTCAGTAGAACGAGTTTCGACCTTGGCCGGCGCGCTCTTGCCAGGTGCTTTCGCGTTGCGGATCAGCTCGTGAACGTAGTGTAGCTTCTCTTTCACGGGCCCCGTGATCGAGAACGGATACGCGTCCTGCAGGCCCATGCTGCGGTTCAATGAGTTGAGGGCTACCGTGAGCCGGTACCATTCGGTCATCAGCCCCTCGAAATCGCGAGCGGAAGCCGGCGGCGTCGCGAAGCCGTACTGCTCGGCGGTCTCCAGCGTATCCACCATGTGCAGGTAATGAGCGAACGTCTCCGCAAAGTCTTCCCACGGGTGGGAGGCTGCGTAGTGGCTGATGAACTCTTCGTAAAATCCAGGATTCGTTTCCTTAGCGTAGTGCGCTTTGAGCGCCTCCGCGTAGTCGGCTCTCTCGTCTCCGAACAGGGCGCGGAACTCGTCGTGCTTCCCGGGGTCCGCCACGAGGCGATCCCAGAAGTAATGGCCGACCTCGTGCCGGAAATGCCCGAGCAGAGTGCGGTAGCGCTCCTTCAAGCTGAGCCTGATTTTCTCGCGCTGCGCGGCGTCGGCCTCGCTCAAGTTGAGCGTGATGAGCCCGTCGGCATGACCGGTCAGTACACGCTCGCTCTCGGTGCTGGCCTTGATGTCGAACGCCAGGCCACGCGCGGCGTCGTCGGCTTTGGCGAGCACGGGGAGCCCTAGGCTATCCAGGCTGTAGACGAGGCGTCGCTTGGCGAGCTCTGTCTCTTGCCAGAGGGTGCGATTCTCCTGCTCGTTCAGGTCCGGGATAACGTTGTTAAGGCGACACGCTTGGCAGAGCTCGTCTACCTTGTCGGCGGGCAGCAGCCAGTTGCACACGCCCTCGCGCGAGTAATTCGCGCACTTGCGATAACTGCCGTGCGGCGTCTGTATCGTGCCCGCGTCGTCCCCCGTGAACGCGACCATCTGTAGCTTGTCCGGCAGGAAGCCGAGCTCGCGGCTACAGCTCAAGCACATCGAGTTGTTGAAGAATGTAGTGGCCCCGCACTCACACTTGAAGACGCGCATGATTGCCCCGCCGAGTGCATGCTCCGTGCCGTATTGAAACAGCCCGCTTTTTTTGCGAATTAACGTGCCGTTTCGCAGCGGCAGGTGCGAATTGCTACGCTCAGTTCAGCGTACCCGGAGAGGACGAGTCCGTGCGCTGTGGCTCGATGAACGTCGCCGTGATCTCGCGCTCGAGAGCGCCGCGGATCTCCGCTTCAATCTGCTCGATGGAAGCGGCCAGCCGCTCCACGTTGCGCTGATAAACGAAGACGCGCGCGCTGACGGAGCTGGGCTGGCCCTCGTTGCTCACTGCGTCGATCAGCAAAAGGGCGCGAGGGTCCACGCCGTCCACCACGACTTCTACCCCGGGCGCGTCCGCCGCGTAGACCTCTTGCTCCCGCACGTAGGCTCGGAGCATGGGCGAGAGGGCGGCGAGCGCCCGCTTGGCCGTGAGCTCGAACGTCTCTCGGGAGAGCACGGGGGTGCTGGGCTGAGAGATGTCCAAATCTCGCGAGCGCAAGAACGCTTCGGTCGCGGCTTGCGTGTCGCCGCGTTCGTCCCGCACCAGGCCGAGGTAGTACCAAGCCTCCGCGTTCTTTGGTGAGCGCTTGACCGACTCCTCGATGAGCGGAGTCGCGTTCTCGAGATTACCGACTTCGTACAGCGCGCGGCCGACCAGAAAGGTGTGCTGAGGGTTGTCGAACGGACCTTCCGGGAAGCGGTGCGAAAGCTCGGTCGCGCGGTCTACCTCGCCCTTGCCGAGCAAGGCGTCGAACATGAGCAGGAGCGCGTCCACGACCTCGTCGTCCGTCTCCGCGAGATCGAGCGCGAGCTCGCACAGACGAATGGCCTCGTCGAAATCCGACAGGGGGTGCACGTACACCTCCGCGGCGTTCAACATCGCCTCCAGGTACGTGTCGTCCAGCGCGATCGCTTGACGGTAGTGCTCGACCGCTTCCTCGAACTCGCCCTTGAGCGCGGCCACGTAGCCGAGCAGATTATACGCCTCCGGCGACTGCGCGTCGATTTCCAGAGCGCGCCGCGCGGAGAGCTCCGCCCCACGCGGATCGCCGCGCTGCACGAGATCCCAACCGCGATCGAGGTGGGCCGAGAACTGGTCCATGGTCAGGAGCAGCTATTGACGTGCCCACGCCGCACGGTCAACCGAAAACTGGGCAATTTCAGTCGTGCACGATGACCCGCGAGCCGGCCGCGCTCTCGTTCGACCAAACGCCGTGGAAACCTTCTGGCAGGTGGGGACCGGTGAAGAAAAACAACCACTTGGCGTCGAGCGGCGCGAGGTTCACGCAGCCATGGCTCATCTGCACTCCGAAGTTGGAGTGCCAGAACGCGGCGTGGAGCGCGAACGAGCGATGGTAGTACTGCACGTAGGGGACGTCCTCGATGCTGTAGGGGAGGTCACCGGCCGCGGTTCCGTCGCCGTCCATCGTCGTCGTGACGTGCTTCTCGCGCACGCGCCACTCACCCGTGGGGGTGCTGTGGTCCTTGTCCTTGTTCTTGGAGTGCTTGCCGCTGGAAATGAGCGTCGCGTACACGGGGCGCCCGCCTTCGAATGCAACGATGGTTTGGGAGCTGAGGTCCACGTCCACGTAGCGCTCATTTTCACCGAGCCCTTGGGGCGGCGGCCCCGGCTCCGTGATGCGCACCTGCGACTTCTTGATGAACGTGCCGTCACTCAGCTCCGCGTAGTCCTTGCCTTGAAACTCGACGTATTTGCCGGTGAGCGGGATCGCGACGAAGCGGTCGATCGTCTTCGCGTTCTTGATCGTCTTGGCTTCCAGGTCGATGGTGTACGTGCCGGCGCTCTTGTTGCCGCCGTACACCCAGCCGAGCGGTAGCTTGTACGTCACGCCGTCGAGCTCCACGCCCTTGAAGGACGAGCCTGACGCTTGCCACATGCGGTCGGAAGGGGCGACGAGGCCCTTGGTGGTTTTATACCAACTGCGGCCGTTCCAGCGGAACGTCTTGTCCACCGCGACGTAGAAGCCGCTCACCATGCGCTTGGCGAGAATGTCGTCCGAGTCCGCGCTCAGCGAGTCGAGCTTCATTTGGTGCAGCCGGTCTTTGATGTCTTCCTGCTGCCACCACGGCTTGTCCGGCTCCGGATCTTGCGCCGCGACGGGCGTGGGCAGGAGCTGGGTAGCGCCTTCCTGCGCCGCGATCGGGAGGGCCGGATCGGGGCTGATGGCGGCGGCGGCGGCCGCAGCGGCGCTCTTACCGACGGCGTCGCCGGCGGCCTTGGCGACCGCGTCTTTACCCTCGTCCTTTTCCTTCTCTTTTTCCTTCAGGTACGGCTCGTACTTTTCCATCTGCTCGCGCGACGGCACCGTCTTGTACAGAGGCGTGCCGTTCTTGGCGTTGCGCGCGTAGGGGTACGGCAGAACCTCTTTGAGGTTCGGTTGAGAAGTCGCGAACTTCACGTCGGGGTGCGTGAGATCCGTCGTCCCGTAGTTGCCGCACACGTATCCGCCGCTGTGCACCTTGTACCAGCCGCCGGTACAGTTCTTTTTCTCGGTCTTGCCCGGCTCTACGGGCGTGCGGCCGCCGCTGCGGATGAAGCCCGTCTTCTTGCTCCGCTCGAACGACATCTCGCTGTACACGCCCGCGGCCGGGGAGGTCACGGCGAACCAAGCGCCCGTCCACGGACCCTCCGGCGCGACCGGTGCGGGGGCGGCGGAGGGCGCAGCGACGACCGAGCTCGGCGTTCGAGGAGACAACTCGGGAGGCAAGACCGGCGTGCCGGCCCGGGGCGCTTCAGCGCGCTCGGGCGCTTGGTCCCCGCTGGCGCCGGGCGGGGGCTCCTTGTCACAAGCGAGCGCCAAGAAGACGAGAGCCAGGGTGGTCCTGGAGACGGTACGGGCAGCCTGAACGTTCACTAGGTCCGTGTCTTTCCACAGCCGCGCCGCGCGAGCCAATTCTCTACGCATGCGCGCCTGGTCCTGGCCTTTGCGACGGCCGTGCCATGGGCCAAACAGCCGAATTCGCGCAGGTCTTCTCGAAAGGCTATGGTCTAGGCGTGGACCTTTGGACGCGCCGGCGCGTGCAGCTCGACACGACGCCGAGTCGAATCGGGCGCTTTCTGGCGCTGGCGGTCGCGCTTCACGCACCACTCACGCCGCTCGCAGGGCTGCTCGGTTTGATCAGCCTCTTGGGCAACGAGAACACCGCGGCGCCGGAGCTCCCTCCGGTCACCGAGATCCCGCTCGACATCATCGAAGACGAGGGCTCTCCCGAGGGCAAGCCGGGCGACACACCGGCGGCTGCGCCTCCTCCGCCTGAGCCCGAGCCAGCCGCTCCCGAGCCGGATCCGATTGCGGCTAAGCCCAAGCCGCCGAAGAAGCCGGAAAAAAAGCCAGATCTGCCGGACGCGGGCGCGCTGGACGCGAGCCCCGACAGCGACGCGGGCACGGAGAAGGATGCCAGCGCGCCAGGTGACGCCGGCAAGACGCACAAGCCGGGCGAGGGGATTGGCAGCCCCATCGCGGGTATCGGCGACAAAAAGGTCGTCGATCCGAACGCCAACGTGCAGCTGCTGGTCCACACGGACCGCGTGCGGCAGCATCCGCTCGGCGCCCGCATCGGCCCGCTGCTCCGCAACGTGTACCAGTGGCGGGACTTCTTTGGGCCCACGCAGATCGATCCGATTCGCGACATCGACCGCATGTTGATCGTCGGGCCGCAGCTGCGCGACTCGCGGGAGGTCGTCGCCATTCTGCAGTTCAACGTGCCGGGGGAGAGGCTGCGCGGTGCGGTGGACCTCTTGGTGTCGCGCGATCCGGAGGGCGGCTGGGTGGACGGCAGCGTGCCGGTCGCACACGCACACGCCGATCGGGGAGAGCGCGCGTTCGTGTTCCCCTCGCCGCAGATTCTCGTGGTGACGCCGCCCAGCGCGGAAGCCAGCGCCACGCGCCTACCGAAGACTTTTCGGCTGCCGCGACCCAAAGGGGACGAGCTCGCTCTGGCCAAGCTCGCGACGCCGTGGCGGGCCTTCCTCGGTCTGCCGGTCGTCATCCCCAAGTCGATTCGTTCTGCGGAGCTCAGGCTCACCCCCCGCGAAGACGGCGGCGTCGTGATCGACGTTTTGGCTCACGACGAAACGGAGCCTCTCGCCAAGTCGAACGCGGCGGCGCTCACGGCTGCGATCACTGCAGCCACTCAGCTGGACCTGGGCTTGCTCGGCTCCGTGATGTTCGGCTCGAGCAAGAAGAAGTTCATCGAAAAGGGTGAGTTCGAGGCGGATGGCCGCGACATCCGCGGCGAAATCGTGCTGACTCGCTCTCAGGTGGAAACGCTTCTGGAGCTCGCGGGAGGCTTCCTCGGAGGGGGAGCCCGTGCGCCGCGTGTTCGCCCATCGGCTTCCGCGCCGCCGCCCCCGGTTACGACCGGAGAGCCGCCGAGCGGCTCCGCGCCTTAGGCCCGCGCTGCTTCCGCGATCGTGGAGAGCATTGCGTCGGCACGCGCCGGGTCCAGCGAGCCGAGGCAGAACACGCGGCCGCGCTGCGGCACCACCAGCATGCGGCATTTGCCGCGCACCGTGTCGGCCGCGTTGGAGAACGTGAAGTCCAGCCCAAGGCCGAGCACCATCATCAGCACCGCGAGACCGAAGAGCGATGCGGAACCGCCCGGCACGCGCACCGCGTCCACGAAGAGGCCCATGCCGAAGTAGGAGCCGAGCACGAGCGCGATCAAGCCCACGTACATGCCGACGCGCGCGTAGCGAGTTTCGCGTGTCACTCGCACCAAGCTGCCGAGGGGAACCACGATGGAGCGTTCTCGCAGCACCTTGCCCAAGAGCTCCGTGCGCTGGTTCAGCTCCAGGCCGTTGGGGCCGATGCTGATCGAAGCCGGGCGCTTGAACGCCAGCACCCAGCGGAGCAGCACCCGTCCGACCTGCAGCGCGAACAGCACCAGCGTCACCGTGAGCAGGACCGTCACGACGGGGCCGAACGGCGGCAGGGACATTTCCCCCTCCAGCCGCTCGGCGTTGGCGGTGACCGCTCCCGACGCCAACGCGCGTACGCCGCTGTCCGTCGCCGCGTGGCTCAGGTGCAACCGCGCCCGGTGCGCGACCTCGCTTTTGCTCACGGCGATGGCGGCGGCAGCGATCAGAGCCTCAGCGCGGCCGAACTCGGGGGCGATGGCTTCGGGATCCCGCGCCACGTGTGCCAGCGCCTCCCACATCCCAGAAGCTTTGTCTTGAAGCGCCGCGTCCAAGAATTCCAGCGCGTTGATGCTGGTGTGCGTGGCGAGCCACACCAAGTCTGCCGCGAGCGCGTCCCGCTCGCCTTCGCCCTCCGGCAAACCCTTGGACACCCCAATGGCGAGGAGCGCGCCGAGCAGCTGCCGTTCCGCCGGCCCCTCCGGACCGTGTTCCATGGCCGACAGCGGGTTGCCGAAGGGCGTCTGCGCCTGCTCAGGCTCGATGCCGGCGGACTGCAGCGTCGCCAGCGACTCGGCCGCGGGCGCGTGGAATTTCGACGCCAAATCCGGCCGCCGGAGCACGGCCGAAGCCAGCGAAACCCTCGTAACCAGCCCCGAGAGCGCGGCAATATCCGGGAGCTCGCGGAGCTTGTCCACGACTTCGGACGCGCTATCAACCACCATCTTCCGGGTCGTCTTAACTGAAAACGCCCGAAACTGCCAAAGCGTTAGCGGTTTTCACTACGACACGACGCGAAGCGAGTTCAAAACGGGGCCTGGCAGCTCCTCTGAGTCGTCCTCGGTCTTGCGGTTCTGCGCGTCGACCCGCACCACCACGGGCCGATGGGTTCGCGCTTCTTCCCGCTCCATCTCCGCGAAGGTCGCCAAGATGACCAAGTCGCCCGGCTTGTTCAGATGGGCGGCGGCGCCGTTCACGCAAATCGCACCGGAGCCCCGCGGGCCTGCCAGAGCGTAGGTCATCAGCCGTGAGCCTCGCGTCACGTTCCAGATGTGGACCGCCTCGTAGGGCAGGATTTCTGCTGCATCCAGCAAATCGCTGTCCACCGTGACGCTGCCTTCGTACTCCAAGTCTGCGTGCGTCACGGTCGCACGATGGATCTTGGACTTGAACACGTTGAGCCGCATGGCTGCACTCCTGATGCGTCGCGTCATGCCGGCCCGAGATGGGTCCAGCTGCCGGACTTATGAATGAGCATAGGAGCGGCCGAGGACGCAGGCAAGGCCGGCGGGCGCCGCCTGGGACCGTAACAGTTCCGAGTTGCCAGCAAATTTGGCCCGTAACAGCCGCCTGCAATACCCATCAGGCATGGCGACGCAGAGCAACTACGAGCTCCTCGAAAACCTCCGCAGCATGGTGCGCGACATGCTCAAGCTGCGCACCGAAGGGGGCGCTTACGCGAAGCTAGCCCGCGCTCACGGCTACGTGGACGGCTACATGCGGGTGCTGCTCGAGGCCGGGATCTCCGACCACAAATCACTGCTCGCGCTCGTCGCCGAAGAGCGCCGCAAGCACGACGGACCCGCCACCACCGCCGTCCGCGCTTCGACGCTGGAAGACGTCGCCCTCGACGACGACGCCGAGAGCGCGCGCATCGTCGCGGCCTGAACGGCTCCCGCCTATATGCGCGGCTCGAGCAAGGGGCGTGCCACTCGCCTCGCGCAATTTGGCTGGGAAAAGGAGGAGGGAAGCGAACCCGCTCGTGCCGGCTTGCGCCTCTCTGGGCCAGCTCAGATCGCGTAGTCGTCCACGAACACCTTCGCCGACGTGACGTCCACCATCACGCGATCGCCGAGCTGGATGCCGAGCTGGTCCAGCTCCACTTTGGACACCTGGACGGACATCGCGTCACCGCTCGGGAGCGAGACCGTGAGCTTCACGTTGCCGCCGATGCGCGCCAGCCGGTCCACGGTGCCGGACTCGAGCGAAGCGTCGTCCGTCTTGGCGAGCCGCACGTCGTGCGGGCGCACGAACTTGCGAACTTCCCGGCCGTCTTGGGCGTGGCTGCGAAGCACGTTCGCGCCCCCCAAAAAAGAGGCCACGAAGGGGCTGGCCGGGTGATCGTAGAGCTCGTGAGGCGCACCGGCCTGAGCGACTAGGCCTTGGTTCAAGAGCACGACGTGTTGAGAAAGCTCGAGCGCTTCTTCTTGGTCGTGGGTGACGAGCAGAGTCGTGACGCGCGTCTTTTCGTGGAAGCCGGCGAGCCACTCGCGGAGCTCCACGCGCACCTGGGCGTCGAGCGCTCCGAACGGCTCGTCCAGCAAGAGCACCTTCGGTTCCGTCGCGAGGGCGCGGGCGAGCGCGATGCGCTGGCGTTGACCGCCGGAGAGCTGCGCGGGGAAGCGGCTCTCGTAGCCTTCCAGCTGGATGAGCGCGAGCAGCTCCTTCACGCGTTCGTCGATCTTGGCCTTGCTCGCCTTGCGGATTTCCATGCCGAACGCGATGTTGTCGCGCACGGTCATGTGCTTGAAGAGCGCGTAGCTCTGGAAGACGAAGCCGACCTCGCGCCGCTTGACGGGGACGTTCGTGACGTCCACTCCCGCGATGCTGATCCCGCCGGAATCCGGTACTTCTAGGCCGGCGATCATGCGCAGGAGCGTGGACTTGCCCGAGCCGGAGGGCCCGAGCAAAGACGTGACTTTGCCCTCCGGCGCAGTGAACGAGACGCCGCCGACGGCCGCAACGTCCGAGCCGCGGGAGAAGTTTTTGACGAGGTTATGGGCTTCGACCGTCATGCGAGGGACCTTTGTTGCGCGCCGTTTCGGCGTAGCGATTCGGGGGCGAGGGAGCGGCGCTCTTGCTCCGCTTTGCGCGCGAGGCGGCGCGCCTTGATGGCGGCGTTGAGCTCGATGCTCTTTTTCACGATGAGGGTGAGGAGCGCCAGGGAGGCGAGCAGCGCCGCGACCGCGAAGGCGCCCACGAAGTTGTACTCGTTGTAGAGAATTTCGACGTGGAGCGGCAGCGTGTTCGTCTGTCCCCGGATGTGACCGGAAACCACGGAAACAGCGCCGAACTCGCCCATGGCACGGGCGTTACAGAGGATGACTCCGTAGATGGCGCCCCCGCGAATCTTGGGCAGGGTGATTCGGGTGAGGATTTGAAAGCCGCTCGCGCCCATGGTGAGCGCGGCCTCCTCTTCGTCGGAGCCTTGGGCTTGCATCACCGCCAGTACCTCACGCGCGACGAGCGGGAACGTGACGAAGGTGGTGGCGATCACGATGCCCGGCACCGCGAAGATGATTTTGATGTCGTGCTCCGAGAGCCAAGGGCCGAACACGCCCTGTGCGCCGAACAGCAACACGAAGATGAGGCCGGAGATGACCGGCGACACGCTGAACGGCAAGTCGATGAGCGTGGTGAGCGCGCTCTTGCCCCAGAACTCGTAGCGCGAGATGAGCCAAGCCGCGCAGATGCCGAACACCGCGTTGAGCGGCACCGCGATACCAGCCGTGATCAGCGTGAGCTGAATGGCGGACAGCGTCTCCGGCTCCGCGATCGCGGCCCAGAAAGGGCCGATCCCCTTGGAGAAGGCCGACGCGAACACGACCGATAGGGGTAGCAACAGCGCGACGCCGAGGAACGTCGCCGCGGTGCCGATGAGCAACCCGCGAACCCAGGGTGACTCGACCGCGACCTCGCTGCTGCGGTGCTGAGCGCCGCGTTGGCGACTGGCGACGACGCCGGCCATCAGCGAGCCTCCGACCGGCGCGCCCAGCGCTGCAGCAGGTTGATCCCGAAGAGAATCAGGAACGACGCGCCGAGCATTACCGTCGCGATCGCGGTGGCGCCCGCGTAGTCGTACTGCTCGAGCTTCGTGACGATGAGCAAGGGGGCGATTTCCGTCTTCATCGGCATGTTGCCGGAGATGAAAACGACGGAGCCGTATTCTCCGAGCGCCCGCGCGAAAGCAAGCGCGAAGCCGGTCAGGATGGCGGGCACGAGGCTGGGTAGGATCACGCGCCAAAACGTGAGCCAACGCCCCGCGCCGAGCAGCGCCGACGCCTCTTCCACGTCCGTGTCCAGCTCCTCCAGCACGGGTTGCACGGTGCGCACCACGAAGGGGATGCCGATGAAGGTGAGGGCGACGATGATGCCCAGCTGCGTGAACGCCACCTTCACGCCCAGGCTCATCAGCTTGCTGCCGACCCAGGCGTTTTCGCTGTAAACGGCGGTGAGCGCGATGCCCGCTACGGCGGTGGGCAAGGCGAACGGCAGGTCGACCAACGCGTCCATCAAGCTCTTGCCCGGGAACGTGTAGCGCGACAGCACCCAAGCGACGATGACGCCGAACACGGCGTTGATGCTCGCGCCGGCCAGCGCGGTCGTGAAGCTGAGCCAGTAGGCTTGCAGCGCTCGCTCGTCCGTCACCGCGTTCACGAACGCCTCGAGCCCCTGCGTGCTGGCTTTGAGGACCATCGCGAGCAGGGGCAACAGCACGAGCAACCCGACGTAAAACACGGTGTAGCCGAGCGTGAGCCCGAAGCCCGGAAGCACGCCGCGGCGTTTGATCGAAAAGGAGCGAGCGCTGGCCATGTTGAGCTTACTTGCTCGGCTTGTAGATCTTGTCGAAGAGCCCGCCGTCGTTGAAGTGCGTCGGCTGCGCCTTGCTCCAGCCGCCGAACAGCTCGTCTACCGTGAAGAGCTGCACGGTGGGAAACTGATCCTTGTACTTTGCCAGAACGTCCGCGTTGCGCGGCCGGTAGTAATGCTTCGCCGCGAGCTCCTGACCTTCGGGGGTGTAGAGCTCCTTCAAGTAAGCTTCGGCGACCTCACGCGTCTTGTGCTTGTCGACGACCTTGTCCACCACCGTCACCGGCGGCTCGGTCAGGATGCTGACCGAGGGCGCGACGATCTCGAACTTGCCTTTGCCCAGCTCTTTGACGCTGAGGAGCGCTTCGTTCTCCCAAGTGATGAGAACATCACCGATGCCCCGCTCCACGAACGTGGTCGTCGAGCCGCGGGCGCCCGAGTCCAGCACCGGCACGTTCTTGTAAATCTTCTCCACCAAGGCCTGCGCCTTGGCGTCGTCGCCGCCCGGCTGCTTGAGCGCGTAGCCCCACGCGGCCAAGTAGTTCCAGCGCGCGCCGCCGGACGTCTTGGGGTTGGGGGTGATGACCTTGACGCCTTCCTTGGCGAGGTCGTTCCAATCCTTGATGCCCTTCGGATTGCCGGCGCGGACCACGAACACGATCGTGGAGACGTACGGCGCGCTGTTCTGCTCCAAGCGCGACTGCCAGTTTTCCGGAATGAGCTTGGCCTTGTCGTGCAGCTGGTTCACGTCGTAGGCGACGGCCAGGGTGACGACGTCCGCCTCCAGGCCGTCAATCACGGCGCGGGCCTGCTTGCCCCCGCCGCCGTGCGACTGATTGATGGTCACCTTCTGGTGGTGTGAAGCTTCCCACTTCTTGGCAAAGTGAGCGTTGAACGCGGTGTAAAACTCGCGCGTCGGGTCGTACGACACGTTCAGCAGGGTCACGGGAGCCGCTTCCTTCACCGCGGCCGCAGCCGAACCAGTGGTGGACGAGGTCGCCGCGTCGGACGTCTTGTTGCAGCCGGCGAGTCCTAGCGCGAGGCCGGCGAGCAAGAGGGAACGGCGAGCAAGAAAAGAGACGGACGGGGTCATTGATTGGATGCTTCCAGTTGCGGGACCATGAGGTCGGCCAGAGTCAGGTTTTCGAGCACGCGCTGCGAGGCGTTACCCATTTGATTGAGCACGACCTGCGCGGCACAGACGCCGGGGCCAGGGCACTCCTGACAGCGCGTCGGGCGAATCGGATCCAAGCAGGCGAACTGCGAGGCGTGCCCGTCCACGATGTCGATGATGCGAGCGACGGTCAGGTCCTGGGGCGCCTGCCGGAGCGAATAGCCACCGCCCCGCCCGCGCTTCACGGACAGCACCCCGTGGCGCGACAGCTCGCGCAGGATGGCCTCCAGAAACCGCTGGGGAATGCCCTCCTGCTCCGAGATGCGCGCGGTGAGCGTGAGCTCGCCCCCACTCTCGGCGAGGTGCTTCAGCGCCCGAAGCGCGTAGGTGGTCTTCCGCGTGATGATCAATCTAGCTCGCCGATAGGCTTTATGCGCTAGATAGGCGTTCTGTCAACTGCTCCACGTAAGTCTAAGGAATTAAAGTAGAAAATGAACCTTAGCGAATGGCGAAGCGATACGTTCGCCAGGTGATACCGCCGCGGGTGTCTCGGATCACGACCCAAATGGTGGCGGAACCCGACCGCGCGGGGTGCCAGACGTTCTGAGTGTCTTGGCGGCGCTGCGCCTCGGCTTCGTCGAGGCCGGTTTGCTCATTCTCGAAGCGCCCGTTGGAAGTGTACCAGGCGACGCTGATGCCTTCATGGCGGGGGGCCACGCGCTGGTTGTCGCGGTCGTACCAGACGTAAGGCTCGGCGCCCGTGCAACCCGTGGAGGTGGTGCAGTCCTCGGCGCAGGTCGTCTTGTCCTCGAACGCGGTGCACAGGCCATCGCCGCAAGCGCTCTCCTTGGGGCATTCGTCCCAGTCGACGCGAATGGGGGCCGCCCCGAGCGGCACCTCGGTGACTGCGTCCTCGTCGACGGGTTCGCCAGCTACGGCCAGGCTCGCGATGCGAGGGGCTTCGTTGGGGCGGTAGCGCTGCTTGTACTCGAGCGCCTGGTCACGGTTGACGTTCGCCGGATCGCAGGTGATGCGCACGGCGCCGAGAGTCTGCACTTCCCCCAACGTGCCGACGAGCGGCTGGTAAAACCCGCCGGTTACGTCCGGGTCGACGGGGCGCCCCGCGGGCTCTCCCGCCATCGGCGCGGGGCGGAGCGGGCCGAACGACTTGCACACGTCCTCGTTCAGGGTGAGCTCGGCGCTGGGGCCTGGGGGCAGCTCTTGCACGGCGTCTGCGGGGGGACGAGGTGCGAGGCAATCGGGGTTCACGGCGCCCAGCTGCGTCAGCGGCTTGCGAGCCAGGCAGACCCGCCAATCGACGGCGGGCGTGGCCTCGCCCTCGGGGCCGACGACGAGCGCGTCGATTCTCACCGCTTGGCGCGGGGAAGCCTCGGCCGGCGTGGCCGCGATCGCCAGCACGCGGACTTCGGCGATCTGGGAAAGATCCGTGTCGAAGTCCGGTACGCAACCGACGAGAGCGAACAGCCAGACGTAGTGAAGGTCGCGGAGACGCATGCTCAAAACTCCCAGCGCAGGCCGACGACGGGCAGGAAGGGCAGCCCGCGTATGTTGCGTCGCTGCCCGTAGGTTTGGTTGTACGCGAACTCTTCCGCGTTGTGACGATTGGTGACGTTCTGCACGTCTGCGTAAACTTCGCCCTTCGTCCCCGCGATTTTGAGCGTCTTGGAGAAGCGTACGTCGAGCTGCGCGAAGTCGGGGATTCGGATCGAGTTTTTGGCGCCGAGCACGGGCTCGTACAGGTTGCGTCGCGAGTCGTAGTAAGCGCCGGTCACGGGTGTGCGGGGGTAGCCGGTGGCGTATCGGAAACGCACCCCGACATCGAAGCCGCGGCCGAGCTCGTAAGAAGCGAGGGCGGTAAAAACGTGGGTCTGGTCGAAGTCGAAGAGGCGCCAGTTTTGACTAGGATCATCGCGACGCTCTGCCCGCATCAGCGTGTACGCGATCCAGCCGAAGAAGCCGTGATCGAGCTGGCGACGAATCAAGAACTGCGCGCCGAACGCGCGACCCTCGCCGAGGCCAACCAGCGCTTGACCCAGCAGGGGGGCGGCCGACGGATTGCGCACCGAGAGGCTGTCCGAGCGTGAGTAGAACGCGGTCGTCTCCGCGCTGAGCTTGTCGGTGATGTTCACGGACGTGCTCGCTAGGTAGTGGCTCGCGTCCGAGGTGGACAAGAGTGGATTGCCGAAGACCGGAGACTGATCTTCGACGAGGGGGGCCTGAAAGTAGCGGCCCCAAGCGAGCTTGAACGACGCGCGAGGCGTCGGCGCGTAGCGCAGGGAAATGCGAGGTTGAATGGCCAAGTCCGAGACGTAGGCCCCGGTTGGTGGAATGTCCGGCGACTGGGGGGCCCGGCTGTCGATGGAGATGAAGTACGGCTCCACGCGCATGCCGGGCACGACGTGCAACTTGCCGCCGAGGAAAGAGAAGTCTCCCTCGACGTAGGGCGCCACACTGCCGCTCGTCGTCCCCCAATTGCTGCTGTTGATCTCGCTCGCCGGGGGTTGACCGAAGGTGCGTGCATCGCCCTCGCGCGGCGGGGTGCTGACCGAGCCGGCGCGGTGCGCGTCGCTGCTCTGCGCTTCCAAGTCCAGGCCCACGTTGGCCGTGAGCGCGTCGGTGACGCGCGAGGCGTAGACCATGCGAAGGCCGTAGGCGCGGCTCTTGACGGTCAGCTCGGTCGGGGTCCCGCCGAAGCTTGCCACCAGGCTCGAGCTATCCAGCCCGAACCAAGGAGTGATTCGTACCTCCGAGCCGTCCTTCTCGGTCGCGACGTAGCGCCCGTAGATGCGACCCCAGCCCACACGTCCAGCTGCACGACCCCGTGCAGGCGCTTGGCGTCGGGCTCGCGGAGCGACACCGTGATGAGCCCGCCCAGGCCGCGGCCGTAGCTCGCGCCGTAGCCGCCGGGGATGAGCTCTACGGACTGCACGAGATCCGTGTGCATCACGGAGCGCAGCCCGCCAAAGTGGTAAAGTAGCGGCACGCGCACGTCGTCCACGTACACGCGCGTGTCTTCCGGGGACGCGCCCCAGACTACGACCTGCCCCGAGCCCGCGCTCGCGCGTGCCACACCGGGCATGTTCTCGACGATCTTGAGCACGTCGCCTTGGGTGCCGGCGACGCGGCGGGCCTGGTCCGCTTCCACCTTCACGGACACGACTTGCTTGGTCAGCGTAGGCAGGACCACGACGATTTCGAGATCGTCAGCGTCGTCACCAACGGCTGCGGCCTCCGTCGGGGCGGGCGCAAAATCGACCTCGTAGGTCGCTTGCAGCTTTTCGCCCGCGACCACCGTCTCTTGGGTTTGCAGCCCCTTCAAGTCGCTGCGCGACAGCGTGACGGTGTGCGGACCCGGAGCGAGATCTTTGAACGCGAAGCGACCGGCGGCGTCCGTCTCTACGGAAGAAGCGTCTTCTAGCGCGACCGTTACGCCGGCGAAGGGCTCGCTACTCCCGCGCTTCTTGACGACGCCTTCGAGCTCGCCCGTCGTCGGCACGGCTTCCTTCAGCACGAACTCGTAACGGTACTGAATTCGAATCGGCGCCGGCTTGCCGTCGAGCTCGGCCGGGTCGAACAAAAAAGCTCGCACGGCCTCGACCGCGGCCTGGTCGAACGCGGGCCCGGCGGATTGAATCACCTCCGCGCGGTCCACGGTGCCCGTCGCCGAAATGGCGATTTGGAGTACGACCGAGGCCTGTTTACCCGCGGATTTCTCCGAGTCCGGGTAGGGCGCTTCTACGAACTTCGTGAGGCGCGGCGGCTTGGTGAGCTTCGGGCGGCGCACCTCCTCGCCGACCGAAGGGGCCGCGGCCTGTTGAGCGAGGGCGTGCGGAGCGCACAGCAAGGCGAGCAAGAGGTGACGAGCGTGAAGACGAGACAAGACAGCGAGCTTTCGGAGCGTGCTTACAGGGTGAAGCGCATGGAGATGTTGAACGTGGCGCGCGTCGGCTTGCCGCAGCGAACGGCGGGCTCGAACTCGGCGCGACGCGCGGCCGTGAGCGCCGCTTCGTCCAAGCCGTAGCCGAGGCCCTGCAGCAGCTTTACGTCCACGACGTGGCCGGTCTCGTCGACCGTGAGCTGAACGCGAACCTTGCCTTCGATGCCCGCGGCGCGCGCCGCTTCCGTTCCAAGCGGCTGCGGTACGCTACGCGGCTTCGGCTTGGCCGCCGGGTCCTCGCACGGATCGAGGCCAGCAGCAGCCGCGAGCGGCCCTGCCTTTTTCGGAGCGCCCGCAGCCTTCGGAGCGGCGGGGCGCGGTCCTCCACCGACCCCGTTGCCGCTGGGGAGCGCGATGCCGGTGCCGTCGACGCCACCGCTCAGAGCTAAACCGAAGTCCGGCAGGTCCGCGATCGGCGCGGCGGCAGCTGCGGGAGGAGGTGCTTCCGGCGGCGGAGCCTCGGCCGGCTTCGGCGCGGCAGCGCGGCGCTCGCGGGACGGCGGCTCCGGCTTCTTGGGGGGGGCGATCTTGGCTGGAGGCGGCGGCGTCTTTTTGGCCGGCTTCTTGACGTCCGCGATTTCGATCGCGGTGGCCGTGCGCGTCTTTTTGGCTTCGATCGTGTCGATGCCGACCGCGGCGGCGACGTGCGCGACCAAGCTGAAGGCGATGAACGCCGTGCGACCGCTGATCATGGGCCTACTGCTTCGTCTCGACGTTGATGGCGAACTTCGTGATGCCTTCGACCTTGGCCACGTCGATCACGCCCACGACCGCGCCGTGGCGCGCTTGCTCGTCCGCGGTGATGACCAGGCTCAGGTTCTCGTTGTCGGCCTTGGCGCCGCGTAGCAGCGCCGGCAGCTCAGGCTTGCTCGTGGGCTTGTCGTTGAACAGGTACTGACCGTCTTTCGTGATGGTAACGACGTACACTTTGTTCACGGACTCATCGGACGATGCCGTCTTCGGCAGCTCCACCTTGAGGCTTTGGGAAACGATGTACGTCGCCGAAACCATCATGATGATGAGCAGCACGAGGACGATGTCCACCATCGGCGTGACGTTGATGCCGACGATTCCGCCGCGACCGCGCGAAGAGGAAGAGGCAACCGATGCCATCAGGCGGCTCCCGCGACTTCGACGCGGCCCTGGGAATCGCGGAGCTCGCTCTCGTTCGTGGCGGCGACGGCCGACTCGCGCGGCGCGCCCCGCCCGGCTTTCAGGTACGCGCTGATCAGTTTGGTGAGCGAGGCGGCTTCGGTCTCCACTTCACCGATGCGCTTTTGAATCGCGTTGTAGGCGACGACCGCGGGAAGCGCCACGAATAGGCCGACGCCGGTCGCGACCAGCGCTTCGGCGATGGCGGACATGACGCCGCTCATCGCGCCGTTGTTCTGGCCATTCTTGCCGAGCGCGCTGAACGCCATGATGACGCCGAGCACCGTGCCGAACAGCCCCACGAACGGCGAGTTGTTCCCGAGGGTACCGAGGAAGTTCAGGCCGCGCTCGAGCTCCTTTTTGGAGCGACCAAGCTCGCTGTCCACCGCGTCCGCCATCGCCTCCGGACCGCTCGGCGCCCAGCGCAGCGCCTCCCGCGCGATGCGCGCCTCCACCGTGCGGCTGCCATCCAACACCTTCGTGGCGCCCTCCAAATCATCTTTGTCCAGCAGCGGGCCGAGCTTCTTGCGCAGCACCTCACCATCACCACTGAAGCGGCTGAAGTACCGCCAGCGCTCGACCATGGTCGCAATGGAGAACACGGACAGAGCCAGCAACAGATAGAGAATCCATTCGCTGCCGAGCAGCGCGACCTTGAGCAATCTTTCGATGAGCATCGGATTGACCTTTCAGAGACGGAAGTGCCGTCATTCGACGACGAAAGCAGTGACGTACGTGCCGAGCTTGGCGCCGCCGTCGGCTTGGACTGCGGAGAGCTGCGCCGACTGGCGGAACGTTTCTAGGGGACGAACACCGTCGCTCGTGGACGTGGCAACGTGGATCGAGACGTCGAAGGTGACGCCCGGTTGGCCACACGCGTCGAACAGACCGGCGTAGACGAGGTACGTGCCAGCCGGCGGCGAGCGCTGGAAAACCAAGCTTTCGCGGCGATGACCGTCGGGCCTGCACGCCGAGTAGGAGTCGTAGTCGAGCTGGCCGACGCCGTCCGACGTGATGTCGAGCTTGCCGTCTTCATCGGCGACGGCCGTCGTCGGGTGCTTCGGATCCACGACCTTGCCGTCGGGCGTGACGACGCGCAGATCTAGATCGACGGCGGTATCCCAGCCCAGGCTCACGACCAAATCCGGCGGCGGCTTCGACGGGCTGCACGCGTTGCCGTTGTCTGGGACCTCCGGCAACAAGCAGAGCGTGAGGCCAACTTGATTACCCGAACGGCCATTGCCGTCGATGGCAGCCAAGAGCAGCTCGTGGCGGCCGGCGGGGAGACCTCCGGCGAACGCGGCCCGAAACCGCCACTCCAAAGCGCCGTCGCTGACCGGATCAGCGCTGCCGGTTGGGAGCAGCCAGTAGCCGTGGCCGAGGTCCGCGAAGCGCACGCCGATGGCGGCGCTGTCGGCGGATGCCAAGCCGCTGAGACTTCGGCTCGGCTCGCGGGGCGGAATCACCGCGTTGCCGAGCGTGACGGAGACGACGGTGGGCGAGACGGGCTCGACGCCGGCGCCGAGCTCTTCGACGGTCAGCGGCGGCAATCCGGGCAACTCGCCGTCGCGAAACTGCGCCTCGGGGATGCGCAGCGGCTCTTCGAAACCTGGCGTCAACGGCTCACCCGAGCAGCCGGTGACGAGCGCGGCGAGCGTCAACGAGCCTGCTAGCCGCGCGCTCATAGCTCCACCTGCAAGCGCAACGTGAGCTGATCATTGTCCGCGTCGGTGGGCACGCCCACCTCGTCGCGAGCCAGGTAGTCGCGTACGAAGTCGTACTGGCAGAGCAAGCGGGCTCGCCCGGGCAGGACCAGACCCACGAGCGGTGAAAACGTCTTCACCGTTTGCAGCTTTGGTAAGGTTTTGCCGCCCCGGGTCTCGATGAGGTCGGAGTTAGGGTCGTAGACCGCGGCGCGAAATCCGAACATGCCGTACCGCGTGAGCTCGTGAGTGAGCGCGACGTAGCCGCCGGCTTGACGCGCGTCCGTACCCGTCGTCACCGGATTGGATGGCGCGAAGCCTCGGTCGTAGTTGGAGCCGACGAACGCCTCGCCGTACAGGTGAGTTCGGCCCAGCTTCGTTGCGAGTGAAGCGCCGAAGTCGAGCCCAATCGCCCAACGTTCGAAGTTCTCCGAGGCGACCGCGGCGCTGCCAGGAACGCCGAAGAATTCTCCCGGCTGCTGAGCGCCGTCTTCGTTCGAGTCTACCCAAATGACGGCCGACTTCGTTGCGCTTTGCCCCGGGTGAAAGCCCTTTCCGTACGCGAAGGAGGTGCCACCCGAGACGACGACGTGCTTGCTCGGGGCCGCCTCGGCGCCAAAGCGCGCGATGGCGTCCTTGTTGTTGTTGGGGTCGCGCGCAAATCCGCTCTCGTCCAGCGGCTCGCCGTTCATGAACGCGATCGCGTAGCGAAAGTAAGAGATGGCACCCGACAGCTTGGCGCCCAAGTCCGGCTCGGTTGGGAACAGGGCCAGGCTTCCCGTCGAGCGCTCCATGAACCAGCGGACGCGCGCCGATTGATTGAGCTCGTAGCCGAACGGAATGTCCATCACGCCCGCGCTGAGCGAGATGAGCGGAGGAAGCTCCGGCGCGTTGTTGCCGCGATAGAACAGGGCGGCTTCGGCCCGACGAATGCCGACGCGCGGGCCGCGCACCGTGTTGGCGTCGAGCTCCACCGACGCGGAAGCGAAGTCCCACGCCCGGTCGAAGCGTAGCCGCGCGCGGCGAACAAGAAACTGGTTGTGATTGAGCGGCGCGCCACCCTGCTGGAGCTGGTCTTCCGAGAGGCCGCTACGCTGATACTGAGCCTGGACGTAGCCGCTGAAACGAACACCGAGGAACGTGTCCGCGGGCGTAGCCGGGGCCGCGAGGGGGGGCGGCGGCGTGGGCGCATTTTCTGGAACCGAGACTGGGTCGGCCGCAGCAACCGGCGACGTGGTTGCGGCCGGACGCGACGCGACGGGCGGAGCCGGGGCAGGGGCCGCTTCACGCTCGCTGGAGGCCGCCGACGACGCGCTGGTCGTCGGCGCCGGTACAGTGGGACTCGGCGTCGTCGCCGGTGTCGCGGACGCAGGAACCTCCAGATCCTCGTCGTCGGCGGGGGCAGGCGGAGGGGTTTGCGCCCGCGCGGAAGCTGACCACAGGCTGGCGGCGAGCGCGACGAGCGGCAGAGAGACGAATCTGAGTCTGAACAAGGGACGATCCGATGAAGCGAGAGTGAGAGCACACCGTGGCGCCGCCTAGCAGTTGCGGCCGAGCGCCGAGGCGCTCGGAACCGAACAGGAGGGTGACCACGGTGTGCATGACGATGGAGTTACGCTCGAAGCTCAGTTAGGCAGGGGCGGCAGCGAGCCGTCGGCGTTGATTTGCGTGACGCGGGCGTTGTCGAACGGCACGCAATCCGTTTCGAGGCAGCGGTTGAGCCACTGCTCTTGCTCCCCCTTGACCGGGCAGTTGAAGCAGCCGTCTTCGCCGAGCTCGGGCAGGTCGCACGCGGGCTCTGGGGGAGCGCCGCCCGCGCCGTTGCCGCCGACCGGAGCGTCGCTGCCGCCGGCGTTGGTGTTGCCGGTATTACCGGTGTTTCCGGTGCCGCCGGTGTTCTTCGTGCCGCCGCCATCGGGCGATCCGCCCTGGGCGTCGGAGCCGGCTTCGTTGCCGGTGCCGCTCGTGCCGCCGGTTGGCTTCACGGTGGTTGGGGGCTTGTCGTTGCCGCCTTCGTCGTCACCGCAGCCCTGCAGCGCGGCGAGCACCACGAAGCTGCTGAGCAGCGCCCAGCTCCAAGATCGTTTCGTTGTCATCAGCCTTCCTCCTGGCCATCGGCCCGGTAGGCCTCGCAAAATCCGAAATTGCACGACGGCGTGTCGCCGCTGCATTCGTCGTCCGTCTCGCACTCGTCGTGATCCGTGCTGCCGTTGGCGACGAACTCGAAGCGCCCGTTGCACGGCTTGGGGGGCGCGTAGGAATAGAAGGCGCCGACCGTGCCTTCACGGAGCGCGGACATGGCGCACGCGGGGATGTCGCCCGCTTTGATGGTTTGATCGAACGCGTTGACCGAGGTGCCGGCTGGCTTAGTGGAGCCGTCGAACCAGCCGATCAGGTTCGCAACGAGCGGGTTTTCCGGCTCGCCGTTGGCCTTTACCTTGGTGAAGTAGTGGCCCTGAGCCCACAGCGGGTACTTGCCGTAGCGCACGTTGAGCTTGTCGAACGAGGTCGCGTCGGAGTCCGGGTAAACGCCGCAGGACGCGCCGAACCCCTGGAAGGCTAGCGTCTTGATGTCGGCGCGTCGCGTGTCGGCGGTGCTACCGGAAATGTAGCCCAGGGTTTGTGCGGCCTTGGCCTCGTCTCCGCCGGCGTAGGTCGTGATCGCCGTGATGACGTTCGGGTTCGTGCCGACGGCGCTAGCATTGTCAGTCGCCCATTTGCCGGGGCCTACGAAGGCCGTGGCCGGCACGTCGATGTGATAGCCCAGCAGCGGCGTCACGAACGAGGTGGACTGACGAACGAACACGCCCGTCCCGTCGCTCCACGGCGACACCGTTCCGGCCTTGCCGTAGCCGAAGATGAAGTACAATGCCTCCGCGCTGATTGACGTCTCGTTCGACAGCGGATGGGTGACGACGTTGACGGTTTGGATAGGAGCCGCGAAGTCACCGACTCCGTCCGGAACCACGGGATTCGCGCAGAAATCCGCGGCGTTTCCCATGTGGGCGAAGTCGAGCGGCTGACCGCCGATTCGCGCTTCGCAGGTCTTGTCCGTCTCGCTGGCGGTGGCGCCCGCAACCCAGTACTTGAATACGCGCGTGGACGTGCCGGTCACGAAGTCTCCATAACCGTCGCACGCGTTCGGATCCGTGTAGAAAATCGTGGTGCGTTCGGCGGGGTCACCGGTCGTGTCGTTCGCGATCGCCACCGCGATGCGCCGAATGGTGGCAGTCACTGCGCTGCCACCGGAGCCGAAGATCTTGTTCGGAGCGTTGGGAACGTCGTCGCAAGGAATGGCGTGCGCCAAGGTCGGCGCGAACACGCCACTTAGCGTGAGCGCGCAAGCTAGTTGATAATTACGTTTCACGAGCATCACTTCCTCCAATGAATGGAACCGAATCCGGAACCTGCGCGCCGCCGAAGCCGAGCAGGAGCAAAGGCATCAGCCGCCCACGCGCTTCCACGCCGCGCCGGGCGTCGAGATTTCCGACAGCACAGACGCGAACTTCGAGACGCCGCAGCGGGCGACGAGCATCAGCTGCTTCTTGCGCAGCTTGGCGAGCTTGCGTGCGCGCCACACCGCGCCGTGGCTGTTCACGGACGTCACGACGATGATCAAGTCCGAGCGCTCGACCATCGACTCCAGCGTCCCCGCGCCACGCCCCGCTAGGTCGCCCGTGTGCCACTCGATCGTGTGACCGGCACGCTCCGCGAGCTGCCGATACTGGGCTTCGCTCCGGTCCAGGCCGCCTACGAGGCCGATGTGCATCCTGCATCTCCATAGTCCAGTTAGTAGAGCGGTAAAGTAGACTGATAAGGCAGACAAAAGTCGACCGAGTGGTCGACGTGCGGTAGAACTGCTTGAAAACGGCTGTACTAGCTACAACTGTGACAATATACGGCCAAAATCCCAATGATGGGCAACCGTTGGGCACATTCGTCGGCTAGAAGCGGCATTCTCGAAAACCCTACTTGTCCGGTATAGTGGAGGAGGCTCTGCTGCCTGTCAAGCAAGATTCTGGAAGGTGAGACCAAAATACCCGGTTGGCACGGTGTCCCGCGTGAGCGGACGGCGAAGACAGTCTTGGCGAGAAGCCGTCTTGCCGCCCGATACGCGGAGTTTTTACTGTGAGAGAGGGGCCGCGTGTCTCCTAGGAGGGACATCGCCGGTCGGGCCTGCGAGCGAGTCGAGCCTTGGATGTCGGTGGCTCGTCTCTTCGTAGGGGGCGGCGCTCGCTACTTCGCTGTCTCGCTCGCGGCTACGGGCACCTCACGCGGGGTGCCCGTAGATCTCGCGTTCACTCAGCCGCCGGTCTTCGTGATGGAACGCAGCGCTTCGAGACGCATCATCACGTCTGCGCGTTGCACGACCTTCAGCTTCGCCGCGCCGACGCCTTCGACGCAGAAGCTGGCAACGGCGCTGGCCAACCGCAAGCCGCGGCGGAGAGACGGGCCGTCCAGCGTGCCGGCGGCGGCGAGGTAACCGAGGAGCGCGCCGGCGAAGCTGTCGCCCGCACCAGTGGGGTCGATCTCGTCTTCGAGCGGGTAGGCGGGGGTGAAGAATACGCCTTCCGAGTCGAACAGCATGGCGCCGTACTCGCCGCGCTTCACGATCAGGCGCTTGGGACCGAGCTTGAGGACAGCCGCGGCGGCGCGGCGGATGTTGTGAATTTCCGAGAGCTGGCGCAGCTCTTCGTCGTTGATCATGAGTGTGTCCACCTTGGACAGCACCTCGCCGAGCTTTTTACGCTCGCCGGAGATCCAAAAGTTCATCGTGTCCGCCGCGACGAAGCGCGGGGTCTTCATCTGGGAGAGCACGTCCAACTGGAGCTGCGGTTGGATGTTGCCGAGCAGCACGTACTGCGAGTCCGCGTATTTGGCGGGCAGCTTGGGGCGGAAATCCGCGAAGACGTTGAGCTGCGTGTCGAGCGTCTCGCGGCTCGCAAGGTTGGAAGCGTAGCGTCCCTTCCAGCGGAAGGTCTTGCCCTGCGCGCGTTCCACGCCGTCGCAGTCCACGTCGCGCTCGTGAAGCTCTTCCAGCACGCTGCGCGGAAAGTCCTCGCCAACTACGGCTACGATTCGGACCGGCGAAAAGAGGCTTGCCGCGTACGCCGCGTAGGTGGCGGCGCCGCCCACGACGTCCTTCGCGTTGACGCTCGGGAGCTCGAGATCGTCGAAGGCCATCGACCCCACGATGAGCACGTGGTCGGCGGTTTCTTTGCTGCGGGTGGCGTACATGGTCATATCCTCGGGATTTCAGGGCTTGGGCAGAGGCGCGGACCGGAGCCGCCCCTCCGCGAGAAACTGTTCTGCGAGCGCGGCGACGCGGCTGCGTCGGCACTCTTCGGCGAGAAAAATGGACGTGAGCTTGCGCGTTGCTTCTTCCAGCTCGGCGTTCACGAGCACGTAGTCGAAGAGGCCGTAGTGCTCGATCTCCCGCTTGGCCACGCCGAAGCGGCGCTGGACGGTCTCTTCGTCCTCGCTGGCGCGACCGCGCAGGCGCTGCTCCAGCACCTTCATGTTCGGCGGAAGAATGAACACGGCCACCGAGTCCGGCGCTGCGCACTTAATCTGCCGGGCGCCCTGATGATCGATGTCGAAGACGATGCCGCGATCGCTCTTGCGGCTGTGGATCTCCGCCTTGCTCGTGCCGTAGAGGTTACCGTGCACCTCGGCCCATTCCAGGAACGAGCCCTGCTCGATGAGCTTCTCGAACTCGTCCCGGGAGACGAAATGGTATTCCTTACCGTCCGTCTCGTTGTGCCGCGGCTTGCGAGTCGTGTGGGAGATGCTGAAGGTCAGCCCCTTCACCTCGGCCAGGAGGCGCGCGGTGAGGGTGGTCTTGCCGGCTCCCGAAGGGGACGAGATGATGAGGAGCAGAGGGCGCTCATTCGACATTTTGTACCTGCTCCCGAATCTTTTCGAGCTGACTTTTGATCTCGACCACGAGATGAGAAAGCTTCACGTCTTGGCTCTTGGAGCCCAGCGTGTTCGCCTCGCGAGACATCTCCTGTAGCAGGAACTCGAGACGACGCCCGACCGGCTCGCGCTCGCTCAGGAGCGCCTGAAATTGGTCGAAGTGACTGCCGAGGCGGACGAGCTCCTCGGTCACGTCGCTACGATCCGCGATGAGCGCGAGCTCGGTCTCCAGCCGGCCGGGTTCCGGCGCGGCATTGGCGTCCGCCAGCAATCGACCGACCCGTTCCCGCAGCCGCCCGAGCTGGCGCTCCGCGGCGCCGTGGCTGAGCACCTTCGCGTCCGCAGAGAGGGCACGAAGAACCGTGAGGCGCTCGGTGAGCTCACGCGCGAGCGCGTGGCCCTCGCGTTCGCGCATCGCGTCCAGCCGGCCGAGCGCCGCGGCGAAGGCGGCGTCGAGCGATTGCTCCAGGCCGGCGGTGTTGGCGCGGCGCCCTTCCACCAAGAGCTCGGGGAGGGAAGCGAGAGCGGACACTGGCACCTCCGTCCCGGGCGCCAGCTCGTCCCGCAGCTCGAGCAAGCTTTGGTACACGGCCCGAGCGCGAGCGATGGAGAAGCGCGCGGCGCCGGCGCCGTCTTCTAGCCTCACGCCGATGTCGAAACGGCCGCGCGAGAGCCGTTCACGAGCGAGCTGCTCCACGAAGAACGCGTGAGACTGCAGCTCTTCCGGCATCCGTACCCGGACGTCCAAGAAACGGTGGTTGAGCGCGCGCAGCTCGCACGTCAGCTTGTTGCCGTCGAGCTCCGCTTCGCCGCAGCCGAAGCCGGTCATGCTGCGCATGGCTGCATTCCAGGCTTAAAGGCCTTTGCGGCGCTTGATGTCGTCCATCATGCGCCGGTACTCCACTTCCCACACCGCGGTGCCTTCCTTCACGTGCTTGATCTTGCTGCGCACTTCGGTGTCGATGTCTTGGTCCACCGCGGCTTGCTTGCGCAGCGGGTCGCGAAGCTTGCGGCGCAGCTCGAAGTCCTCTGCGAAGATCTCCTCTACGTTCGCCGAGTGCATGAGCATTTCCACCAGCTGGTCCAGCAGGTAGTCGATCGCGTCGTCCCCGAGCTTGATCTTGCGCTCGTCCGCGAGCAGCTTCTTGATTCGGCCGAGCTCGCTTTGGGGCAGGCCGCGCTGAGCCAGGACGTCCTTGGCTTTGTCGCTGACCTCCTGCTCGTCGGTGATGAACTGGTTGAGCACAGCTTGGACGTCCAGCTCGACTTCTTTGGGCGACTCGGTCTCGATGTCGCCGGCAGAAGTGAGCGCGTGCACCATTTGGTGCGAAATCTCGGAAACCTTGGCGCTGTGCAGCCGCATAAGGGGGCCTAAGTACTCCAATTTGCACCGCGACTACAGCGAAAGCCGCAGTAAACGAGCGAAATAGGGCGGCCGCACGCGCCCTCGGCAGGCCGAAGCGCGGCCGCGTCGGAGCAGGGCCTCGAACTTACTCGGGCTTTTGGTCTGGCTTCTTCGGATCCGGCCGAGAGCCGAGCCGCAACCGGCGGAAGACGGCTTCGCGCTGGCGGTGCTTGTACGCGTCGTGGCTGGCGTCGCCCGTCTCGTTGTGCGCTTCGCTTTCGGCGTCTAGCACCTGGAACTCGCACAGCATGTAGACGATGGGCCCGAGGTTCTCCGACCCGGCCGGCGCCGACTCCATGAGATGCGGCGGCACCCGCACCGGCACGTCCGTCACGTACTGGATCACCCGGTAATTGGGCGCGGTGAAGCGATTATCGCTCGGCAGAGGGCCGTCCAGCTCGCCCTGGAACTGCGTCACGAGCTGAGCTAGGTGCTCGTTTTTCATGCAGTAACTACGGAAGTCGAAGATGGAGTTGGTGCTCTGCTTCGGAACGACGTAGTTGAACGGGAACAGCTGCTCGGTGAGGTAGTTCAGCACCGGGAGCACGTGGTCCGGCGTGCGGGTCACGATGCGAAAGCGCAGCTTGTCGTAGAGGGCGGCCGCGGTCGCTTCCGGCTTCGAGAGGAGCTTCGTGTACGTGGAGTCGAGATTCTTTCGACCTCCCACGAACTCCGTGATCGGGAAGCCCTCGCTCAGCATCGTCCCGACGACTCGGTAGACCTTCTCCTCGACCAGGTGGAAGAGATCCCGATCGGACACGGGCAGGCGGAACAGCAGCTCGCGCCCCGCCATGTGGTTGATGATCTGCACGACTTTCAAAATCGTGCAGGCACACACTTGGCGGTGCCCTTTGCCAGAAGCCAAGAGCAGCAGCTGCTCCACGCTGGCTTCTTCTACCGGCTTGGGAATCGCGAACGCGAAGTGCCGACGCAGGTAGCTGACGGCTTCCTTCTTCACGTGGTCGATGAAGGCCCGGTCTTTGGGCTCGGCCGGGTAAAGCTCGTGGTTTTCGATGAAACGCCGCGCCTCCGCCTCGTCGACCAAGTTCAGCCGGTGCCAGTCGATGACCGAGCCACCGCTGAGAATGAGGCGCAGCGCCTCCACGTCGTGAAGCGACAGATCCTCGAGCCGCTTGAGGCGTGGGGGGTGGGGCAAGGCAGGGATACGCTCTTGGGAGCGCGGCGTTTTCGCTGTGTCGAACCGTCAGTGTTGCGTCGTGGTCGCGCCGCTAGCTTCCGGACGACCGAGAGCCAGCGTACCCAAGAAAATGCCGATGGTGACCCCTAGGACGGCGATTTGGGCTCCAAACTGGCCACCGGCCAGCAGGGCCACGGGAATCGATGCTGTGAGGTACCACGGGGAAAGCTTCATGCTCAGCGCGCTCCAGAGGTTACTTTTGAAGGTAGTAGTTGAGGCAGCTAAAGAAGGTAAGTTGATGTAGGATAAGGTGCCACAACGGCGCGAAGAGGGGCAAGAGTTAGCCAGGTGGGGCATCGCGTTCAAGCCCCAATCGACGTGGTGCGTTATTTATGTGGGTATGTGCGAGCCGGAGGCGCACCTCAGTGCGCGTCCATGGAAGATTGGAAAGAGGCTCGAAACCCTGAGTCTACATCGGCCCTTGCGGCTCGACTTTTGGTAGCGTCAGGCGCGTGCTCGGTCGTTCAACCTGGATCGCCGTCGCTTCGCTGCTCGGTACCGTGCTTGCGACGAGTAGCTGCGGCGACGACGGCCTGCTGCCCACGAGCGTCGACCCGGGCGCGAACTTCGTTCAAGAGGACGTTATCTTCGACGACGAGTTCTTCTACTGTCGGGTGGAGCCGATGCTCTTTCAGCAAGGGTGCGGCTCGGGGGTGGCGGGAGAAGATCCGGAAAACGGCTGCCATTTCAGCGTGACGAAGTTCAAGCTCACCGACTACTCGCCGCGCCTTTCGGACTCGTGCACCGGGTCCGCGCTCGGCACGGCTGCCGATCCGAACCCCGCCGTGCCCCAAGCCGCGCAGCAGAACTATACCGCCGCGCAAGCGCGCATGAAGCGCGACCCGAGCCTCGCTGCTCTCTTGTTGCGGCCCATCGGTAAAGCCACGCATCCCCGGCAAATTTTCACGGAAAACAGCGACCAGGCCGAAGTCATTCGCCAGTGGGCCACCCAGTTTTCCAGCCAATGAAGCGCGCTCTTCTGCTCTGCCTCCTCTCGCTCGCACTCCCCGGGCTGGCTCACGCCGCCGAGGACGACGAGGACGCCTACGCCCGCGTCGTCGTGGCGGAAGCGGAGCTGCGCGCGGGACCCGGTGTGTCGCATCGGGTCATTTACCGCGCGCCGCGCGGCGAGACATTTTTGATCACGACGCGCGAGACCGCGGGGTTCTGGTTGCAGGTCACGTTACCGGACGGTCGCACCGGTTACGTGCTCGGCGACACGGTAGAGCCCGTGGCCGCGGGTGAGGATTCGCGGGAGCGCTCGCGCAAGCCAGGCTTTTTCGCGCCGCCTGCGCTGCAAGACGCGCACGCCGGTTTCGCGATGATGGCCGGCGTCTATGACGGTGATGGCTATGTGGAGCTACGCCCCGCGTGGGTCATCGCGCCCGCCATCGCCCTCGAGCCGTACGTCGGCCTCGCCCTGAAGCAAGACAGCCGGCGCATCGTGTACGGCGGCGCGGGCACCCTGAATCTTCTCCCGGACAAAGCCATCGCTCCCTTCGTCACCATCGGCGCCGGAGGCATGTACGAGCAGCCGAAAGACGAGTTCGTGCTGAGCGACCGCAAGTGGTTTCACGCGCGCGCTGGGGGCGGCTTGCTCATCAGCCTGCGCTTCCGCGTCTCTTTGCGGCTCGAGGCGGCTAACATGGTGCTTTTTCAAGAAGACGATTACCAAAACGTCCAAAGCTACGTCGCTGGGCTGGGGACCTACTTCTGATGGAGGCGCGCGCCATGGTGCATCTCGCATTCGTGCTCTTGCTGCTCGGCGCAGCCGGTTGCGCCACGGTTCGCCCCGAGCAGCGCGCCGTGCTCGCGGACCCGACCATGCAGTTCGACAACGACCCCGGGGACGGCGCGGCGCGCGACCACGTGCTGGAAAATCGCGAGGGCTCGAGCGGGGGGACCTCTGTCAAAGGCGGAGGTTGCGGTTGCAATTGAGGGCAATTGCGGCCGGTTTCTTGGCGGCGTCGCTTCTTTCGCTCGG
>JAQSWN010000154.1:31846-35256 GCA_029266615.1 Polyangiaceae bacterium
CAAGTCGTAGACGTAGCGCCGCGCGCGACCGTGTACTTGGAGCCTTCCAAGACGAGCAAGCTCATCGTCATCAACCCCACGGCCGCGGTCCAAGCGAGGCCGACGGAGTGGCTAGACGTGCACGCGGCGTACGAAGCAGACATCGTATCCGGCGCTACCGAATCATTGAAAGGCGGGCGACTGAGCCCGGTCGACATCGTCAGCAGCGCCACCGACTTCAAAGACACCCGTCACCAGGTCTCGGGCGGATTCGGTCTCAAGCGGGACGACACCAAGCTGAGCGCCACGTACACCTACGGCACGGAGAGCGACTACCAATCCAACGCATTTTCGGTGCAGTCCGGTACGACGTTCTTGCAAAAGAACACCGAGCTCACGCTCGCGTACGGCCGCGGTTTCGACCGCGTGTGCACGACGGGCTTCGGAGCCAGTGACTCTGCTTCGGTCCGCCTCGCTCTGGATAGCTCCAAAGGTTGCTTCACCCAAGCCGAGAACCGCGCGACCCGCAAGGTCGACCTCGACAACTTCCAAGCCGGCTGGACCCAAACTTGGACTCCGCTCCTCGCGACCCAGCTCGTGCTGTACGGCGCGCTCCAGCACGGCTTCTTGGAGAACCCCTACCGCGGCGTCGTCATCGCTCCCGCCGGCGACGAAGCGCTCGAGAACCATCCCGACAACCGCCTGCGCCTCGCCGCCGCGCTCCGCGGCAAGTACTACGTCAAACCTCTCAAAACCGCGCTCACGGCCGGCGTTCGGATGTACCGAGACACCTGGGCCATCTTCGGCCAAACGTACGAGCTGGAAGCGGAGCGCTACGTGCTGCCCGACGTGCGCGTCCTCGTGCACGGACGCTACTACACGCAAACCGAAGCGCTCTTCTGGAGCGACGATTACACGGGCGGTGAGCCGAAGGACGGCCCGCGTGGCCAATACTGGACTGGGGACCGCGAGCTTTCTCCGCTCGCCAGCTACCTCGTCGGTGGCCGCATGGTCTTCAAACGCAACGGCGAGCCGCAACGGCGTATCGCCGGTGTCATGCTCGGATTCGAAACCTCCGTGAGCTTCGACCTCATGAAGACGCAGCTCCGGGAATTCACCTGGGGCGGCGTCAAACCCGACGACACGCTCGCCATGCTCCTCTCCCTCGGCGTCCGCGCCAACTTCTGAACGCGTTCCCGCCAGGGTGCGCGTCTGAGAACTACAGGAGTCAGGAGGCGCTGCGCACGACGTCGTCGCAGATACTTATTTTCTTACGGGAAGGTCGAAAGATCGGATTGATCGCCGTAAAGCGCAACGCGTGGTCGTGTCGACGTGGCGCCCCCAGCCATGAACGATTCCGTAGAGCGCAACGCATCGCCGTCCCGGAGCGGCGCCCCCCCATCTCGAAGACTTTGCTCGCACTTCCGATCCTCCGACCTTCCGGTGAGAAAATCTCGGTTTCGGTCTCGCTCGCAGTACTCCCGATCCCCAATCTCCCTGTGACTCTCGGGTCGGAAGGCGTCGGGCAGGGCAGGGGGAGTTAGCCGCGGTCGCCGCGCAGGCCGTGTTTGCGCGCGAGGTCGTACAGGTGCTTGCGATCCATTTTGGCTTCGCGAGCGGCGGCGCTGATGTTGCCGGCGTGGCGGTCCAGCAGCCAGGAGACGTAGCGGCGCTCGAACTCGGCCTCGAAGTCCGTGCGCACCTCGCGGTAGCTCTTGGTGGCGGAGAAGTCGCTCAGCGGCTCACGCGAGGAGCCGGGGCCGCTGGCGGCGGCGGAAACGGGCAGATCCAGCAAACGAACCTCGCGCTCGCCGCCGGCGGTGGCCATGTAGATGGCGCGATCGAGCACGTTTCGAAGCTCTCGCACGTTGCCGGGCCAATCGTGGGCAGAGAGGGCGGCGATCGTTTCGCGGCTGAGCGCGATGCTGGCGGCGGGGTCCCGCTTTTTCGCGACCTCCACGAAGCGATCCACGAGAGCGGCGATGTCTTCGCGCCGGGTGCGCAGCGGCGGTACCGTGATTGGTACGACCGAGAGGCGGAAGTACAGGTCTTCGCGGAACTTGCCGCGCTCGACCTCGTCCTTGAGGTTACGTTTGGTGGCAGCGACGATGCGCGCTTCGGCTTTGAGCGTCTTGTTGCCGCCGACGCGTCGGTACTCTCCGGACTCGAGGACGCGCAGCAGCTTGGGCTGGACGTCGATGGGCAGCTCGCCGACTTCGTCCAAGAATACGGTGCCACGCCCCGCGAGCTCGAAGGCACCTTGGCGCGTCGCCACGGCGCCGGTGAACGCGCCGCGCTCGTGGCCGAACAGCTCGCTCTCGATCAAGGCGTAGCTGACGGCGCCGCAGTCCACGACCACGAAGGGCTGGTCCTTGCGGTGGCTTTGTTGGTGAGTAGCGCGAGCCAGCATATCTTTGCCGGTGCCGGTTTCCCCTTCGATGAGCACCGATGCGTCCGTAGGCGCGATGCGCTCCAGAACGCCGAAGATGCTGCGCATGGCGAGGCTCGGACCGAGCACGTCACCGAATTGAGGCGATTCACTGGGGAGAATCTGCGCGCGATTCGGATCGCTCCGCACCACGAGCTCGACGCTGCCGACGGTCAGGGTGGCGCCGGGATCGATCAGCGCTTCGCGAATGGCGGTGCGGTCGACGCGCGTGTGATTGGTCGAGCCGAGGTCGCGCACGAGGATCCCTGCTTTGGTGCGCTCCAGCTCACAGTGATGGCGGGATACGGTGTCGTCCGGCAAAACCAGGTCATTGTCCTGACTTTTACCGACGCGCAGGCGCTGTCCCATTTTGACTCGTTTGCCCCGCGCGCCGCCGGAGAGGACGACGACCATCAACTCCTCGGGGAGGCCGTCTCCCAGTGGCTGGGCCCTAGTCGCGATGTCCGGGTGCGGAGAAGGCTGAGTCACGGAGAGGGTTCAATCCGGCGAGAGAATCACTTCGCCACCCGCCAGGCTAACCCGTCGCTCAAAGCTTGTCTCGATGAGTTTGGGGCTCGTCTGCGGCCGCCAAAGCCGCGAGCTCCGCGAGCAAGGTTTTGCCACCCCCCAAAACGACCCCCGCGCCCGCGACCAGCGCGAACTGATGGCGCGTGAGCCCCAAGCTGCGCTCAGTGCTCGCACGCGTGGTCCTCGTCGGGGGCGCCGTGTTCGTGCTGACCTACCTTGGTAAGACCGCGCCGCACGATCAAACCGTCGCGGTTCGACTCAATGGTCGCGACGTCACGCGGATTCAAGGCATTGTGACCAAGCTGGGGGACTCTGAACCAACCGCCGGTTTTTCCCAGAATTTCTCGCCGAGCATGCCTGCTCCGCGCGTGGTGCGACACGCGTTCTCCGCTCCGAACGGAACCTACATCGTAGTCATCAATTGTACGGAAGAGTCGCCCGCGCCCGAGGAAGACCCGAGCGCCGCCGGCGCCGC
>JAQSWN010000367.1 GCA_029266615.1 Polyangiaceae bacterium
CACATGACCATTTCCGTGTCGATCGCGATGTGTAGGATCTTGAGGCAGCGGTGACAATCCGCGGGCGTGCTTCGGGCGATGGTCACCGATGCGACTGATCGACTTTCCGGCGCGCTGCACTTGAAATCATTAGCGAATTTGGTCACTTCTGCGCCTGCGACCTGAGTCTGCAGAGTGCCTCTTTTTCGAGGCGAACGCTTTTTCGCGCGACGAGCGAGAGCGGCGCGCGGGGTGAGTAGCGGTCGGTTCCATCGCTAACTCGATTCCGGACCAAGCCGGGCCGCGGCGACTTCTCGTACCCGCGGCGCGCGCGTGCCATGCGCGAGCCCGGAGGGGGCACCCACTACAAACCCAGGCCTTACCGGCCCCCAGTACCGCCGACGGTAACTTACGGACCGTCGGGCACGGGCACGGGCACGCCGAGACCGCAGCATTCAGGGACACGCCCTAGTCCTAGGTATCCTTCAAGCACTTGCTGAGCTCGTCCAGCATCGTGTCGGCGAGCACGAGACCGTTGGACAGCGCCTCCGTCTCCAACGCGCGACGCGTGAGGCGACCGTCGGGCGAGAGCTTGTAGGGTGACTTCTTGGTGGCCACGAGCGCGCCGACCTTCGCGGGGTCGAGCGGGGTGTCGTCTGCAAGGTGCAGGCTGACGGCCTTGGCGGTCGCTTCCACGCCGAGCACCCGCAGCTTGCGGAGCTCGGTCTTGAGTCGCATCAGCTCCACGAGCTGCTTGGCTTCCATCGGCGGCGGCCCGAAGCGATCTTCCATTTCGCTCGCGAGCTGCGTGACCTCGGCGTCGTCGCTCGCGCTGGAAAGGCGCTTGTACAGCGACAGCCGTACTCCGACCTCGGCCACGTAGCTCTCCGGGAGCAGCGCCTCCACGTCGAAGGACAGCTCTGGGTCCACCTCGTGCACGATGTGCTCTCCGCGCAGCTCGCGCGTCGCTTCCTCCAGCATGTGCACGAATAGCTCGAAGCCGACGCTCGCGACGAAGCCGCTCTGCTCACCGCCCAGCAAGTCGCCGGCGCCGCGCAGCTCCATGTCCAGCGCGGCGATGCGGAAGCCCGAGCCGAGCTCGGTGTGCCGCTCCAGCGCCTCGATGCGCGCGCGCGACTCGTCCGTCATTTGGCTGGGGGGCGGAACGAGCAGGTAGCAGTACGCGCGCTCCTTGCCGCGACCGACGCGACCGCGCAGCTGGTACAGCTGGGCCAAGCCGAACAGGTCCGCGCGGTCGATGATCATCGTGTTGGCGCGCGGGATATCCAGGCCGCTTTCGATGATCGTGGTCGCGACGAGGATGTCGTACTTCCCCTCCACGAAATCGAGCATCGTCTGCTCCAAGGCCCCTTCGGACATCTGCCCGTGACCGACGATGATGCGCGCCTCCGGGATCAGCTGTTTGAGCTTGTCCGCGCGCTCGTACAACCCCTCCACGCGGTTGTAGACGTAGAAAATTTGCCCCCCGCGTGACAGCTCGCGCAGCACCGCTTCACGCAGCAATATCTCGTCGAACTGCGAGACCACGGTGCGGATCGCGCGGCGATCCACCGGCGCCGTGGAGATGAGCGACATGTCGCGCAAGCCGCCGACGGCTTGCTGCAGCGTACGCGGGATGGGCGTGGCGCTGAGGGTGAGCACGTCCACGGACGTCTTCAGCTGCTTGATGCGTTCTTTGTGGGTCACGCCGAAGCGCTGCTCTTCGTCGACGATGAGCAAACCCAGATTCTTGAAATGAACGTCTTTGGAGAGCACGCGGTGGGTGCCGACGAGCACGTCCACGCTGCCGTCCTTCACGCCCTTGAGGGTCTCGGTTTGCTCGGTCTTGCTCTCGAAGCGGCTGAGCGGCTTGACCGTGAGCGGGTACTCCGCGAAGCGGCCCGCGAACGTGAGGTAGTGCTGCTGCGCGAGCACGGTCGTCGGGCAGAGCAGCGCGACTTGACGCCCCTGGCTTGCGGCCAGAAACGCGGCCCGAAGCGCGACCTCGGTCTTACCGAAGCCGACGTCGCCGCACACCAGCCGATCCATGACTTTGGTGTTCTGCAGGTCGGACAGCACCTCGCTGATCGCGCTCGCCTGATCGCGCGTCTCTTCGAACGGGAACGCGGCCTCGAAGGCTTGGTAGTCGTCGCCAGGCGCCTCCAGCGCCTCTTTGGTGACGGCGTTGCGCTCCGCGGCGAGCCGCAACAGGTCGTCCGCCATCTGCCGAACGTGGCGCTCTACCTTGGCCTTCGTCTTCGAGAACGTCTGCCCGCCGAGCCGATCCAGCTTGGGCGCGCCTTCGCCGCCCGAATATTTTTGGATCTGGCTCAGCCGGTGAACGGGGAGGAACAGCTTGTCCCCACCGCCGTACTCCACGACCAGCAAGTCCACGCCCACGCCGCCGATGAGCTTGCGCTCCAGCCCCAAGTACCGGCCGATGCCGTGATCCGAGTGCACGACCATGTCGCCCGGGTCGAGCGTGCGCAGGTCCTCCAGAAACGCCTTGGTGTTGCCCTTTTTCGGCTCCGCCTTGCGCTTGGCGCGGGCCCCGAAAATTTCCTCTTCGGTAACGAGCACGAAGCCTTCGCTCTGGGCGACCACACCCCGTGCCAGCGGCGCGGTCACGATGCGCAACGGGTAGGAGCTGGGGTCCGCGCCCTCGTCGCCGGTCCGGGTCGCGTTCACGCCGCGGTGCTTCAGGAGCGTCACGAGGCGGTCCGCTTGCGTCACCGTGCGGGCGCCAATCAGCGTCGTGAGCCCGGCCTCTTGCCATTCGTGGATTGCCTCCACGAGCGGATCGAGGGCGTCGTGCTTGCCCTTGATCTGGCGCACCGCCTTGATCGCGCGCTCCAGCTCGCCCTGGTCGCTGAGCGCGAGGGTGGGTGCGTCGTGCGGCGCGTGCTCCAGCTGGTCGATGGCGTCGGCGCTCTCCGGGCCGTGCACGCCCGCGCGGTGCAAGGCAACGACCCGGCGGTTAGCGAGGGCGGCTCCGAGCCCTTCCTCCGTCACGTACAGCTTTTCGAGCGCGAAATGGGGCAAACCTTTGCGCCCCGCCTCGCCCTCGCGAGCGCGCGTAAGCTCGTCACGGAGCGCGCGCACGACCGCCGGCGGATCCTCCACGAGCAGCACGTCGTTGGGTCCGAAGTAGTCGAACAAAGACTCGAGCTCGTAGAACGCGGGCAGGAATCCCTGCGCGCCGAAGAAGGTGCGCCCCGAAGCGATGTCGTCGATGAGCGCGCGAGCCTTGGTCGTCGGGTAGTCGACCTCGTCGCACAGGTTGCGCAGCGCCTCCTTGGCGCGCACCTCGCTCTTCGGTTCTTGCACCGCCTCGGTCGCGGGCGGAATCAGCACCGAGCGCACTTCGTCGAGGGTGCGCTGATCCTCGGGGTCGAACGTGCGAAGCCCCATCACGAGATCGCCGTAAAGCTCCGCCCGCACCGGCGCGTCCGCCGAGCTCGGCCACACGTCGAAGATCCCGCCACGCACCGCGAAGCTGCCGGGATCCTCCACGAGCGGCACCCGCAAATAGCCCGCCAAATCCAGCCGTTTCGCGAGCGCGGCCACGTCCAGCTCACTGTCGGTCTCGATGCGCGCGCCGCCTTCTTTGATCACCCGCCGCGGAGGCACGCGGCGCAAGAGCGCACCCGCGGTCACGACGAGCAGCGGCGACGGCAAGCCGGCCGCGAGCTGATACAGCGCGCCGGCGCGCAACATCGACAAGCGACGGTCGGCGCGAGCCTCCGCATAGGGCGTCGCTTCCTGAGCGGCGATGAGCAGCGGCTCGACGCCGTCCGCTAGCGCCGGCAACTTGCCGAAGCCGAGCCCACGCGCGAGCGCCGCGATATCGCTTTGGGTCCGCTGCGCGCCTTCCGCGTCTGCACAAATCACGATGACGCGGGAGGCGCCGCTGCGCGCGAGCCGGTGCGTGACGAGCGCCGCGCCGGAGCCTTCTACGCCGACGCAGTCGAGCCGACCGGTGCCGGAAGCGGCACGCCGGGCGAGCTCTTCAATCGTGAGGATGCTGCGATCTTCGGGGAGGGGAGCGAGAAATCGTTGCACTGCGGGGCGCGGGTTTTAGCAGGGCTCGGGCCATCGCGCCCGAAGCTCAGGGGTCCGAGAGCCCGGAGTCGCCCGCCGAGCTCGTAGCCGCGAAAATCAGGTAGTTTCGCGCGCGCAGATTGAGCTCCGCGCCTGAGGGCCGGCTCAGGTGCTGGCTCAGGGCTTGGGCGCTCCGCGGCATCTGTCCGAGCTGCCCGAGCAAGCTGCCGCGCGCGAAACTCAGCGGGTACTCGGTGTCACGCTTCGCGAGCGCCTCGACGTAGCGGAGCCGCGCCGCCGCCCGCTCCACTTCCGGCGAGGGCTGGGTTTCCGTGCCCTGCTCCGGGTGAAGCAGTAGGAACCGATAGAAACGCCGAGCGTCGCCTAGCGTCGGCCGAAAGAGCGCGTGCTCCCGGAGCCGGGTGAGCTCCACCCAGCGGCGCGCGAAGAGTGTCTCGAGCTCCTGATCGCTGGCCACGCAGCGGCCTTCTTGCACACATCCGTTGCGCGACGCGCGGGTCGCGAAGTCTCCACCGAGCGCCGCCAGCTCGGGGTG
>JAQSWN010000368.1 GCA_029266615.1 Polyangiaceae bacterium
AGAGCCAGAGCAAGAACGGGCGCCGCTTGCGCACCGGTTCGTCGAGGTAGGAAAGCGTGCGATCCACTAGGCGCGCGGACGTGGGCTGGTCGGCGCCGTACCCCCACACCTCTCGCTCCTCGGGGTGATCGACGATGGACAGAGTGCGGTCGAAGCGGAACTCCGGCCGCAGTTTGCGCAGAAAAGCCTCCGCGGATTGCGCGATGAGCAGCGTGGACTCGTACCCGGCTCGTCGCGCCACGCGCAAGATGTCGCGGTCCGGCGTGGACAGGATGTCGAAGTCGCCGCCCGTGAGCGCCGGCAACGACCGTAGCGTGTCGGAGCTCGCCGAATAGGCGTGAGAGAACCGCACCCCGCTGGCCGCCAGTGCGGCGACGTTCGGCATCGTTTCGCGGTCGAAGGCGACGTCTGCGCGCAGGGTGTCCACGTAGTAGACGATGATGTTGTAGCTCCGCAATGGGTCGCGCAGCCGCCACAGCTCCGCTTGGCGGTCGGGCGTCGGCCTCTGTGCGGGCGCGCGCCAACTCGGATCCTCCGCCAGATCCGCGAAGCCGCGCCGTTTGCGCAGCCGCTCGAGCCGCGACCACGACAGACTACGAAAGCCGCGCGGGTCCGCGGCGAAGGCCTCCGCGAGCTGCATGCGGCGCACCATGCGACCGACGTACACCTCTTCCAGAAAGACGTGCCGCAGCTTGCCTTCGATGTGCGTGCGCACTTCCGCGCTCGACGCGATGGCGAGCGCGATCCCGAGCGCGGCCGCTCCGAGCACCGCGACGAGCCGCTCGAAGTGGCGCGCGCGCCGCGCCCCGAGCGACAGGAGCGCGCCGTAGCCGATGCCGAGCGAGAGCCACGCGCCCGCCTCGAGCAGCGCGTGCAGTCGCGTGTAAAGGGCGACGTACTGCGTCAGGTCCAGCCGCGCGATCTGCAGCCCGAGCGCGCCCCAACCGGTGGCGACCAACAGCCCGACCAACACGTCCCCTTGCGCGATGCGCCGCGCCCCCGACAGCCACAAGCACGCCACGGCGTACGTCGCGGCGGAGCCGACCAAGACCGCGACGACGGGTCCGAGCCGCGCGAAGCGACTGGCGCTAATCGCCTCGCCCGAGAAGGCCCACAGCGCGACGTCGGCGAGTAGGCATCCGGCGAGCACTGCGTAGAAGCCCGCCCGAAGCCACAAGGAGCGGTCACGGTTCCATCGCGCCTCCAGCCAGCACACCAGGTACGCCACCGCGCCGAAGGCCGCGCCCGCGCCCGTGTAGAGGAAAAGCGACCAGCGCCAATGGTCGCCGGTCGCGATGAAGGGCCACCCCTCCCGCACTTGTGCGTCCAGCCAGACCAGGGTGAGCCCGGCGAGGACGCTGCAGAGGACGGTGCGAAAGAACGCCGGTCTCAGGGGCTCTGCAGAATAGTGGTATGACAGCCGCCGAGCAACGCCGAGCGCGCGCCGATGCCCAGCCAAACCGAGCCCAAGCACACCGAGAAGTCCACGAGCTTGCCCCAGTTCTCGCTCCGGCAGCTGGGCATGCTGGTGCTCTATTGCTCGATGAGCGTGCTCTTCATAGCCACGATCATCGGCTTTTGGTTCACGCGCCTCACCTCCGCTAACTACCGCGCTCCCGGCCTGCCGGATCTACCGCGCGGCCTCTGGCTGAGCACGCTGCTCATTGCCCTCACCTCCCTGGTGATTTGGCAGGCGCAGATCGCCGTCAAAAGGAACCTGCTGGAGTCGCTCAAGCGCTGGCTGTACGCGGCGGGCGTGCTGGCGTCGCTGTTCCTTTTGACCCAGTCGTCCAACTGGTTCGTGATGCGCCCGCCGAGCGACTCGAACTCGCTCTACCTGGCAACGTTCTTCATCCTGACGGGCGTGCACGCGCTGCACGTCATTGGCGGCTACGTTCCGCTCGGCTTCGTCATCTACCACGCGCAGCGCCAACACTACACGAGCTCGAGCCATGAAGGGCTCACGCTGTGCGCGCAGTACTGGCATTACTTGGGAGTGGTCTGGGTGGTGCTCGTGACCATGCTCTACCTCGGCAACTCATGACGACACCGCCCGAGCGGACGTATTTTTGGGACTTTTTCGGACCCCGCAGTGAGCCCACTGCCGCGCATTTCCAGCGGCATCTGCGCGGCTTTTTGAATCAGCACGGCATCGGCGCGCTCGCCGTCGTGGCGGACTCGCAGGGGCCCGGCCACCACGCGGTGGGGGTGGTGACGCCGGAGCCGCACTGGGAGCTCATCGAAAAAGCGCTGCGCCCCAAGCGGCGCACGGGCGCTTAGGGCGCGAGCCGCTCGATGCGCCACGGGTTCGCATCTGCGTCCCGGCGATACACGAACCGATCGTGCAAGCGGTCGGCGCGGCCGAGCCACAGCTCGACGACCTCCGGGATAACCAGGTAGCCGCCCCAAAACTCCGGCCGTGTGACGGGTGAATGCTCGAACCTGTGCTCTACCTCCTGCGACCGCGCCTCGATCTCTGCGCGTGAGGTGATGGGCTGGCTCTGCGGCGAGGCCCAGGCGCCCAGCTGCGAGCCGCGAGGGCGACTCTGAAAGTAGGCTTCGGACTCGGAGGGCGCGGTTCTTTCCACACGCCCTTCCACGCGCACCTGCCTCTCCCAGGTAGGGAAATGCAGCACCAATGCGGCGCGCGGATTCTCCTCCAGGTCCCGGGCTTTGCGGCTCTGGTAATTCGTAACGAAGAATATTCCGCCGCGCAGGATGCCTTTGAAGAGCACGATGCGAGCCGAGGGACGCGCGTCGCTCGACGCGGTCGCCAACGTCATGGCGTCCGGAAGCGGATCCTTGTTGGCCTGCGCCTCCTCGTACCAACGCTGCAGCACCAAGAGCGGATCCGCGCCCGGCGCGGCGCTCTGCGCGTCACTGTGGAAATGAGCCATTTTCCGCGCACTTCTAGCGCCGCTGGGGCCGCGTTTCAAACCCGCGCGTCCGCCGCCCCCTCGAGGCGAGGAAGAATGCGAATGGCTGGCGCGTAAGCATCCCGTATGCTCGGAGGAAGCTCATGATCCTGCGCCCCCATCGCCCTGCCGGAAGCTCGTTCGTCCTCGGCACCGCCGTGGCCACGCTCCTCTTCGCCTCGCTGGCCGTCGCCGGAGACGCCACCCCTATCGACAAAGCGAGCGAGCAGGTCAGCGTCGCCCTGAACGTTCTCAAAGACGTAAAAGTCGGCAGGAAGGACGGCGACGAGCACCTGGAAAAGGCCCGGGCGTACCTCGTCCGCGCTCGGGCGGAGCTTCTGAAGGCTCAGGGTCAGGGCTCAGCGGAGTAAGGCGTTTCGCCCTCCCGCTCGCGTTCGGGTATACCAGCCGCGATGCGCGTACTGGTCACGGGTGGCGCCGGTTTCATCGGCAGCCACGTCGCAGCGCTGGCGCTGGGCGCCGGCTACGAAGTAGCGGTCTTGGACGACTTCTCCAGCGGCAGCCGCGGCAACTTGCCACGGAACCTCCACGTGTACGAAGTGGATCTGCGCGACCGCGAGCGCACGTGGCGCGCGGTCCGCGACTTCGCGCCCGACCTGGTGAGCCACCAGGCGGCGCAGGTCAGCGTGGCCCGGAGCCGACGTGAGCCGCTCCTGGACACGCAAATCAACGTCGTGGGCGGTCTGCATTTGCTGGAAGCGTGCAGCGCGCCCGGCGTCCGCGTACGACGCCTGGTGTTCGCGAGCACGGCCGCCGTCTACGGCGACTTGATGGAGGGCGAGCGCGCCAACGAGTCGCTGCGCGTCGAGCCGCGCAGCCCCTACGGCATCACGAAGCTCGCATTCGAGCAGTTGCTCGCTTTTTGGAGCGAGCAGCGCGGCCTGCCGAGCCAGGTGCTTCGCTACTCGAACGTGTACGGTCCGCGTCAGGCCGCGAACGGGGAATCCGGCGTCGTGGCGGAGTTTTTCGCGGCAGCGCGCGCCGGAAGACCGCTCACGGTGTTCGGCCGACGCCTCGCGGGAGACGGCGGCGGCGAGCGCGATTACGTGTACGTGCAAGACGTAGCGCGCGCCAACTTGCTCGCTCTCGGCGGGGAGCTGCCACACTTCGTGACCAACGTCGCCTCAGGCCGCTCCACCAGCACCCGGGAGCTGGCGGAGCGCATCGCGGCCCTGGTCGGCAGCGCCTCGCAGGTAGAAGGAGCCGCCGCCCGCGAAGGTGACGTCGAGCGCTCGGTATTGGATCCGAGCCGCGTCGAGCCCCACCTCGGACCGCTCACCCCCTTGGACGTCGGCCTGCGCGAAACGGCGCGTTGGTACCGTGAGGGCTGACCGTACCCAAAGCTTGGCGGCGCTCCTCGTGGCGCTGTTCCTCGGCGGCTGTGCGGGGTCGAAGCCCTCCGCGCCCGTGCCGGATCTGCCCTCGGCGAGCAGCGGGCTCCCGGCCGCGGATGACGGCGCGGAGGAGCCGGCCCGGGCCGCGGCTCCCGACGCGGCTGAAGAGCCGCACGATGACGACCCGGAGCACGACGCTGCCCTGGACGACTCGGGTGAGGTCAGCGAACCCAGCGCCGACGAGAAGTCGAGCGTGCGCCCTCACCCGTTGGACGGCTGGAGCGACGCGCAAATCGCGCAGGCGG
>JAQSWN010000155.1 GCA_029266615.1 Polyangiaceae bacterium
CAGTCTACGGGAGCGCTACACTCTTTGTGCACGGACAGGAGCACCGCGACGGAGTTGGTGAAGTACTCGTACTCCGCCACCGCGCGCTGCCGCGCCTCCATGCGTTCCCACTCCTTGCGCGTCTGTGTCAGCTCACGGTGCCGACGATGCGCTTCTCGTTCGGAGCGGCGCCGAGACGCGTCCGCCTGCCTCTGAGCCCGCCGACGCGCCGCAATCACCTGTCGCGTAAATCCTCGCCAGCCCATGCTTTCTCCTGGTCGCCCCGAACGCGGCGTTTTTGGTCAAAGCCGCGGTCTCAGTCGGTGGGGGGCTCCCGTCAACGCATGTTCATGCGGCCATGCTCGTGACTGAAAGAACTACTACTGACCTTCTTCAAGCTCCCACAATTGCCCGTACCATCTCGTACACCACCACGAAGACCCAGCTCATGAGCAGTGCGCCCACCATGAACGTACTGGTCAGGATTGGGCTCACCAGCGAGATGCGCCGAATTTGTTGCAGAAGCTGGCGCTGCCCGTCCGACATGTGCTCGTACTTCTTGGCCTCGGCGCGAATGTCGGCGGCAGCTCCGACGATGCCACCAATAAGGTATCCGCTTGTGCCGCCCAGCAGGCGGCCGACCGTGCCGCCAGTGCGAGTCCCGACGACTCGTGCCTCTTGCGGGACCGGTCCGTACAACCTTGAGTACTGAGCGCTGAGGCGCCGATGCCGGGACCGCGTCATGAACCACGTCGCCATTTGTACGCAGAAGCATGTGCCGACGCCTGCTCCTATGACTGCGGCGACAGTTTCACCTGGTGCTCCGGAACCGAACCAAAAGAGCGCCGCCGTCGCGGCCAGCCAAATCACGACCGTCAGCAAGCAACCAGCCACGCTTCCTCCTTCACTGAGCCAGCCACGCCGCGCCTCCCAAGCCGACGAGAGCCAGCGCGGCTGCGATCGCCCATCTCGCCCGATAGGGCCAGGGATTGAGGTCGCGCTCCACCCGCGGAAGGAGTCGCGCGTCGAAGTCCGCCGCTGCCGTCGTAAGCCATCGGTCGACCTCGCCCAAATGTCGATGCACTTGCCCCGAGAACGCTTGATCGTCTCGATGAAGAGCTACAAAAGTGCCGACGAGCCCGCCAGCGAGGCCTCCGAGGCCGCCGAACAGGCTGCCTAGCGCGGTGCCGGCCTGCGCCTCCAGCGACGAGAACCCGGCTCGGAAGCTCCGCGCTACCTCCGTGGCCGCACCCGGCGACAGGGCGCTCCACGAAACACCCAGCGGTTCGACCAGCTGCACGTGCTGATGAAGCCACCCCGCGATCAGGGCCTTCGTTTGCGATGACAGTCGTGCGCCGTAAGCATCGAGCGAGAGCGTGACGCCATCGCGCAGCAGCCCCGCTAGTCGTGACGGCTCGAGAGCCGCCACGACTGCCGAGCGGTCCTCCAGCGTGGCTAAGGCTGCGAGGTGAGCGTTGTACGGACCGATGAGAAGGTCACAAAGCGCTTGTCCTTCGCGGATCGAGACCGCCTCGGACGCGGGCTTCACGGGACGTCCAAACAGGTGACCAATGCCGAGATGGGGCCGTTGCTTATGTTCGATATCTTGCACTCCCAGCCGGATTTGAGCTCAGGGTTGGTCGGCAAGTACGGGCCGATATAGCCCCAGAACACCGCTTGGCCGGTGCAGCTGCCGTTGAGCACAATGTCGTTCTCGTCGTCGCAATAGGCGATGGCGGCACCCGCGCCGGTAGCCGACGAGCTGCGCAGATAGAGCGAGCTCTTCGAGATGCTGAAGCCGTCCTTTCCGTTCTTGCCCGCAGGACCGGCGGGGCCCGGCGCGCCTTGCGGGCCCGCAGCTCCAGAAGCGCCTGGCTCGCCTTTCGGGCCGACCGCACCAGTGAGGCCGTCCGCACCCCGTGCGCCACTTAATCCGGGCTCACCCTTGGCTCCTTGCGGACCGGCAGGGCCTTGCGCACCAGGGACACCGGGCGGGCAGTTGTTCATGTCGTTCACGCACACGGCGTCCTTGCCAGCAGGCCCGACGGGACCCGGCGGGCCCTGCAGACCCTGCGGTCCCGGATCGCCAACACACTCGCACGCCGCCGTGGGTCCAGCGCCTGCGTCGTTGGCGTGAGCGACGGAGGTATGGTCCGACCCCGCCGCGCCGCACGCGATGACGATTCCCGTCAGTAAGCCGATGGTCGATATTTTGTAGAGGTTCACGCGGTCTCCTTTCCGGGAAAGACGAGCTCGTTGCTGAATACACACAATCAGAGCGTGTCTTTCCATGCTGCACTAACAGTTCCTGTTGCGTCAACGCGACAGGTTGTACGTCCCAGACACGCCTTGATGGGCCGGTCATGGACGCCAAACTCGCTGCACAAATCGGGCAGGCGGTCCGGCAAGCCCGGGAGAGCCTGAAGCTCAGCCAGGCCGAGGTCGCAGAGCGCCTTGCGAAGAGCCCCGAGTTCTACGGGCGCATGGAGCGCGGAGCGACGCTGCCGAGCATCGAGACGCTCGCCGATCTCGTTCGGGTGCTAGGTGTCGGAGCCGACACGCTGCTGGGCAAGTCGTCAGCCGCTGGGTATGCCAGCACGGCGACACGCGACACCCTGACCCAGAAAGAGCGGCTCGTTTTGCGCCGCCTCCGCCGAGCCAGCCCGAGGGCCTTACGGCTGGTCGGGATGCTGCTCGACGAGCTCGAGCTGGCGGCCGGCACGTCGCGTCGCAAGGCCCCGCGGCCCGGCCAACGCTGAACAGGAGCCGCCCGGCGAACAAATGACTATTCGGCGAAGCCCTCCGCCTGTTCGAAGGCGTCCCGCGCCCAAGCCAGCCCATCCAGCCGCCCGGCGAACGCCTCCAGCTCCAGGAGCATTCGGACGCCGTGAGACGTCTGGGCTCGGACACTGGTCGCAGCGCGACGGAGGTCGGCGGCGCTCGCTCTGCCTTGAAGGGCGTCGAGGGAGTGTTGAATCCCGTCAGCCAGGTGGGTGAGGACGTCGGAAGACGACGCCCGCTCGATGAGCAGGCTCCGCACCTCGACGGAGAGGTTCTCGAATTGATGAAGGAGCTCACGAGCAACGCGCGCTTCCTTCTCGGTTGCATTGGAACTTGATACGTTTCCCTTGGCCATGGTGCTTTCTCACTGTGGTCCAGGGTGTCGGGCTGTTAGCGCAGCGCCGGCCCCCACCCATTTGTTCGCGGGGGCGAGCGTTAGCGGCACGCGTCCGCGTACTCGCACTGCTTGCACATCCAGCTCCGCACCGGATGAAAGCAGCCGCCAAGCGTCGCCCGGTGGATGCTCGCAGCCGTCTCCATCAGGTCGCGCTCGTCAGCTGCGGTCCGCACCAAGTCTTCGACCTGCACGTCGGGCCTTGCGGCCTTGGTAGTCACCAGCAGCTTCAACTTCGGCTCCTGCCGCCGCGCCGTGCGGAGCCCGCGGAACGCCATGCGGTACGCCGTCGGCTGGAAGTCGAAGAGCACGGCGTCCTCGGACCAGCGACGCTTGCCCGACTTGAGCTCCCACAGCTCCAGCGTGGCGCCCACCTCCACGACGGCGTCGATGGCGCCGATGAGCGGCATCGGCAGCGTTTCGTCCGTCTCGGGGTCGCGGAGCTCCAAGCGGAACGGTAGCTCGACGTGCAGGACCCGCTCGGGGAGCTGAACGGCTGCCAGCGTCGCTTCGAGCATGCCCATCCCTGTATCGACCAGAGCTGGCACGTCCTCGCCGTCTTCGAAGAGAACGGGCGGGCCGTCGGCGTCGATCTCTTGCCGAAGCGCCTCTTCGAAGTGCTCGCGCAGCGCGCGACGGTCGAGCGGTCGCTGCCGTTGATGCAACCAGAGCGTCCTTCCAATCAGGTCGTGCCACGCGTGTCCGAAGACCAGCGCGATCGAGCGGTGGGACGGTTGAGCTCTCTCGACGTAGTGCAGTCGAAACTTGCGAGGACACCCCATCCACGTCTTGAGCGCCGAAACGCTCAAGTGTGGCTGCTTGCGCAGATCATCGAGTGATTGATTCATGATTCCTCCAAAGAGGCGCCCGCGGCCTATCGCGCGGGCGCCTCCGTCCTCTTGCTATCGCTGGTAGCCGGTCATCGCGCTGAGCTTGTCGAGCACGGCGCTCGCCTCGGCGCGGCTGAGCTGCGCGACCTCTTCCCTACCGGCGGTCTCGGCCAAGAGCTCCGCCAGCCCATCGCGAGAGAGTCCCGCGCGCCTCGACGCAGCCCGAATCGCTCCGAGCTGTTTGCCGCTGAGGCGGTCCCCCACCGGAAGCGGGTCCGGCTTCCGCTCAGGCGCCCGCGGCGGAGGTCGCACCTCCCCCGCCGAGAGCGCGTTAGACGCCCGCACCAGCGCCTCGCCCGCTGCGAGGAGCGCTGCCGCGGCGGCCGCCTTGCTCGTGTCGTACTGGCCTCTAGGCGGCGGCCCAGGGACCTTGGCGTTCACAGCGCCTCCAGCACGCCGCGCTCACGCAGGGACACGTACCCACCCCCTCGAGCGCCGACAACGACGTGGTCGATGAGCGGGATACCCACGACCAGCCCGGCGTTGCGGAGCGCCTTGGTCATGTGGATGTCCTCGCTGCTCGGCGACGGGTCGCCCGAGGGGTGGTTGTGGATCAGCAGGAACGCCGAGCCCGCCGCGCGGATGATCGGGCGCAGGACGTCCCCCGCCGTGAGCGACGCCCCGTGCCTACCTCCACGCGCCACCTCGAACTCGCCCAGTAGACGGTGCTGACCGTCCAGGGCGACCGCGACGATGACCTCGTGCTCCAGATGACCGAGCCGGTCGCCGTAGAAGGCGCCGACCGTCTCTGGATCGCTCAGCTCGCCCCGCGGCAGCTCCGCCAGGGGACGCTGCGTGAGCGCCTGCAGCGCCGTGACCACCCCCTTGACCCGCGGCCGCAGCCCGAGCTGCCCGAGTTCGGGGCCGCTGAGCCCCCGCCAGCCCCCCGGCGCCGAGCACACCTTCCGGGCGGCCAAGTCCCCCACCAGAAGCGCCAGCAGCTGCACCTCCGGGTAGGTCACGGCCGTCCTCCCGTCCGGTCCAGCAGGACGCCGCCCGCGAGCGACTCGAGCTCGATGCGCCGCGCCGGCTCGGCGTCGTGCGCCGCGTGCGTGAGCGCGTTGACGACGTCGTAGACGGACGCGGACTCGGGCAACTCCGCCGGGCGCTTGGCTCCCAGCTCGACCCGGACCGACTGCTGCTCGCCCGTGCTGAGCTCCCGAAGCCCGTCGATGAAGTCCGCGAGCCCCGTGATGTACGTGGCAACGGCGGACTTCCAGCGTTCCATCATGCCGCGCGCGTGGACCAGCGCCGTCGCCACTCCATCGGCCAGACCGTCGCGAAGCCGCTGCGTCTCGCCAATGTGTCGGAGCGACACGTCACCGAGCGAGCTCGGCGTGCGCGCCCCGTTCATGCAGACGAGCCGCCAAACGACGCCGCGAACATGCACCGCCGACCTCCCGAACGAGCTCGATGAGACGTCCAGTCCGACCATGGACGGGTCTCCGACCTTGATCGGCGCCGCCTCGGTCGGAAGTACCAGCCTAATCACGTCCGTGAGCCCCGTAGCGACCGCCCGCACCCGGACCGACTCCAGGAGGCCGTGACGAGCCAGTGCGCTCCGAAGCGTGCCAACCAGCTCCCCCGCGTCGAGGGGCGCGTAGCGCTCGGAGACGATGGCCGTCACCTCCTCACCGCGCAGACGAAGCATAGCGGTGCCCGGCCGCTCGCCTTGCCCCATCAAGAAGTTCAGCGTGGCCAGCTGCAGCGGCGCCGGGAGCCGGTCCCGCACGAACTCCGCCGGCGCCCCCAGCCGCGTGCACAGCGCGGAGAACGCCGTGGCGCGCAGAGGCAAAGGCGGTTCATGCCCGCCCAGCGGCCTGAGCACGAAGCGTCCCTCGCTGGGCGCGACGCCCCACGCGCGGAGGTCCATCACCGGCAGGTCGCGCACCGCGCCATCCGACTGATGGCGCTGCACGAAGCGCTCCGCGGCGGTGTCAAAGTCCAGGTCCACGTCCTGCCATGTCGCCCCCATATCCGGCGCCGGCCGCAACGGCGGCGGCAAAGAAGCACCTATCGAAACTCGTTCGTTCATTTGAAATCCTCGAAGTGGTGGATCACAGCGCGACGCGCAGAGACCGTTGTTTCAGAACACGCTGAGATCGCCGAACACGTCAGCCACCCAGCTCGACGCGCGCTCACGTGCCGCTGGGACAGCCCGCACTTTCCGAACAGGCTCCGGCCGAGTGAGGACAACGTGCAGAACCGCGTCGCGCTCTCGTGAATCGACCTGCTGACTGGTCAGCGCTAGACCGCCGACCCCTCCACGCCACGCGAAGCGCAGCGCATGAGGCTCCAAGAAGCACTCCACGTCAGCGAACTTGAGGGCGCGTGCCGCTTCGACGAGCTTCTCCCGCTTAATCACGACCGCCGCGCGCTCGTCCGGAGCGAACCGCAAGTACTTCCGCGTGCGATCACCGACCAGCCCCGTGCCCAGGACGATCTTGGCGTCGAGCACGAGCCTACTCTCCTCCCAGCGCGCCAGCTTCGACAGCATCGTCGCGGCGGCCAGCGACAGGTTCTCAGCCACGCTTGCGGACGCGACCTGCCGCTTCCGGCGTGCCTCGCTCACCAGCGCACGAACCCGCACGCGCCGTGCATCAGGAGCGAGCTGTCGCAGCGACAGCAACCGCTCCACTCCCACACCCAGCGCCTCCGCCAGCAAGGACGAATGGTCAACCAGCAGCTGCTCGAGCTCCTGATTGACCTCATCTTCAGATTCCGCACACGCCGTCAGGCTCCGAACCAGCTCACGCGGCGACGGAGGCCTTGCCATCCGTCATCTCGAGCCGCCCATCGTCGCGCTCGATGGCCGAGACCTCACACGGCGCCCCGCGTCGTCGGCTCAACACCTCCCGCACGAACACGACGTCGGGATGCTCGGTCGCCGCCGCGCGAGTCAGCCGCCGCGCCACCACGAACGGGCTCACCCCGCGCGGCACGCGCAGCGGCATGCCGCCCATGCTCATCAACAAACGACGCTCCGCGAGCGTGCTGGCCCAAATCTTCCGTCCTCGTACCCTCATGCCTCTTCTCCTTCTGGAAAAATGACTACAGCCCCGACGCGGCTCGTCTACCGCGCGTAGGGCTCGTCGCCGTCCAAGTCCGGGTAGCCTCCAAAGCCCCCCGGGTGACGCCTCACGTCGTAGCGGCCGTCGTGCCGGCGCCGCTGCGGATGCCGCACCGCCAGCTGGTATATCGCTCGGCCTCGCAGCACGAGAAACAAGCCGCTAAAGCTCGCCTCATCATCGCTGACGAGCTCCAGCCCCGGCGGCGACCGCGCCACCTCTTCCAACCAACGAAACGCCAGCTGCACCTGCTTCAGCGGACGCCACCCGCACCGCTCCACCGCCTCCAAGAACGCGTCCGCCAACGCCTCCGCGATCAGCCGTCCTCCCAGATGAGCGTGGAGATCACTGCCATCAGCGTGCCCGCACCGGCGGCAGCAACGCCCTTGCGGAACGATTCGTTACGAGCCACGCGCGTCAAGAACCCAGCAATTACTTGAACCATGATCAGCTCCTTCTTGTCGGCGCGTTCGTGCGCCGCCATTGTTCTTATTCCCGGGAGGAGGCGTTGTTTGCCTCCGAGGCTGTGGTGCCGGGCCCGGATGCACCAGGGTTACCCGCCCGCCTTGTGCTGGAATCCTCGCGAAGCAGGCCTTGGAGCTTGTTTCGTGGGTAGGATGGAGTTTTACCGCAATGGATGAGTGCCGACAGCGAAGTGGAGGACCAGAACGACCCGCAGTTTTGGCTCTTGGTCTTGGAGACAGCCGCTAAACGTCTCGAATTTGACGCACTTTGCAACGAGGAGGACCAGAAAGACCTGACGCTCGTTCGTGATCTGGGCGTAGTGCTTGGAGGCTTCGCGTCTGCTGTTCGAGATCAGAACGGCGAGGCACGGGAGAGTATCGTCGGCGCTGCACGCGCGCACCTGAAGTCGAAGCTAGAAGCATTGGTTCCGCCACCCGGAACGTACCTAGCGGTGGATCGCAGCGACGCTATGCGGGCGCTGCGGAAGACATTCGCGAACGCGGTTGGCAAGTTACGTTCAGCCGAAGTCGAAGGTGGAGGGGAAGATGCGCAGCGACGACGCAGTCTGATGACGGCAATGGTTCAGTCTTTGCTGGACCTTCCGGAAGTCGTGCGCACGCTGCGCATGCCGTCGGGCACCGTGGTCGGAGGCGGTAGGGCGCCCTTGACGCTACCTGCGGAGGCGCCGGGGGAGGATGAGCGTGCGGCGGCAGTTGATGGTGCGGTGGCACGGTTGAAGGAGGTGCTGTACGGGCGCATGGACGACGAGGAGGTTGCAGAAAGCCTGATCAAGGCAGCCGTTGGGAAGCTCGGCATGAACGCGAAAGACCTGTTCTCGTTCGACCTCAAAAAGCGAAAGCGCGCCGCTAAGTAGTCAGAGTGGCTTGGGATTGTGTCGCTTCGGACACTTTGCAAAATGTCCGAGCGGAGCCAGCGAGCTCTTCGGACACCCCCTGATGCGTCCGCTTCTTCGTGGATGAAGTTCCCTGGGTCGTAGCGGTTCGCTGTGCCCCCAACTCAAGAAACCAAGCGTAGCAAATTCAGTAAATCTGCGGCGGACCCGGCGCTCACGCCGGACCACGCCGGATACTTTCGCTCTCGCGCCGTGAGCGAAGAGGTAGCCAGCTCGCACGGTGTCGAGTCGCTGAGCGCCGACGAGATAGAGGAGCGCCTCGGTTTCGCTTTGAAGGAACGGGTGGGTGGAATCGGGTTCGCCTACCCGGGAACGAAGCCCGTGTACACGCGCGTGCGGCTAGACAACGGCAAGTACCTAGCTCCCGCCGGCCGCGAAGTGCCGCTCTACGTCCCGTTCGAGCAGGACGATCGCACCAAGCCTCTAATCGTAACCGAGAGTCCGACGAAGAGCTTGGCGCTAACGGAGGCCGGCTTCGTCGCCGTTGGTCTGGGCGGCGTTGCTACCTGTCTGACGAGCGATGGCGAGCTGAACGCGTCGTGGTCTCAGGTTCACCTCAAAGACCGTTCCGTTGTGGTGCTGTTCGACAACGACTTGCACAAGCCAGCCGTGGCGTCGGCGCTGGACCGGCTTGCGCGCGAACTGACGGCATCCGGAGCCATCGTGACCGTTGCGCTGCTGCCGCGCGGTGCGAGGAAAATGGGTCCGGACGACTACCTCGCGGAGCATGGCGCGAACGCCATGCGGACTGTGATCGATGCCGCGGTCCCAGCCCTGCCGTTTGAGCGGCTGACGCTGATCGAGCAGGTCTCCGATGCGCGTGAGCGTCGCGTGCAGCTCGCCCAGCTGTTGAGTGACCCGGTCTTCCTCATGGGGTTGTTGAAGGGCGGGCAAGCCGAGCGCGCTGCTTGTCGCGATCCGTTTCGGAAGGCTGGGATGGCGCGCGACCTACAAGCGGCGCTGACCGCGTGCAAGCAAGCTCTAGCTGAAGTGCACAGCGGCCGCGCGGGCGGGCTGCGGCACTACGACTTGGTGGACGGCGGTTTCCAATCTGAAGATGGCACGCGCCTCACGAACTTCGACGCGCGCATCATGCAGGAGGTCGAGCGCGATGATGGCGCAAGAGTCGAGCGGCGCTTCGTCGTCGGGCTGACGCTGGAAGATGGCACGAATCTCGGCACGGCCGCCTTGGAGCCCCGTGAGTTCCTGACTACCAGGTGGCCCACGGAGAAGTTCGGGGCGGCGGTGCGTGTCGCGCCCGACCCGAATTCCATGCGTGAGGTGGCTGATGCCGTTCAGGCACTTTCGGAACCGGAACGCGTGAAGATCTTCGAACGTACGGGTTGGGTTGAGGTTGACGGCGTCCCACTCTTCCTGATGCCGGAACGGGGTGGGCCGGCATCTCCGCTGGTTGAGCTAACGGCAGGGCTCGGGCGCTATTCTTTTCCGCGCGGTGCCGTGGATCTGGCAGCAGCGTTTAACGTCGTTCAGCGCCTTTGCGATGTAGCCCCCGACCGAATCACCGTGCCACTGGTGCTCGCGACGCTGCGCGCGCCCCTGAACTCCTTGCTGCCGACCGACTTCGTGCTGCACCTGCACGGCACTACCGGCGCCTTCAAGTCGACGCTCGCAGCATTGGTTCTCTCGTTCTTCGGCGAGTTCTCGCACAATACGTTACCGGCCAGCTTTTCAGATACGAGCGCTTCCCTCGAGCTGAAGGCCAACGTTCTTCACGACGTGATCCTCTGCGCGGATGAACTAACAGTGCGTAGCAACTCGAGCTACGACGATACGCTCACCAAGGCGAACACCCTCGTGCGTGGTGTGGGCAACGGAGCGGCACGCGGCAGGCTCAACCGCGATCTGTCTGCTCGTCCTGATCGGCCGCCGCACGCCTTCGTTCTCACGACCGGTGAGCAGCTGCCCGCAGGCGAAAGCATCCTGGCGCGCACGCTCAGCATCGCAGTGCAACGCGGCGACGTTGACCAGCAAGCTCTCTCGGGGGTGCAGGCGCAGGTGGGCATGCTGGCGCCCTTCATGAAGTCGTACATCCAGTGGCTCGCGCCGCGCCTCGGAGCGATTGGGGCTTGGATTGGCCCGCGCCATGGCCGTCTTCGTGATGAGTTTCAGCGTACCGGAACGCACCGCCGTGCTCCTTCCACGCTCGCGCACCTCTTGCTGGGCGCTGAGGTGGCGTTGGAGTTCGCTGAGCACCAAGGACTGCTCGCTAGTCCTGAGGCCGACGCTTTTCGTGAGCGGGCTGAACGCGCCCTCATAGAGGCTACTGCGCAGCAGCACGAAGTGGTGGCCGATGCGAGCCCGAGCAAGCTGTTCCTGAGCGTCCTCGCCGACTTGATCCAGTCGAACCAAGTCCAGCTGGGCCACGCGACCCACCCCGCCCCCGATGCTCCGTACCCGCCGCTCGTTGGCTGGCGGTCTGGAGGAGAGGTCTGGCTGCTGCCCGAGATGGTGTTCTCGGCCGTTGTTAAGACCCTACGAGAGCGCGGCGAACAGATGCCGTGTCCAGCTTCCACCCTCTGGCGCCGGCTGGGCGATGAGCAGCTCATCGTCACCGACCGCGACGGCAAGATGCCGAAACGGAAGGTCCGCGGTGACCGCAAGCGCGTGGTCGTGCTGAAGGTCTCGGCGCTCGAGGCGTTCTACTCGGCTGATCCAACGCAGAGTGTGCGCCCCGGCCCGCCCCGCTCGGCGATGCCCTCGGGGGCGAAACCGCAAAGGGCGCACGAGCAATGAAATCCAATACTTGCGATCCTTTGAAATCGCCTGGCCCCCAAAGCCCCTCTTCAGAAGAGGCTCAATTCAATCAATCGATCAATCGCGACGCCCCTCTTGCCGAGTCAGAAAAGCGGAACCAAGGGCCCGCAAGGGTGGGGGCGGAGGGGGCAACGGGGTCGGTCTGCCTAAGCACGGCTATTTCGCCTGCTCAAGAGCCCTTCGCCGCGCACTTCGGACCCCGGGGCCTTCGTGCGCTGATTGGTGACCTGAAGGCCGCTGACGCGTGCGTGGTGCAGGGCTTGTTGAACGACGCCGGCAAGGCGCGGCTGCTGGTCGTACACGTCCCGGGTCGGGCCACGCATGTCGTCGATCTCGACGTCGTCGGTGACGTTGGGGAGCTTGCTGGGGAGCTCCGTTCCAAGCGCGTGATGATGCTCACTGCCGCGATTCCTCCGTCCCTGCTGCCCGACGATGTTTGGGATGCGCAGGTTGTGGCGAGCACGGTGTTCGCCGGGCTCGTCGACAATGCGCCCGACCTCGCGGAAAGTGCGCGCTTGTTGAACACGGCTGCGCCTCCCGCGCTCCCGTTGGTGTCCGCCTACCCGAAGGCGGACGAGGTACGTGAAGCCGTAGCATCGGCGAGGCTCGGTGCGCGCTTCGTGCAAAAACTCGAGGACGAGGTGGACGCGCTTGGGCTGCGGGAGACCGTGAGGCTCGACCTCAAGGCACACCACGTCCTTCGGGCCGCGACATCGGCCGGCATCTTGGTTGATGGCGGCGCGTGGGCCGAGCACACCGCCAACTGCCAAGCGCAAGAGCGCGGCCTCCGAGAAGCGCTGGAGTACGACTTGGAGACGAAGAACTTGTACGACAGCGAGGCGGTGCTGGAGGGATTGCGGCGCAACGGCGTCGACGCTGTGGAAACGAGCTCCGACGCCCTCGCCGCGTACGCTGGAGCTGGCATCGTTCCAGAGCTACTTCGTTGGCGCTCGGTCAATGCGTTCTTGAATGACGGTGCACGTAGCATCAAGGACGCAATTGAACGCTCTCGCGACGGCCGCGTGCGCACGGCCTTCAACGTTCATGGCACGAAGACGGGTAGGATCACCACCTCTGAGCCGAACCTCCTGGGACTACCAAGAGACGTACGACGGTACTTTGTCCCCACCCCCGGTCAGACGTTCGTGTATGCAGATTTCGCCGCGTGCCAGCTACGCATCTTGGCGGAAGTGACCGGCGACACGGGTCTGCGCAACGTCTTCGCGCGTGGCGGTGATCCGCATCAAGCAACGGCAGAGAGGCTGTCGCGCAGTGGACACATCGTGGACCGCGAGAGGGCCAAGCCGATCAATTTTGGTGTGCCGTTCGGCATGAAGGCGTCTGGCCTTGTCAGTCATGCCCACGCCAACTTTGGCGTGGACTTCACTCGTGAGGAGGCTGAGCGTTACCTGAAAGAATACCTGGCATCCCATCCGGGTGTTGACCGTTGGCAGCGGGCCATGGCCAGGCAGGTGCCGCGCGAATTGCGATCCATCAGTGGGCGGCTTCGTCGTTATCCCGTCGGTAATGGGAACGTACGTTCGCGGCTCGCATCGATGATTCAGATGGTCGAGGCCGACGCCGTTAAGCGAGCCCTCACCACACTGGCGGCCGAGTTGCCGCCGTACAAAGCTCAGCTGGCTCTGGTCTTCTACGACGCCCTGCTCGTCGAATGCCCTGAGCGCCATGCTTCGAAGGTGAAGGATCTGGTCGGATCGCACATGGAGGCGGCGTTGGCTTGCTACCTCAAGTCGGTGCCGGTTGTCGTTCAAGCGGACGTCCGCCGCACGTGGGGTGGCTAAGATGAAGCCTGCGCCAACCGACAGCGGCAGTCGCGTTGCTCCGAAATCGTGCTCGCGCGTGCGGCATAAGAGCTCGGGAACCAGCAAAGCGACACGCTTGCATGCTTCGGAGCTCGCTCGTGAGGCAACGTGAAGCAGCCGCCGCGGATTCAGCTGGTTACCCTCCGACAGGCGGCCGAAATACTCGCCGTGAGCCTGACGACCGTGCGTCGTCTGGTTCGACGGCAAGAGCTTCGGTCCTGCCGGATAGGCAACGTGACCCGGGTCAACGTCTCGGACGTGACCGACTTCGTCCAGAGGCGAACGACGCCTCTGGCGAGGACCGAGGAATGCCCAGAGCTAAGAAACGAAAATCGCCCATTGGCGTCGCCCATCTCCTTCGACAAAGAGGGAAGAAGCGATTTTGGACCGCGTGGTTGGCAGGTGCGGAAGTCTCGCTCGGAACGGCCGATGCCATCGAAGCCAGCAAACGACTCAACGAGCTCGCCGCAGAACGCGAGCGAGCTTCGCGAGCTGATCAGGCAACGAAAGCGATCCGGCTAGCCCTGCTTGCCGCGAAATACATCGAGTCGGTGCAGCCACCGCACCGCTCACCAAGAACCGCTCAATCCATCGAGAGTCGGGTACTGCAGTTCGTCGAGTTCGCTGAGGAGCAGCAGGTCGTGGAAGCGAACGCGCTGAACATAAGGTTGCTGCAGCACTTCATCGACGCGCGCTCGAAAGCTGGCGCGTCGGCGCGGACAATCAACCGTGACCTCACACCCATCATGAATATGATCCGCTTTGGCGAGCGCGGTGAGCTGCTCGGCCCTTCTCCGCTGAATGCAGAGGCGTACCGGAGCCTGCGGCTTCGTGAGCCCACGCCGGCGCCGAATCTCCGCGCACTCAGCGACGCACAGGTGGACGCTTTCATCAAGCGAGCGTACGAGATCCTCCATGTAGTGTACGCGTCGCTGTTCGAGCTGCTGGCCGGTTGTGGGGCTCGGCTGGACGAGGCTTGCCATCTCGACGTCTCCGACCTCGATGTTGCACGGCGCATCGTTCGGATCACCCCGAAGCCTGGGTGGTCGACGAAGAACTACCGATTTCGCGAGATCCCCGCATCCGAGGCGACGCTCAAAGCTGCGCGCCTCTTCATACGCAGCCGCTGTGAAGTGTCGCTCGACCGTAAGGCCATCTGGAACCAGCTACAGCGGGTGCGCAAAGAAGTTGGCTTGCCGAAGTTCAGCCCGCACGATCTGCGGCGCGCATGGGCCTCGGCGATGCACCAACGCGGCGCGTCGCTCAAGGCGATTTCCGTCTGGCTTGGGCATGGCAGCCTCGGCGTGACTGAGCGCTATGTCCGCGTGGTCGAGATGGACGGGCATCGGTTCTTGCCCCGCTGACGCGATCGCGGGTGGACAAGAAATGTCATCCATGGTGGCGTTAACGATTCGAAATCATTAATGATTGCTTGGGTGCGCAAATGTCGGCATTGCACAGTCCGGGGCCCCCATGGAGACTATCAAGATTCCATCTGGTGAGCCGCCGACGGGCTGCTCCATGGGAAGCCCAATCGTGTCGAACCCTCAGTCCAAGCCCAAGAGATCGCAGACCCCGCGACCGGAGTCGTCGTGGACGGCGCGCGCGGGCGTTCAACCTTCTCCGCTCGACGGTCTCTCGCGGTCGAAGCCGACCATCAACGTAAGCGTGAGCGTGCGCAGCGAAGCGGAGCGTCGGCTAGAGGAACGGACCAAGCCATACCGGACTGGGCGTTCCATCGAGCTGCTGACTAGCCGAATCCGCTAGGACTCCTGTGGGGGAGCGAACTCCGCAGCGGCTCCGTGTGCATCGTTTTGGAGACGGCGATCCCCTAGCCAATTTGCCGCGATGCGACCAGGTTGACTACCTCCGCTGCTATCTACACGACCTTCAGGCCGTCTGGGTTTTGGAGGAGCCGTTCTACTTCGATCGCGACTACCTCGCATCCTTCAAGGCTTTCTATGGAGATAGTCCACGCGGGTATGAGAACGCTTGCGCCAGGCTGACGTTCTTCTCGCCGCTCGAAGGGGAACGAGAGCTCAGGGCTGATTTGGAGGCGGCATGCGGAAATGATGAAGCCGCGCAGCAGCGTCTTCAGGAAGCGTTTCTCGGCTTCTGCGTCGTTCGCCCGATTCCCGCAAAGTTGGGGCGGACCGTCGTGGCCTGGTACCCCGATGACAAGGAAGACCATCCAAAGCGCGTCATAGCTCCCTGTCGATCATACGCGGTGAACATTGCTGGGGTTCAACTCTGCGTGAGTGGCCTCGCGTGGCAGCAGCAGGACACCAACGTTGCCGCCTGCGCGACGATTGGCATCTGGACCATGATGCAGTCAAGCGGCTTCCAAGATCGCCTAGCACTGCCAACGACAGCGAGCATCACGGAGGCTGCGCATCGAACGGCATCGCTCGGAGAGCGTATCTTTCCGACAGCAGGATTGCTGAACCACCACATGCTCGAGGCGATCAAAGAGCACGGGCTCGCTCCCCTCTCGATCGACGGCGACCTGGATGATGGTCATGGGCCGACGTTCTCCGTCGCTCGCTTTTCTGCGACCTGCGCAAGCTTGCTGAGGTCGGGATTTCCGGTGCTCATCATCGGACGGCGAGGTGACGAGGGGCACGTCATGTGCGCCGTCGGATTTCGTCCGTCAGCACCCGCCTCCCTCGAATCAGGCGACACACGCGAGGAGGATCGCGAGCTGATCTCGTTGTACGTGCATGATGATGCGCTCGGCGCCAATGTCCGCTTTCGTGTCGATGTGGACGAGGATGAGCCTCATTCAGCCGTCCTGCTGGCCCATGCTCCAGCTTCCCGCAACGGCGACCGCCCTGTTGCCGATCCCACCGCGGAAGTTGCCCCCTTCTTGCCGCGGCACGTTGTCGTCGCCGTCGTGCCGGAGGTTCGAGTTTCGCCGGATGTTCTTCACCGAAGAGGCTACGCAATTGCGGCCGAACTCAGCACGCAGATCATGGGAATCGACCCGAGCCAACGACCTGATAAGGCAGGGGTGCGCTTCGGTGTGACGACGATCTTGCTGAGCAGCTACTTGCGGGAAGTGCTGGCCAGCACAGTGAGGGATGGGAAGCCGTTAGAGCGCGCGCGACTGGATCTCATGGAATGCGTGCCGCCCATGAGTCTCTACGTCGCTGTCGTGCGAGTCAGCATCGCAGGGGTTCCCGTTCTGGATGTGCTGTTTGATACGACCGATCCGACGGACAGCCTGGACCCATTTGCGCACGTGGTACTCGACTCGGAACTCGCTTGGCTCTTGGACAGTGCGGAACTCGTGCTTGGCGTTCGTGTGCAAGCGTTCGTCACCTGAGGTGCGATCGTGGTTCAACTCGGTGGCTCCCAGACGTGCAGCCGCACTCGTAGGTCAGCGACGAGAGCCGCGGGCAAGGCGGGGAAACCAAGACCCTCCTCGTTGCCTTCGGCACCGTCTTCGTCTTCGTTGCCTTCGAGGTTGTCCGCGGCGACGTCGCCTCCGGTGAGCACCTCGAAGGTCTGCGCGCGCACGCGGATCTCTTCGAACATTCGCTCGTCATAGGTCCCAGCAAGGAAGGGGACGCCAACGTTCAGGTACGAGCCGGCGTCCACGACCGCTGCGGCTTGGCGCTCTCGGAAGGTCTTGCTGCCGATGCGATCCACACGGCCCGTGCGCTGCTCGAGCACGGCTGGGTTCCACGCCAAGTCGTAGTGGATGACGTTTCGGCAGTGGCGGTGAAGATCGATCCCTTCTTGGCCGACGCTCGTACAGATTAAGACCTCCGGCAGAAGTGGGCTGTTGAACCCCGCAAAGACGCGCTCACGCCGCTCGGGGCCAGTCGAGCCGTCGACCAGGACCGCGAATCCTGTTTCCCGCATCCGGGTGGCTTCGTACATCGCGTGACGGGGTGTTCCGGGTTCGTAGACGTTGCCGGCTGCGGCCTGTAGGTCTTCAACGAAGACGGTGATGCGATCGGCTACACTTTCGTGCTGTCCAGGAAGCGGAGCGAAGAAATGATCGACGAGCAGCTCCCCCCAGCTTTGCTCGTCGCGTTCGCTCCGTTCCGGGAGCAAGCGCACCAAGAGCGATTCGCGCATCAGCGCACGTCGCAGTGCTTGCAAGACCATGAGGCGCTCGCGCCAGTCGAATCCGCTCCCCCCGTTCGTCGAGTCCTGCAAGGTCACCATGTGCCTCCCCGCCCTCACTCTCGTCAGCAGCGAGATCGATGCCGTACGCGAAATGAATCCAGGTTTCGTCCGCCATCGCCCCGAGCACACGGGTGAACAGCTGGCTGCCGAGATGACTGCGGGAGCGTAGGCGGAGCGCCAAGACGTGCTCGGTCGCCCGATTCAGGAACACCCGGTCGACCTGATCGCTACGGAGATCAACGCCGTACTTGAGGGCCAGCTCGGCGAGCTGGTCGAGCTCTGGATCACTGAGGCGCAGGTCATCGGCGGTGAGGTCGGGCAGCGCCACCCTTTCGGATGCCGCCGCCCAGCGCAGCGACCAAAGCACGCGGTCGAGCCCAAGCACGACCAGATCGCCGTCGCGGCGCGTGAAGCGCGAACGGAGGCGCGTCAGAGCCTCGGGACTACCGAGAGCCGCTTCCCGCTTCGTCTCCAGCTCGCGCTTGATCCGGTCGCTGAGGATCGTGTGGAGGCGTTGCGCCGTGTGCGTGCGAAAGCAGAAAAGCAGCGCCTTCTCGCCGGATCGCCAGGTCTCCAATACGGAGTCGACGACAGCCTTAAGCTTCGGGTGCTCGGGGTCCTGCTCGGCGCTCACCATTCCCACCAGCAGATCCAAATAGACCTTGCCTGCGGAGCCATCTTGCAACTTCGAACGTAGGCTCTTCCCTTCGGCGCTCTCGAGAAGCGTTGAGTAGCAGCCGGTGAGGGCTGAGCCGAGCGACGTGCGCCCCTTGCCGCCTTTCAGTTCCGACACGCAGCGCATGAGGAGATAGTGGGGCAACTCGCCAACGCCGCGCACGTCGATGCCCGGCGATGCATGCAGGACATGTCGATCCGTCCTCAGGACCGTGGCAGACGGCGGATTCGAAAACTCGTCACCCACTCGTACTAGGCGATGTTCGGCTCGTCGCCTGTGCCGGATGACGAACGCGCCAAGCTCCTGCGAGAGATCATGGTTGTAGGCGTAGAGTCGCAACGACTCACGTAATAATTCGCGGACATCGGGGTCACTGCCTATGAGCGCGGCCTCAATCGACTTGTTCACGAGCTCACCCGACACGACGCCCTCTTGGTGAGCGAGGGCGCGAAGATCGTCTCGGGCGCGGATCAAGTCGGGGCTAATCCAGGTCGCTTCGAGAGCGTGGGCGGCGCGGATAGGGACGCGCGCCCAGGCGCGCGCGACGTAGCGACTCTGGCGCGCGGCGTTTTCGAGCACAGGGGCGATCACTTCGTCGCGGTGTCTGTCGAGCCGTGCGCGTCGTTGTTCACTGATGGACGGATCGGGGCTGGGCGTGATCACCGAACCCACGCGCAACAACTCGAGCACCTCCTGCGGGCGAAGTTGAAAGGGTGTTGCAGTCAGAAGGAGTGCGCGTCGCGTGAGCGGGCCGAGGAAGCGCTTGAAATTCCCGTAGCCATTCGCGTTTTTCTTAGGTCCGTTTTTCCAGTTATGTGCCTCGTCAACGATCACGAGAGGCAGAGCGCCATCAACGGCGGCAAAGCTGACGTTTCGGTAAAGTTCAACGAGCTTTTTCTCAACACGCTCAAAGCGCTCGCCTCGCTCACGAGTGTAGGGCTCGGCGATCTCCTTGCATACCGCGAGCAGCTCTTCCAATTCGCTTGCTCCTGCCTCCGTCGCGGCAATGCTTCGCACGGCAGCGAGCACTTGCTCCTCGCTGCGGAAGGGTAAGCGCTTGCGCTCGTCGTCTTCGAGACGCGTGAGCTCGTCGGGCTGGGATGGCCAACCGTCGGGCGCACCTTTAAGTAGCCGGGCACGGGCGTCGCGCTGGAATCTGACACCCCAAAAGCGGAAGAGAACCCCGAGGAGAAAGCGTCGCTTTAGGTCGTAGTGCTGAAGCTTGCCACCAGCCAGCACACCCATATGTGTGACGATCACGCCGCAGAACGAATCGTCACGTAGGACCTGCGCAAGCTCGTCGAGCCGGTCGACGTACCGGGGCAGAAACCAGGCTTCGGCTTCCGGCGCAAGCTCGGCTGGAATGCATCGCGACACGAACTCTCGGACCTCGCGTTGCCATTTCTTCGCTAGAGCGGTGTTGTGCGGCGCTATCACGAGCACACGGCGGGCGCACCCGATGAGATCGGCCTCAGGCACTCCCGTTGCCATGGAAGCCAGGATCGAATACGCCGCTCCGAGCGCCACGAACGTTTTCCCCATGCCGACTTCGTCTGCGACGAGCTGTAGTTCCCAGCGTCGTTCGGAGTCGCTGTTGAAGAAACGATCTAGCAAAGTCGCAACCGTTGCCGTCTGCCTATCGGCGTCGACACGGTCCTTCATTCGGGTTTCGTCGCGCCCTAAGTCAAAATGCGGAGAGAGCGGGATCATCGAGCGTCCCCCTTTGCGGGTACCAAGACCGCGCTCGCGTAGCGACCGAACGGCGTCGCGGCACCCAGTTGGCTGGCGTCCGCATTGCGCAGCCGGTCCACTGCTGCCTGGATCTGGCTCGCGGCCTCCCCGACAGCTAGCGTCCAAGCCTCGCGCACTCGCGCGTCAACTTCGATCCTGCCCGCCGCTGAAATGCAGCGGAGGAGCTCAACCAACTGGAAGCAGGCCGCTGTAGCGGAGCGCCCGGACTTGACCGCATGCTCGATCTCGCGCGCGAGGGCGACCGGGCTAACCGGACCTAGCAGGGCGAGGCGGATGGCGCTGGCTGTGCCTGTGTTTCGTGCCAGCTCGTCACGAATGCCAGGAAGCGCCTCAACAAAGCTGCGCACCTGGTACGAGAGGATCTTCGACGTGTCGACGGTCGAGGTGTCACCCGTTTCTCCTTCGGAGCTTAAATCGTGTGACTCGTCTGCGGGGGGTGGGAAGACATCCTCGAACGCTATCCGCCCCTGGTAGAAAGCTACTAGGTCCTGCTCGCGCGGCAGGGCCTCAGGGTCTCCGAACGGCAGGCGTTCGCGTACCGGCAAGGAGACGTTGATTGGGAATGCGACTGCCCCCTGTTCGCGCATCCCTTCCCAACGCAAGTAGATGGCCTGGTTGCGGAGCAGGCGCTGCAGCCCGTTAGCGTCCAATCGGAAGACGCGCTCGTCGCTAGCCCGAGCCGGGCCCTCGAATACGGGCTCGACGTCGGGGCCGAGGGCGACGGACCATCGGGTGGGCAGATTGCGTTCCCCGAGACGCACGGAGAGCTCCACGCGGCCAACGGGGTCGTCGTGATCCGGGCGAATCTCGGCGGCTTTCATGAACGCAGGCCAATCGACGGGGACGGTGTCTGGCTCAGGAGCTCCCAGCAGAACAGTGCCGCCGCCTTCCAAGCGTACTGGCTCGCCAGCCGTCGGTGGGACCAGCGCGTTCAACGCCGCGCGCGCTTTGCCTGTTCTGCGAAGTATCACTCCGGCCTCGATGTTCGCGCGTTGCGCATTGCCGAAGCCCCAGCCAGGGAACGTAAAGTTTGCCGAACCCAGATAGGCGAGGCTCGTGGTCCGGCCCTCGAGAATCACGACCTTCGCATGCAAGGTGCGCTCGCGCAGGATGTCGTCGCGACCGACGTCCTCGGCGTCCACCTGTGGTTGTGCTGCAACCGCTGTCACTGAGACCCCGAGGCCTCTGAAATCGAAGGCCCCATACGACGGGGGCAAGGTGGGAAGATAGCTGCGTGCGGTGTCCGGCGTCGCCGCTGTTACAAGCTGCACTTTCGCGCCATCGGTTTTCACACGTCGAGCCTGAAGGCCGCGCAAGAGTCGCCCCAACGCGCCTTCGTCGCCTTCGTCGGACCAAAATGGCGATACGACCCGCACGCCCGTTAGCGCCTCGCCCTCAGGCCAAGCCGCCACGAGCTGTTGCCACAGTGCTCGTTCGCTGCCACCCCACACGAAAGCGTCGTCTTCGCTAGCTGTAGGCAAATCCCAGGCGCCGAGTCGTTCCTGCGCCGCCTTGACGGCTCGCGCGGCTGCGTCGTTCCACCATGGGGCGAGCACTTCGGGCATCGCGCGTAGTGCTTGCTGGATCAACACGCCCTCTTCCTTGCGCTTACACGTGGCAACCAGCGACAACGCCACCTCCCGATTCTCTCGATAGCCCGACTTTGTCAGGTTGGCGCTGGCCACAATCAGGCGGACGGCGTCGTCGTGGACGATGAGCGCCACCTTGGCGTGAAGTACGCCGCCGTTGCCGCTCGAGGCTGGGGACAGATGTAGACGAAGGCTTCGTGGCCGCCCCTGGTAGCGGCTTGCCTCCATCAGAACTACGCCCGCGTCTGTTTTGGCAAGGGCCGCTTCGAGCTGAACACGGGCGCGGAACCGATGATCGTCCCACGCGGGAATCCGCAGCAACGTCGGCAGATAGTCCGACTCGAAGAAGTCGGGTTGCAGGTCAAATGTCGTCGCTAGAAACGCGGACGGAGAACCGACCTCGTCGGCGCCGGCAACGTGGTCTATCAGCTTGCGCGTCGGCGCCTCGTTCTTGCGACTCACGACTCGGCCCCCGCTTGATAGAGCTGGTCGGCGGCGAATGTCCGATACGGATGCGGAGCGACGTCGTTGACGAGCTTTGGCTCCGACCCAATTCGTTGCGCCACTGACAGCGTTGGAACCACCTTGCCGCGATTGACTTCGACCCAGGGCATCTTGGGCCTACCCCCATCGACCTTGGCGCGCTGAACGTCTCGATGACGGCCCAGCACGCTCTCAACGAGCGCAAGCGGCGAGCTCGAGGACGCTGCGCCGCCCAAGTAGAGGCGGGCATCTCGAAGTCGATCCAGATCGGTGCAGAACGCAGGTGTTGAAGAGGCATCGAGCGATGCCTCGAGCTCCGCTCGAGCCTCACGCAAGCGCGCGTATGTTTCTCTCACGACTGGATCGGCGCCGGCAGTCGAAAGCTCGACCGCGAATGGCTCCTGACTCTGGCAAAACCACAGCAGCCTGAAGAAGACGAGCAGCACCAGCCTGTAGCAAGCTTCGTATGCGGCAATCGCTCGCAGCGCCTCGTAGAGATGAGCGTCTTTGCCGGAAGGCGCGAGATTTTTGGCAATTCGTCGGAGGCGCGGTAGCTCGGTGTCGCCGTCGGATTGGTGCTGGTGCAACAGCTCTGCCATGCGAGCGCGTGTGGCGTTCGTCCGCAGCGCGTCGCGCAAGGCTTTGGCCTCTTCTTTCTGCGGAGGCGCATGCAGGTGCGCTCGCAGGCCCCAAGCGCGTAGCGGCGTCAGCCCAACGTCGCCGCCCTCTGCGATGGCAGAACGAAGCGATCCAGGCAGCTCCGTCTCTTTCACGAAGGCCTCTGCCGCGCGCTGCCCGATATCGGGACCCAGCGTCAGCGTATCGCGCATGAACCATGCCGTACGTCATTTGTCGAGAAAGCAGCTTGAAGTCACCACTGGTGCTGCTGTCGCCGCGCTCCTGCATCCGTCGAGCAGCAGCCTGCACGTAGCGCAGTCCGCGGATGCCGGTCGAATCGAAGCCCTCGTTCGCTTCCGACGCGAGCAGGCACCCCAACGCCCAGAACCGCTCCAAACGCTGCACCGCTTCTAGGCGCCGCGCGTATCGCGCGCGCGGGCTCTCCGCCGCGCCGCCGCGCTTGCGCTCGTCCGAAATCAGGATGGCGGCGCAGAGCGCCGAGAAGTATCGCGGCCGGCTTGCCACGTTCGTCAGCCCCGGCAGGATCTTTTCGGCTAGGTGCAGATACCCGCGCTCGAAGCCCAACGGATCGACGCTGGAGCCAGGGAGGTCGGACGGGTCGTAGGCGGTGAGGAAGGGCTGGACGGCAATCATGGTGCGGCGCATCGCACCGACGACAAACCCAACCCGTTGGATGCTGTCCCGGCACAATCGCGCATAGTCGCTCCATTGGTGGTGGCGTCAACGAATTCGCCGCGAGGTAGGACATTCCTTGGTTGTCCCGAACAAGGCGGAAGAGGCGACGAACGGACGGCGAGCATCTGTGCGTGCGCCGCGAGGAGCGAGCCTCTGCGGGGAAGAAGATGGGGGAATCGGTATGCGTTGCCGCCTTCACAAAATACCTAGAGCCGGACCTCGGCGTCAGCCGCAGGAGGTGGAGCGCTTTCGGCCGCGTTGCAGGGGTTAGCGGTCCCGTGACGTGTGGTCATCTTGCGATGTACGATTGAGAGATGACGAGCGAGTTGTTCGCTGGGATCTCGTTGAGCGGTAGGCCCGCCCTACTGTCAGTGGCTGACGAGCCGATCGCGGGCTCCATTTCGCAAGAGGATTTTGATTCAAGTCTTTTGCGGCATGTCCTCTTCGGGCGTGGCGTCGTTCTGCATGAGGCCTACTTCTTCAATTCTTCGCTGCTGCAGCAACACATCGCCAACGCGACCGGTGACACCTCGCTATTCGAAGCGGCCGCGCGAGCAGGGCTCATCGTGCCGGCCTTCCTTGACAGGGATACCGAGGACCTAGAGGACGCCTATCGGCGAATGCAAGCGCGCTACCCGGCCGGCAATGTCCCTACCAGGCCGAACAGGAACCACACCCTCATCATGAACGCCATTGGCGCCGGGGGGGGCCTGGCGCCCGCCACGAGCGAGCTTTTCGCGCGATTCGCAGCTCAGGGGCAGAGTACCAGGGACGCCTTTACGGGCTCTTCGGCAGCGCGACGCCACCGGCGGGTACCTCCGTGGATACCTGGCAAGCCATGTCCGAGTGGCGTGACCTCGTGGAGCCGGCGCAAGAGCTGACAGCCAAGAGAGGCCAAGCTGGCCTGCAACGATCGGAGCTGGTGGGCCTCATCTGCGATAGATTGCAAGTGGCACGCCAGGCCGCTTCGCTCCGGGTGCTCCAGACCGAATGCAAGGACTCAGTGCGGGCAGCTGCCCTTGAGCGTTTTTGGATGCTTATGAACCAAGAGCACTATCGCCAGTGCATTCGAGCTGGCCGCTAGTGTTCCGCTCTACGACTTCGACGCCGTCCGCGGGCCCGGTTCGCCTGTTTCGAGGGACCTGCCGAGCATCGTGGGGGAGGTTGAGTTGCCCTCGTACGACGCGCTATTGAGCGTTCCACCGAGCAAGCTCCTCGAGGTGCGAATCGGGGCTGGCGTCGCCTACCACGACATCTTGAGAAGCCAAGACGTCAGCGAACAGCGGCCGGCGTTGGTGTTCGCCTTGAAGCGCTATTGCGAGAAGTTGTGTGAGGTCGCCAAGGACGGTCGGCCCTCCAGGCTGGCGCGGTGTTTCCCAGCGATTGGGCCTACCACCCAGACCATTGGCAGTGTGTGCGCCCTGGCGACTGCGATCGGTGTTGCATTTGGCGAACCCGCGAAGGGCGAATTCGACTTTTGGGTAGCGTCGCTAGCGGGCGTAGTAGGGGCTGTCGGCCTTGTCGACCAAGGCGTCACAGCAATCGCGAATCGCCGTCGGCGGCGCCGTGTCCTGGACGTTCTCGTGGACGACTTGCCGACACCAAAAAAAGTAGCCGGATGACCGTGATGCGCCTGTGTTGTTGGAGCAAGTCGCCGAGGCGCTGGTTGCTGAAGGCAAACTGTCGTTGCGACCGCGGCAGCTGGCCGGTACCGTCGTGGCTGCTCCGATGACGATTCGACCCTCCGACTACTACGACGACAACGCCGACGTAGTGGCGACGACGCTGTCCGAAGTAAAGGCGTTCATTGACGCCATCGAGCAGCATGCTAGGTCGCGAGGATGGCGGGTCTTCTGGAGGGGACAGGCGAGCCACGAATGGGGCCTGATCTCGTCCTTGGCTCGCGGCTTGTCAGTGGACGGATCGGTAGTGGACGATTCGCTCATCGACCGGGTGGAAGAGCGGTTGTTGAAGGAAGCGAGTGGATGGATCGCGGAGTTGGGCGATGCGGCTTATGGTCAACCGCTCGCCAAGCTAGCGTACCTTCAGCACCACGGCATTCCGACGAGGCTTATCGACTTCACGGAGAACCCTTGGATGTCCGTGTTCTTCGCTGCCGAATCAAACGACGGCGTGGACGGTCGCGTCTTCGCGCTAATGGTCGAGGACGGCGACATCATTTCGACCACGCCGGACGGCACGCCATGGCGCAAGTACGGGACAAACGTAGTCAAGATCTATGACGCAACAGCGGCAGGTGTGATCTTTCCCAGGTTGAAGGCGCAAGCTGGGGTTCTCGCACTAGGGCGTCTTCCAAGCACTCAGCCGCATCGGAAGGCCCTCGACTCGTACCTTGGGCGCTCGCGCAGTCTCTTAGCGGAGGAGGTGCGGCGAATCCTCTCGATCCCTTTCAAGCTTGTCCCGTTCACGCCCGCCGCAACGACAAGCGTGCCCGCTGGCGCCACCTTGCCAATCGGTTTGACGTTCCGCGTCCACGTGGATAAGGAGTCCATTCGTCGCGACTTGGCGGGCGGCGTAGCGG
>JAQSWN010000156.1 GCA_029266615.1 Polyangiaceae bacterium
GGATCCATGTAGCGCTTACAGTTGAGCTGCACCTGGGGGCAGTACTCGCCCTCCACGAGGATCATGTTCTCGCCGCAAGTGGAAGGCTGTGGCTCCGGCTCAGCGACGGGCGATCCGAGCGACGCCAACGCGACGCGCGGATCAGGCGCCGCGACCGTCGGCGCGCTCACGGCGCCAGCCGGCGCGGCCTGCGACGGCGCGGACGGCTGCTCGGCCGCCTCCACACGCTGACAACTGATGAGCAGGCTGGAGCCAGCAACGAAGAGCAGCGCGCTGCTCACCAGGCTCGCCTGCCGCTTCGAGGCGGCTCCCATGCGTTCGGCAAACGGCAAGCTCCGGACTTTTCTTAAAAGTGTCGGGTCCGTCAACCCATAATCGCATCGGCTAGCCGGTTAGCTCAAATCGTGCCACCCGTAAATGATGTGCAATTGCAGGAGATTAGCGCCTTACGGTTAAAGCTTCTTCTCGCCTGAAATGGCTGACTTCGGCTCACTGGCGGGTACATACCCCGACGTGGCGCTGCAGCACCTGACCCCGATCTGAATGTCTTTGAAGAAGTCGTCGTGGGCGGTCGTGGCCGGGCGGCAGCGGTTGCGCGCCGGCATCCACCAGCCCCCCTTGAGCGCGTTGCGGAAGGGGGCGTTGTTCTCGAAGCCTTCACGCGCGACCGGCTCGTCCATGTTGCCGACCATGTTCTCGACGCCGAACGGGCTCTTGCACTCGGGCCGGCCATCCGCCGGCTCGCGCAGATCCTTGAGGACCTGCATGCGCGGGTTCTTCTCGAAGAGGTCCTTCTGGTCTTGATTGCACACCGGGCGGCGCTCGTAGCCGTAGGGATACGGCAGCATGTCCGGCCCTTCGCAGGCGAAGTTCCACTCGTTGTCCGTGCACAACCGCTTGCCGAGGCCGACGCAGGTCTTGGTCGCGATGTCGTAGCTCGCCCAGTTCTGCGGAAGCTTCTCGCCGGGAGGCGTGTACTCGCGTCGGTCGATGCAGAAGCGCATCGAAACGCGCTTGCCGACGCACCGCGAGGTCGTGCTGTACTCGCCGCAGCGGGCGAACGGCAGGGCCGCGTCGTCGAGCCACTGGTTGCAGTCTTGGCGGACGTCGGTGCAGTACTCGCCTTCCACCAGCACCATGTCCGGCGGGCATGCGGGCGGTGCCGTGCTGGTCGGGACGGTGGCCTCTTGCGGCGGTGCCGGCTTATCGAAGCGGACGCTTGGCACTGCCGTCGACGGCCTCTGCTCGCCACCGCCCGATGCCCCTCCGTGCAAAACCACGGCGAGACCGCCCGCGACCAGCACCGCCAAGCCTACGTGCTTGCCGCGCCCTGCTTTCGCGGTACCGCCAGCGGACGTCGCAGCGCTTTCCGAGCGAGGCGGGTGCTTTTCGGCGGGCACTCTCGCAATCTAAGCATCCTGCGCTGCTATTCGCGAATTTCCACTGCCGTGCCCTCTCCCATGTCGCTACCTACATTGATGCCGTGCCAGCCGGCCGGCACTGGCGGATCTGTCCAGAAGAACACGTAGCGGGCGTCGATGGGAGCGAGGTTCACGCAGCCGTGGCTGCGCGCGGTACCGAACACGTCGTGCCAATACGCGCCGTGCAGCGCGTATCCGGCCGCGAAATATTGAATCCACGGCACGTCACGTAGCTCGAAATCCGAGGCGCCGCGGCGCGTGGTGATCCCGTACTCCGGGTCTCGCCCCTTCTTGACGTTGGCGAGGCGCCGCGCGTCGTCGGCCGAGAGCTTCTCACCTTTTGCGTCTGCGCTCTTGAGCCGCTCGACCGTCGCGGCGCTGGCCGTCGCCGTGGGACCGGAGTGGGAGCGGCTTCCGCCAGAGACGCTAGAGTTCTCTTCCGAGTCCATCGCGGCGGCGATGTGCTTACTCGTGAGCCGGAAGGAGCCACGGGGCGTGGAAAGCGTCGTCTTCGGATCTCCCAGGCGGTCGCGCCCGGACGAGATGAGCGTGGCATAGACGGGCTTTTTTCCCTCGTACAGCACCAGCGCCTGCTGCTTGACCGAGATGTCGATCCATTTGTCGCCCTTGTCGGCGACCGGAGGGAGTGCGGGCGGCGCTTCGGCGACGGCCAGATCTGCGGCGCGGACCCAAACCGTCTTGTCCTTTGCGGTCTGGTAGAAGCGGTCGCCTCCTTTGATGCGGGCTTTACCGGACAGCGGGATCACGGCTCGGAATGGGAGCGCCTCGTCCGGCCGGGCTTCGTCCTTGCCTTTGATGAGCTTGAAGGTGCGCGCGCTCTGCGTGTTCACCCAGCCAAGCGGCAGCGTGAGCTTGTCGCTCAGCGTGACGCCGTGAAACGGCGAGCCCGTGTCCGGCTTGAGCTTGGTCGTCGGCACCAAGCGCATGTCGACCGTGACCGCAAAGCGACGGCTCATTCCGTCGCTTTCGGTGTTGAACGCCCCAACGAGGCTCAGGCCCGTTTTACGCCGCACGCGATCCGCGAACACCGCGTACTCCGGCACGTTGTAGCCGGACACGTTCGGGATCTTGCGCCCGCCTTCGAGCCACCACGGCAACGGGTCGTCGGGGGTGTGGCCACCGAAGAGCTCGTTTTCGCTGAGCGAGGTCGACGGGCGAAAACCGGGGGGAAGCTTGCTACCCGGTAACGCCGCGCCCCTCGCATCCAACGGCACGTCGTTCGCCCCTGGGATCACCTTCTGCACCTCGGCGTGGTTCTGCTGAAACCACTCCAGGTGCTCGGCGAGCTTGAATTCGCTCTTCTCCTGCTCGCTCTTGCTCGGCGCGCGTAAGTACTGCGGCGACGTGGCGCGCACGAATCCGTATTTGTACGGCATGGGCTTGCTAAGGTCCGGGCGGCGGCCGGCGGCACGCAGCAAGGCGTGATTCATGTCGATGCTAGCCTCGTCGGTGCAGACGTGGCCCATCGGGTACACGCGGTACCAATCTCCTTTGCAGCCGCGCCCCTTCACGGGCTCCGGATCTCGCGGCACGGTGCCGCCCAGTCGCACGTAGCCGAGCTTGCGGGACCCCGTGTCCGGCAGCTTGTAGACCGTGGCCGCGATGACGAGGGAGCCGATCTGCGGCGAGTCCTTCGGCGCCAACGTATCCAGCTCGCCATGGTCCACCGTGCTCGTCGGCACCGCCGTCGCTACACCCGCCGCCGCCGCCGCCGAGCCTGACGCACCCGGCGCCGCCCCGCCCGTTCCCTTGTTCTTGCACGCGCTCACGCCCGCGGCCGCAGCCACGAAACCGAGGACGAAGATCAAAGCCGCTGAGTCAGGAAACCGCAAAGCCCGCGTGTCTTAGCAAAAGAGTTGGCGGTTGGCAGTCAGCCCGTGACCCGAGAATTTCACAAACTCCTGCCCTCCTGCCCTCTTTGTAAATCTCGGATCGGCGAGCGAGCGGGAACCGGAGCGCAGCAGCGTTCGTGCCGGGGCGGGACCAAGGTCGTTGGCCCCACCCTTGCGGCGACGGTCAGCCTTGCTGCATGCCTTCGAGCTTGCCCTCGAGCAAGGCGTACAGGATGCCGACGGCCGAGTGCAGGCGGTTTTCGGCTTGATCGAAGATGACCGAGCGCGGGCCGTCGGCCACTTCTGCGGTCACTTCTTCGCCGCGGTGCGCGGGCAAGCAGTGCATGAAGATGGCGTCGCCCTTGGCCTTGTCCATCAAAGCTTGGTCGATGCGGTACGGGGAGAGCGCAGCGTGGCGCGCGGCCTTCGTGTCGTCCGAGTCGCCCATCGACAGCCAGACGTCGGCGTAGAGGGCGTCCGCGTCGCGCACGGCTTCGTCCGGGTCGACGGTTTGCAGCACTTCCGAGCCGGATTTCTTGGCGACGGCGCGCGCTTGCTCCACGAGCTCTTCCGCAATTTGATAGCCTGGAGGCGCTGCGATCGCGAAGTCCGTCCCGGCGAGCGCGGCGGCTTGCATCAAGCTGATGGCGACGTTGTTGCCGTCCCCCACGTACGCGACCCTGCAGCGGTCCAGTGGACCGCGGTGCTCGGCGAGGGTGAGCAAGTCCGCGATGCTTTGGCACGGGTGGTGACCGTCCGTCAGCGCGTTGACGACGGGAATGCTGGCGGCAGCGGCCAGGCGCTCCACGTCCTCGTCCTTGAAGGTGCGGATCACGAAGGCGCGTGAGAAGCGACTGGCGACGCGCGCCGTATCCTCGATGGTTTCGCCGCGGCCGAGCTGCATGTCGGTCGGGCTCAGCGTGACGGGCGTACCGCCCAGGCGCGCGACCGCGGTTTCGAACGAAATACGGGTGCGCGTGGAGGGTTTCGCGAAATAGAGGCAGACGGTCTCACCCGCGAGTGCGGAGCGGCGAGCGTGCGGCTTGGCCTTGAACTTGGCGGAACGCGCCAAGAGGTACTTCAAATCCGCTCGACTCAAATCGCTGGTCCTGAGAAAATCCTTCATCCTGCTCCTCGAGCGGCGGAACCTTGCCCATGGCCCTCATCGATTGCAAGTTCTTCTCCGAAACGCTCGGAATGTGTAGCTCGCTACGGGTCATCCTCCCGGAGAAGACCGAGCGGCGCATCGGTGACAGCGGCGTGAGTCGCGCGGGACACGCGGGGTTCCAGGGTCATCCGACACTTTGGCTCCTTCATGGCATGTCGGACGACGAGACGATTTGGACGCGATCGACTTCGCTGGAGCGGTACGTAGCGCCGCTCGGGCTAGCGGTCGTGATGCCCAACGTCCACCGCAGCTTCTACACCAACATGCTGCACGGCTACCGCTACTGGGACTTCGTCAGCGAGGAAATGCTGCAAAAGGCGCGGGGCTTCTTTCCGCTCTCGACCCGACGGGAAGACAACTTCGTCGCGGGGTTGTCGATGGGCGGTCACGGCGCCTTCAAGCTTGGCCTCCGAAAACCGGACGTGTTCGCCGCCGCCGCGAGCCTCTCCGGGGTGGCGGACGTCACGGAATTTCGGCAATCGCGCGCGAGAGACTACGAGCTCGTGTTCGGCGGCACTGGCCCCGAGCGCGGCTCTGAGCACGACCTGTTTCACCTCGCCACCGCGCTCTCCGCCTCGGACGCGGCGCTGCCTCAGCTCTACCAGTGTTGCGGAACGGAAGACTTCTTGCTCGCTCAGAACCGCAGTTTGCGCGACTGCTTGGCAAACCTGCGCTTCGACTACCAATACGTCGAAGAACCGGGCGCTCACGACTGGGCCTATTGGGACAAGTCGATCCAGCGCGTCGTCAATTGGCTCCCCCTCGACCGCTGACAACGGCGTCGTTCATTTCGGGGGCGCCAAGGCGTTGCGGCCGTCGCGTTGCGCTACACGATCGTTGAAACGCCCCCCTCGCAGGCGGCAGCGCGCCCCCCAATCCCCCCGCAGGACTCCCGCTCTCGCGATCTCCCTGTGAAATCTCAGTTCATCACCACCGCGCCACCAGGAGCGACTGGCCCATCTGCGCCCCGTCGCGTGGCTACGGCAAAGCTCCCGCAAATCTGACGTGGCCCCAGGCCTTGACCAAGCCGGATCTGGCTCCTAGCCTCCGCGGTCTCATGGCAAACCCGACTGCAACCCTCAGCACCTCCCTCGGCGACGTCGAGATCGAGCTCTTCGCGGACAAGATGCCGATCACGGCCGGCAACTTCATCAAGCTCGCCAAGGCGGGCTTTTACGATGGGCTGCACTTTCACCGCGTCATCAATAGCTTCATGATCCAGTTCGGGTGTCCCCACAGCCGCGATCCGAACAGCCCGCGCGCCGGCACCGGCAACGGTCCGGACGGCACGATCAAGGACGAGCACCCCGCGGACGCTAAGATCTCCAACGAGCCGGGGACGCTTTCAATGGCCAATACCGGGCAACCGAACAGCGGAAGCTGCCAGTTCTTCATCAATACCGTGCACAACCACTACCTGGATTGGTTCACGCCCGGCCAGTCCAAGCACCCCGTGTTTGGCAAGGTGACCAAGGGTATGGACGTGATCAAGAAGATCGAGACCACCAAAACGGGGGCCGGCGACCGACCGGCAACTCCCGTGCAGATGGTTAAGATCACCGTTCACGAGTGAGGCGACAGTGTAGGTAAGCTCGCAACCGGTTGGAAACGGGTCGTTACCAACCGGCTGCTGGCTTCGAATTCGCTCAAAGTTGGGAACTTCTCGCGCCCGCGAGCTTTGAGGTGCCTTGCCGAAGCTGTAACATTGAGGCAAGCGTGAACCCGGGCCCGATCGCTCCGCCTGCTCCTACCCAGCACGAGATTGGTCCGGGCCACGTGCTGGGCCGGTACGAGCTGCTGCTGCCGATTGCCGCGGGCGGCATGGCGATGGTTTGGGCCGCGCGCCTGAGGGGCACGCGCGGATTTCAGAAGATCGTCGCCGTCAAGACGATGCTGCCCAAGCTGAGCGAGGACGACGCGTTCGAGAAGATGTTTCTCGACGAGGCGTCGCTGGCTTCGAAAGTTCGCCACCCGAACGCGGTGGAGATCCTGGATCTGGGCGAGCAAGACGGCGTGCTCTTTTTGGCGATGGAGTGGATCGACGGCGTCCCGCTCAACACGCTGATGAAGGTCGCCAAGAGGAGCGGCGGCGTGCCCCCCACGGTGGCGATCCGCATCGTGATGCAAGCCTGTGCCGGCTTGCACGCGGCGCACGAGCTAACTGACGGCAAGGGCAAGCTGATCGGCTTGGTCCATCGCGACATCTCGCCGCAGAACGTGCTGGTGACGTACGACGGCGTCGCCAAAGTCGTAGATTTCGGCGTCGCCAAAGCGACCGCCCTGGGCGACGGCGCGACCCAAGCCGGCCAGCTCAAAGGCAAAGTAAGCTACATGGCGCCCGAGCAGGTGCGCGGCGAGCCCATCGATCGCCGCGCGGACGTGTTCGCGATGGGCATCGTGCTGTACGCGCTCACCACCGGAAAGCACCCGTTTCGTAAGGAGTCCGAAGGGGCGACCCTGTTCGCGATCACGGCGCCGGAGGCAGTGGTGGCGCCGCGCAAGTTCATGCCCGACTACCCCGAAGCGCTACAAGAAGTGGTGTTGAAGGCGCTCGAGAAGGATCGCACCGTGCGGTACCAGAGCGCGAGCGAGCTCTTGCGAGCGCTGGACAAAGCGCTGCCGCCGGCCGCGCGCGGCTCGGACGAAGAAGTCGGCGGGTTCGTGCAGAGCCTGTTCGGCGAGCAGCGACGAAAGTCGCAAGAAGCGCTGGCAGAGGCGCTGGACCGCGCGGACAAGCACCAGCTGTCCAAGAGCGGCACGAAGTTCACGGACGCAACGCTCAGCGGGCAATCGGGGGTGAGCGGCATGTCGACCGTCGGCGTCGCGGCCAGCCTCGCGCCGCCGACGCAATCCCTGGCGGACCTGGACGCAGCCTTGGCGGGCGGCAGCAAGCGCGTCGTCAAGGTCGCGGTCGCCGCTGGGCTCGGCGTCGTAGGCGCGCTCGCGGCGCTGCTCGTCTCATTGAGCGGCAAGGAGCCGGAGCCGCCCGCAGCCGGCAAGCCTGCCGAGGCACCGCAAGTTTCGGCGCCGCACGTGGAGGCCGCTCCCCCGCCCGCGGCCCTGGATCCGAAAGCGCTACCGGTCGAGCCATCCGCCGGGGTCGAGCCCCGCTTGCCCAGCAGCGAGCCTCCGCGCCGAACCGCCGCGCCGCCCGCCGCCAGGCTTCCTGCCGCGCCGCCCGCCGCCAAGCCAACGGCGCCCGCGGCCTCTACCCCCGCCGCGCCGAAGCCGTCGTGGAAACACGACCCCGGCTTCTGATTCAGAAGGCGCCGCGTAGCGTGGCGCCGATGGGATCGCTGCCCTGCACCGGGATGCTCGGCAACAACATGAGCTTCGCGGTCGTCTTTGCCTCCGGCTCTTTCTTCCGGCTTTGAAAGAACAGCAGCGCGCCCGCCGTGCCCAACGCCACCACGCCCACGCCGAGCGCGACCTGGGAGCCGTAGTGATAAAACTTGAGATCGTCGTAGCGCGACTGCTTGTTCGCGGGGCAGTCCGTGCGGCTCGGGCAGGATTTCTCCAGGTCCGAGAGGGCGCCCTGCCGCAAGCCGAACAGTACCCCTGCGCCGACTAGGCTGGCGACGCCGACCCCGCCGATCACGTAAGGGACCACCTTACTCGGGGGCTTGTCTACGGGCGTCATAGCGCGGCTGCGCGATAGCTCCGCTGGCACTTGCTCGAGCTTTACCTCGAGCCGCGTCGTCTCCTCTTCCTTGAGGGTGACGTTTGCCTCGAACGGCTTGCGATTCGGCGCCTTGGCGGTCACGGCATGGGGACCTGGATCCAGCGGCACTTCCACGCCCACCGAGCTGTCCCCCACCGCCACGCCGTCCAGCTCGATTGCGGCCGCGTTGGCGCCTGGGCCGCGCTCGATCACCAGCTTGGGAATGCGGGCGCGCAGCCTGCTGATGTTCGCTTCCACCTCACCCTTGAAGTCGGGGTTGACCTTGTCCGCGTCGGCGAGCGCGAGCTCGTAACCGCCGAGGGCGGCCACGAGGCGCCCCAGTTTCTCTTCGCAGACCGCGATGTGAAAACGGACCTGCGGAGTCATGCGCACTTGGCCGACTTCACGGAAGGCTTGGAGCGCGGCCGTCCAATTGCCGGCTTGCTCGAGCTCGGTGGCTTGTTGAAACTGCGCGCGAGCCTTTTTCAGCTCTGCCGCGTCGGCCGCGCTCTGCGCGTGCGCAGGGAGAGCCCCTCCGAGCAGGGCGCAAGCGACAGCAAGGCTCGAGATGAAGCGACGCGGGCTCAAGCTCGAAAGCATATCACCGTCGACAAACGTAATCGCTCTTTACGTTTGTCGACCGCGTGAGAGGGATACGCCACCACATGCGACTACCTCGAGCGCCGCCGTGATACGGAGGCAAAGCTGCTCGGTTGAGTGTTCACTTTCACCGCGCGGCTCTTCGCTTGGGTTCAGGCGTTCTGGCACGCGCGTTTCTGCGCAATTGCCGGCGACCGCAGGAAACACTAATGATACCTTCTGGTGTGGCTTTCAACGCACGAGCGCGCCTCTCTCGCTTGCTCGCGCCGCTCTGTCTAGGCGCGACCTTCTTGGGGCTCACGGTGGCTGCGTGCAGCGTGCCCGAATTCGACTTCGAGCCTCCGCCTCTCGTCGCGGCCGGTGGAGACGGCAGCGTCGTCGTGCCCCACTGTCGTAACGGAGAGCTGGACGCTGATCTCGGAGAGTCGGACTTCGATTGCGGCCGCGGCTGCACTCCCTGCGGCGTAGCCAAACACTGTTCGGACGTCGCAGATTGCGAAGATGGCTTGCTCTGCCACGAGGGCAGCTGTCTGGAAGCCGGCTGCATGAACGAGGTGCGCGACGGCGCCGAAACGGACGTGGATTGCGGTGGAGATGGCTGTAAGCCTTGCCTCACGGATCAATCGTGCGCTCAAGGCGCGGACTGCGAGAGCGCGGTGTGCGAAGGGGGCGAATGCCGGGACGCCGCCTGCGGGGATCAGGTGAGGAACGGGCGGGAGACGGGCGTGGACTGCGGCGGCGACTGCGAGCCGTGCGTCGCGGACGAGCCGTGTGTCGTGGGCAAGGACTGCATCAGCGGTGAGTGCAACGGCAAAGTGTGCGGCTCCGTTTGCCAGGACGGCTTCGCCAACTGCGATCTCTCCAATACCAACGCGTGCGAGGTCAACACCCGCACGGATTTGGAAAACTGCGGCGTGTGCGGCAATGCCTGTGACCTGCCGCACGCGACCTCGGAATGCAGCGCCGGCGAGTGCCGCATCCAAACCGATGGCTGCGACGTCGGGTTCATGGATTGCGACGGCGATCCGAAGAACGGCTGCGAGGTGGACCTGAAAACGAACAAGCTCAACTGCGGGGCTTGTCACAAGGTTTGCCCGGACTTGAACGGCTCGCCCAGCTGCGCGGCCGGCTTATGCGAAATCACCTGCAACGAAGGCTTCGAAGACTGCGACGACAAGCGTGAGAACGGCTGCGAGGTGAACTTGCAGAGCAGCAGCCAAAACTGCGAGGAGTGCGGCAAGAAGTGCGCGGCCGACCCCGGCTACAGCGCGTACTGCAAAGAGGGCGTGTGCGGGCAAACGATGTGCAGCGCCGGCAAGGGCGATTGCAACGGGGACCCGGTGGACGCGTGCGAGACGACGCTCACCAACGACGTCGAAAACTGCGGTGGCTGCGGCATCAAGTGCGAGGCCGTGAACGCCAACGTCGCGTGCGTGAACAGCAAGTGTGTCATCTCGAGCTGCACGGGTAAGTTCGCGGATTGCGGCGGCGGCTACGCGGACGGCTGTGAGACGAGCACGGACACGAGCACTACCCATTGCGGCGGCTGCGGCAAAGGCTGCACCATCAGCAACGGTAGCCCCAAGTGCGACGCCGGTTCCTGCGAGGTGAACAGCTGCAGCGGCACGTTCCGGGACTGCGATGGCGATCCGAAGAACGGCTGTGAAATCAACATCGCGACCAACACCAAGAGCTGCGGCGGCTGCGGAGCGGAGGGTACGGACTGCGGCACCAAGTACCCGAACGCAACTTCGGCGTGCCTGGCCAGCGCCTGCACGGCGCCCCTGTGCAACGCCGGCTACGGCAATTGCGACGGCGACCCGAGCGACGGCTGCGAAACGAACACCACGAACGACGAGTCCCACTGCGGCGGCTGCGGCAAGGCGTGCGCGTTCAGCGGCGCGCACGTCACCTCCAACGAGTGCGTCAGCAGCCAATGTGACCCGCAGTGCTCCACCAATTACCTGACCTGCGACGGCAACCGCCAGAATGGCTGTGAAGCCGACAAGCTGTCGGACGAGGACAACTGCGGCGCCTGCGGTACCGTGTGCAGTGACGGCCCCTCGGCGCACGTCACGAGCAACCTATGCCAGAGCGGCGATTGCGATCCGATCTGCTCCGGCACTTACCGCGACTGCGACGCGAGCCGCACCAACGGCTGCGAGGTGGACAGCGGAAACAACGCCAGCCACTGCGGCGGCTGCGGCAACGTCTGCCAAACCGGCGCCGCTGCTCACGTCTCGTCGAATCCGTGCAGCGGCAGCGCTTGCCGACCTCAGTGCAGCGCGCTTTACGACGACTGCGACAACGACGGCAAGAACGGCTGTGAGAAGGACGTGTCCGCCGACCGCAACAACTGCGGCGCCTGCGGCACGACCTGCGGCACCACCAACGCGTCGGCCACGAGCTGCAGCGCCGGCGCTTGTAACCCAATTTGCAACAGCGGCTGGGGCAAGTGCGCCACTCCAGAGCAAGGCTGCCTCACGCGCCTGGGCACGACCACCAACTGCGCTCAGTGCGGCCAATCTTGCAGCGGTGGCACGCCTTTCTGCGCGGCCGGCAACGGCTGCGTCGCGTTCCGTGACATCGAGGTGGTGACGCCGACGCTGAGCGCGACCGCCGGCTGGATCGGCAACAACGGAACGCCGGCGGAGATTCGCCTCAACCACAACTTGCAGACCCCGCGCAGCGACGCTTCCGGAAACGCGAACAATCGCATGGTGCTGGTCGGTGTCGCCACGACCGACAATTACACCGCCATGGAGAACGTCAGCGTGACCTACGCGGGCACGCCCATGCTCCTCGCCTTCGAGCAGTTAGACCCCGGCAAGCACTCCTACGCGGGCATTTACTACCTGCTGGAGAGCGGCCTTCCGGAGTCCGGTACCAACCGGCAGGTCGTCGCGAGCTTCGGCGCCACCAACACCTGGGGCCACGCGGGCGTGGACGTGGTGGAGCTACGGAACGTCATGCAGGTCGCGCCCATCGCCAGCGGCGGCGCCGGCGTGGACATGAACTGCAGCCCCGTAGCCACGCGGAGCGCCTCCCTCAGTTTCACCCAGAGCGGCTCCCTCATCTACGGCGTGCTCGGGGCCCGCCACTCTACCGCCGCCGCGCTCGTCGACAACACCGTCACCCAGCTCAGCAACCGGCAGCAGACGACGCCCGACGGCATGACTCTCGCCACTGCCTACGTGAAGGCCAACTCCGGCCGCAGCCTCGGCTGGGACGTCACGAACTGCTACAACACCGCTATCTCGCTCGTCGCTATCAAGCGACTGAGCGCCAACTAAGTGCGCATGTGAGATAGACAATTTCTTGGCCGGCGCTGCACTAAGGCGGACGCGAAGCGGACGCAGGGTCTGGGGCGAAGCCCCAGGGGAAAGGTATTAGTGCGGCACATGCCGCGAAGCGGACAATCGCGTAGCGATTGTTGACCGCAGGTCACATGCGCTGCACTAGCAACTAGCTCGCCCTCGGCTAGCGCTCGTTCTTGGGCGGGACGACGCTACCGGTGAGCGGGGTCTTGAACGTTTCGGCGGGCGTTTCGGTGGCGCTCGGCGGCGCGGGCGCGACCGGAGGCGCGGGGGCGCTGGGCGCGAGGGTGGGGCGCGATAGAGGCGCGACGCTCGGCGGCGGCGCCGTGCCGGCGCCGGGCGCGGGCGTGAGGCTCCACGGCGTGGGGGGCGGTTGCGACGGCGGGATCGAGGACGAGTGCGTGGGCGGCGCAGGGGGGATGGACCGAAGCGACGCGGGCCCGTCTAGGTAAAGCTCGCTCTCGTGGTAGATGTCCACGGCGCGGGTGAGGAAGATCTTGATCACGGCTGCGGTCGGGACGGCGAGGAGCACGCCGAGGAAGCCGAAGATCTCGCCGCCGACGAACAAGGCGATGAGGATCCACATGTCGGGGATGCCGACGGTCTTGCCCATCACCCGCGGAGCGATGACGAACCCTTCCAGCGCTTGCACGATCGTGTACGCGATGACGACGCCGATGAGCTGACCCGGATTGAAGCCGCCGAGCAGCGACATGAGCAGCCCGGTAATGAGCGCAAAGGCACTGCCCAAATACGGAATGAAGCTCAGCGTGCCGGAAATGATGCCGATCGGCAGCGCCAGCCGCACCCCGAGAATCGAGTAAGCGGTGCCATAAAGGACGGCCATGATGGCCATGACCGTGAGCTGACCGCGCACGAAGTGGCTGAGCGCGCGGTCGATTTCCCGCGCGTATTCCGTGACGACAGCGCGGTAGCGACGCGGGAGGTGCTTGCGCACGCTCTCGGTGATGCGATCGAAATCGTTCAGGAAGTAAACGGAGAGCACGGGCACCACCAAGGCCGCCACGACGGAGCCGACCATCGAGAAGCCGCCCGCCAGAACCGCGCTCAAAATGCCACCGGCGGGGGCGAGCACGGAGCTGGCAAGTTGGTTGGCGTTCGCGCCCAGGCGCTCCATCCACTCGGTCGTGGTGTGAGGAACCTTCACGCCATGGGCCGTGAGCCAGGGGTCGGCGGAGGCGATGAGGGCTTGAATCTTGGTCGGAAGCTCTCGCGCTACCGCCATGACGTCGCTCGCAACGACGGGTAGCACGAGCGCGACGAACGCGGCGACGGACCCGAGCACGCCGATCAGCACCACCGCGATCCCGGCCGGGCGCGGAAACTTCCACGACTCGAAGCGATCGATGACCGGATCCAAGACGTACGCGATGGCGAATGCGAGGAACAGCGGCGTGAGGACCGAGCGCAGCCAATACAGCACGTAGCCGGTGGCGAGCACCCCCAGCACCACGTAGAAGGCCTTCGGCAGCGCGATTTCTCGGCGCGGAGTTTCGTCCACGTTCGGGCTATACCGGCCCGCCGCCGCCGCCGCAACCCGGGTGCGGCTCAGTCGCAGGAGCCGGGATCCGCGATGGTGGTGCGGATCCGAAACGTGGAGGCGCTGGTGTGGCGCTCCGCAAAAAAGAAATGTAGCGGGTACACGCCGCCGCGCTCCAGCCCGAGCGGTCCGGCAATCTCGTCGAGCTTGATTTCGGCGGAGAGCCGCGTGTGAAGCCCGCCGAGATCGATGGCGAGCCGGCGATTCACGAACACCCACATGTCGTCGTCTCCCGAAAACGAGAAGACTTCCCCGCCCCGGTATTCGAAGCGCGTGCTTGCCTCGAGCGTAAAATGGAAGTTGTTACCCCGACCCTCGTTGCCGAACAGGTCCCCATTGATGGGGAAGAAATTGGGGTTGTCGTACTCGAAGAGCCCGGGCTCCGTGCTGGACGGCAAGAGCGGCAATGGCAACGACTTGGACACATTGACGGGATCGTCGTGGTACCACTTGTCGAAATTCTGCCGCCCAGACGTGCTTTGGGTGCGAGACAGGCTTGCGTACACCGGCTTGTCGTCCTCCCCGAGCATGTTTTCGACGATGCCCGTGTCGAGGCCGGTCTTGTACGAGGCCTCGAAGTCCGGGTGCGTGAGCGGCGAAAAATCCCGAACCGTGGCGGAGAGCACGGGCGGGTTCGGCAGCGGCGCATCGCACGCTCCCCAGACGCCACCGGCGCGACAGGTCTCGTGCCCCATACCGCAGACGCTGCGGCAATCTCGCTGCACGAGCGGCACCACGCACGGCTGCCAAGCGCCGCTCTCACACCGCTCCTCGCCTTGCCCGCAGCCGTCCGAGCAGCTGCGCGTGACTACGGGCACCTCGCACTCGCTCCAAAGCCCCCCGGCGCAGGTTTGCGTGCCCTCACCGCAGCCATCCGCGCAGGACCGCGCTTGGCCCTCCGTGTTGCACGTGAGGTCCGGAATCGAAAGGCCGGTGCGCGCCCCGCACGACATTCCCAAGAGCGTAAAGCCTATTAAAAGCAGGCTTCCGGTGACGGGCGAACGCGGCACGGGGCGACTATTGCTACGCCTTCCCCCGGGAGCAAGCCGGATCGGTGCTGGCAATGAGCAAGACTCCTTCCGTCGGCCTGGTTACGGCGGAAAGAGCTCGCCGCGCGGCTCGCCCCAGCCGGGCACGAGCTTCGGGCAGCTCCCCTCGCTTGGCTTCGCCGGCAGCTCCATGTCCGAAAAGTCCAAGCCCGGCTGGCGGTCGTAACGTAAATCGCCGGCGTGCCGACCGTCCTTCGAGACGTACGGCAACCGCGCGAAGTGGAGCAAGGCCGCGAAGCGGCAGTCTTCTCGGCGGAGCTTCGAAAGCGCGCTGATCTCCGCCGAATACTCCGTGCGCCAGCGCACGCCGCCGCGGTCCGCGCGGTCCAAGCGACTGACCGGCGCGGTCGGGGCCGTGTCGTTCCCGGCGATGCATGCGGCCGGTCCACCGCCGAGCGCTATCGTGGCGCGTAAGACGCGGTACACGCCGCTCTGTTCGCCAGCGAGCAGGCCCTCCCAACAGCGAGGGTTGCCCGGCAAGGGCGCAGTCGAAATGTCGTGCACGGCGAGCGCCGGAAACGCCGCTTGAGCCGCCTCGCGCAGGTTCGATTTGGCGCGCCATGACGCGACGGCGAACACCAGGGCGATGCAGACCGCCCCCACCACCCCGTAGGCTGCGCGCACGGGGGCGTTCGCCTGCCGCGACACCAGCAGCGACAACCCCGCAACCGACAGCAAGCAGAGGCGCGCGGTCCAGGAAAAAAACGGCAGGTACCAGTAGGCCGCCAGCACCGCCACCAGCACCACCCAGAGTACGATCCGCAGCCAGCGCCGCGCGATAGCTCGCGCCAAGATGGGCACGAGCACCGCCAGCCACAGGGGCTCGACGATGAAGATGCTGTCTCCGTAGAACCAGCGCCCCGTCGCGGGCCAGAACGGGTGCACCCCGTAGTTGTTGCCGAAGTCCAGGAGCAGGTGGAACGCGGGTCCGGCGATGGAGAGCCCGAAGATGAGGCGCTTCTCGGCAACGCCTGCGTCCGCATGACGCCGCCGGAACCAGCGCCAGATGACGAAGCCGAGCAGCCACGCCATCGGCAGCGCGATCGCGAGCGTGTGCGTGTGCCCGCGATGGTGCAGCAGGCTGCCGAGCGGCTTCGGCCCGTCCATCCAGCTGTACAGAATGTCGCTGTCGGGCAGATTGTTGCCGAGCGCGCTCGCCAGGTACAGCGCGGCGCGTACGTGCTGGCGCGTCTCCTGACGCATGGTGCACACGACTTCCGCGACCAACATGCCGGCCAAGCTATGGGTGAAGTTATCCAACGGGCTTCAGGTCTCCCCGAGCAACCGGAAGCGACCGGCGTAAACCGTGCAGCCGTTGCCCCGCGCGAAGCCGACCAAGAGCACCCGGAATCGCTCCGCCAGCTCGACGGCGAGCGAGCTGGGCGCTGAGATCGCGACCAGGGCCGGTACGCCCGCGGCGACGGCCTTCTGCACGATTTCGAAGCTGGTGCGGCCGCTCACGGCCAGAAAATGCTCGGACAGCGGCAACAGTCCGTCGAGCGCGGCGCGGCCGAGCACCTTGTCCACCGCGTTGTGGCGGCCGACGTCCTCGCGCGCCACCGTGAGCTCACCCTTGGCGGTGAAGAGCGCGGCCGCGTGGAGGCCGCCCGTGCGCGCGAACACAGGTTGGTGCGCGGGCAAGGTCTGCATCGCATCCAGCACGATCCGAGGGTCGAACTGGGTCGGAGCGGTCACGGGGCCGAGGCGCGCCACCAGCTCCTCCACGTCGTCCCGCCCGCAGACGCCGCACGCAGCGCTGCTGAGGGTTCCGCGCTTGACGACGCGACCGCCGGCGATGCCGCGCGGGTCGTGCCCCTCCGCGAGCAGGAAGCCGGCCGTGAGCTCGTCGTCGTGGCCCGGGGTGCGCATCGTGACGGCCAGCGTCTCCCCGTCGAGCTGGATGTGAAATGGCGCTTCGACCGCCACTTCTTCGTCCCGTTCGCGAGCGACGCCATTCACGAGCTGCAGCGCCAGAACGGAGGCGACACGCTCGCTCTCCGTCAAGAAGCACGCTCGATTCGCACGGTCGTGTTGTAGTCCGGCTCGCCCGAAGCGGGGTCGTATTTGCGAGCCAAGAGCGCGTTGCACTCGGGCCAAAACGCTTGCGCGTGACCGCGACGACACGGCCCCGTGCTGGCCGTTCCTTCGAGCGTCCCCGCGGCGCTGCGGACGCGCACTCGCTCCCCTTCCCGGATGCCGAGCTCGGCCCAGTCTCGCGCGTCCATCAAGATCGCGTCGCGCGGCGTGCCATTCGTGAGCGGGTCACGCTGCCCGTACGTCATGGAGTTGAACTGCTTGCCCCGGCGTGACGTGAGCAAGAATTGACCGAGGGGCACGTCGACGCGCGGCACCTGCACGCGGCTGAAGTGCGCCTTGCCGTCCGGCGTTGGAAAGCCGTCACCACCGAGCTGAGGACCGCCCCACTGTACCCAGTCGCCCTCCTTTTCGAGGGTGAGCGCGAGGCCGATGAGGCACGGGATCTCCCATTCCGGCTTGGCCTCGGCTAGGCGCGGGCCTGGGATTTCGGGGGTGAAGCGGATGCGCCGCTCCGTGGAGGTGCTGGTTCCCCCGGAGCGCTGCTCGTAGCGCGTCTGCGCCGGCAATACGAGCACGGCTTCCTCCGCCTCCAGCAGGGTGGAAGTGTTGAGAACGATATCTTGGTGCACGCGCAGCTTCACCTGAGAGAGCGCGCGGCGAGCGTGCTTGCGATCCGGCATCGTCTCCAAGTGGTTGCCACCGATCAGGTACAGGACGTCGAGCCCCGAGTCCCCGGCGCGGTCCAAGAGCTCGGCCGCGCGGAGTCCCTTCTCGTGAGGAATGCGGTGGCTCCACGCTCGCTCGACCCGCGCGATGTTCTCGCTCGTCAGCGCGACGGCGCCGGGGAGCTTCTCCGGATCCGCTCCGCACTCCGCCGAGCCTTGGACGCCGGAATGGCCGCGAATCGGCATCACGCCCGTGCCCGGACGGCCGATCATGCCACGCGCAAGGGCCAGGCTCACGACCATACGCACGTTGTCCACGCCGAACTCGTACTGAGTCAGGCCCATCGAATAGACGAACACCGCGCGGGTCACGCCGGCGTACGTCTTTGCGAACCGGCGAAGCTCGGCCTCCTCGATGCCCGAGTCCGCGCACAGCTCGGCGAAGGATTGCGCGCGTAAGTGGGCGCGGAGCTCCGCGGCGCCGCTGGTTTGCTGAGCGACGAACGCTTCGTCCCAACCGCCCAGCTCGTCTAGCGCTTTGAGGACGCCACTCATGAACGCGATGTCGCCACCCGGCCGCACCGGGAAGTAATCGTCCATCAGCTTGGTGCCGAACAAGGCCGAGGTCGGCACGCTCGGGATCCAGTATCGCTCCAGTGCGGGCTCGCGAAACGGATTGACCACGACGATGCGTGCCCCCCGCCGCCGCGCGGCGCGCAGGTACTTGGTCGAAACTGGCTGGTTGTTCGGCAAATTGGAGCCGATGATCACGATCAGCTCCGCTTTTAGCCAGTCGCTGAGGCTCAAGGTCGGGGCCGCGAACCCGAGCGTCTCCTTAAGACCCACCGAAGACGCTGCATGGCAGAGCCGAGCGCAGGTGTCCACGTGCGGCGTGCCGCCCACGCGCGAGAGCTTTTGAGCGGTGTAGTACGTCTCGTTCGTCAGCCCGCGGCTGGTCAAGAACACACCGACGCGATTCGGGTCCGCGTCGCGCCACGACCGCGCGATGAGCGCCAGCGCTTCGTCCCAAGACACCCGTGAAAATCCGCGTTCCCCCTGGCGACGAAGGAGTGGGTACGGCACCCGCCCGAGGTGGTGCAGCTCCTCGTTGGTGAGCTTCTCCAGGCGCGCCACGTCCGTGAGCAGCTCGTCGGCAATGGGGCCCATCGTGTTGAGCCGCAGCAGCTTGAGGCGCGAAAGGCACAGGTGCGTGCCGGGCAACACGTCGTCCTTCAAGCCGCGCGGCCCGAGCGAGCAACCGTCGCACACCCCGTGACGCAAGATGCGCAGCGCGTACAGCCACCGCCCGCGATTTTCCCAAAGGACGCGCAGCATTTCCCGGTAGTGGCGCGGCTTGTGCCGCGAGAGCAAGCCGAACGGCACGATCACCACGAGCACGCGCCGGAGCCAAGCGAGGAAACGCATTCGGACGGCGGAAAGCCTACCGAAACTGCGCGAGGTCTGGCACTACAATCGCCGCATGGCGGCCCCGCTTTTGGAAGTGCTCTCGGTGCTGGAGCGCCTCGCTCCCCTCGCTTTTGCGGAGTCGTGGGACAACGTTGGGCTACTGGTGGAGCCGTCAGCGTCGTCGAACGCGCGCATCGCCCACGCCGTGCTCACCATCGATCTGGATCCCGAGGTGCTGAGTGAAGCCGAAACGCTGGGCGCCCAGTTGATCGTCGCGTACCACCCACCCATCTTCCAAGGCCTCAAGCGCCTACGCGCAAGCTCGGCTGCGGAGCGGGTCGCGGTCAGGGCGGTCGCCGCGGGTATCTTCGTGTTCTCGCCGCACACCGCGCTGGACGCCGCGCCCGGGGGGGTGAACGACTGGCTCTTGGACGCGTTCGGCGGCGCGGAGCTGGCACGGACGCCGTGCGTTCCTCACGCGGCGGACGCGCGCTTCGGTGCGGGGCGGTTCGTGCGGCTGCCAGAGCCGCTCCGTCTCAGCGACGCCGTCGCGCGGCTGAAGCAGCAGCTCGGGCTCTCACAGCTGCGGGTGGCCGCTGCACCGCAGCACGCAGACGGTGCCGCGGAGATTCGAAGCGTCGCCGTGTGCGCCGGCGCCGGGGGCTCGGTTTTCGAGAAGCTTTCCGGCTTCGACCTGTTCGTTACCGGAGAGATGCGCCACCACGACGTGCGAGCGCGCGTGCAGAGCGGCAGCAGTGTCGTGCTCTCCGAGCACACGCACACGGAGCGCGGCTACTTGCAGATCCTCGCCCAACGCCTCACGGCCGCTACCGGCAACCAAGTCACCTTCCACGTCTCTTCATGCGATCGCGATCCGCTCTCGTGGGTGTGAAAGGAAGCCTGCCGCTGCTCTTGCTCGTGAGCTGCGCGGGCGCCGAGCTCCCCTTGCCGCCGCGCCCGGATACGCCCCTCGTCATC